>JAQVBA010000058.1 GCA_028690555.1 Acholeplasmataceae bacterium
AGAATATATGGATCAAGATTTGCTTAAAAAGTTGCAAGAAGAAATCTTTATAAATACACAAAACCTGATTGATGAATTCGGACCAAGACTTGCTGGATCAGACAGTGATTTAAAGGCTAGTGATAAGCTTTATACCATCATGTCTGATGCATTTGATGAAGCACATCAAGAGTCTTTTTATGTGTATCAAAACGCATTTTTAGGATGGATCAGAATTCTTGTCGTTTCGTATATTTTAGCGATTGGATTTTTATGGTTAAAACTGTATTTAATTTCATTTGGCATCTTGTTTTTAGGACTTATGATTTTGATTATTCAGTTTTTCTTATACTTACCACTTTTAGATAAACTTTATCCAAAAAAAGAAGCGAAAAATGTCTATGGTTTTGTTGAACCAAAAGGCGAGATTAAAAAACAAGTAATCATATCCGGGCACCATGATAGTGCACGTATTTTTAATTTTTTTATCCATCAGCCGAAGCTCTATAATTTTAGAACGACTGGATCGATTGTGGTTGTGATTATTGCGCTTTTATCAAGTCTAGCGCTTGCGATTTTTAGAAATCAAAATTGGCTTCACCTAGCGATTTCAATCGGATTATCTTTCCTATTTTTACTGGTCGGTCAAATGTGGTTTTTTGCATCTAAAAAAGGAACACCAGGTGCAGGAGATAATTTGGTTGCTGTTTTTAATGCGATTGCAATCGGTAAGTATTTTAAAGAAAATCCTTTAGAACATACACGATTAATCATCACGAGTTTTGATGCTGAAGAAGAAGGATTGCGCGGAGCGAGAGATTTTGCGAAAAAGCATTTTCATGAGCTTAAAAAGATACCAACTATTCTTTTAAATCAAGATTGTTTATATGATGAAGCGGAACTCTTTTTATTAACATCAGACCTTAATGATTTTGTTGATTTAGATTTAAAATTAGCCAAAGAAGTTTCTGAAGTTTCAAAACATTTAGGCATTCATTTACCATTAAAACCACTGGCATTTTTAACCGGTGGAACAGATGCTGCTGAACTACAAAAGATTGGAATTCCATCGTTATCGATCATTGGCATGCCATGGTCAAATTCAAATCGTAATTTGTCCTACCATACCATGAGTGATACATTAGATAAGGTGAGCCCTGAAGTCATTAAAGATGTTTTAAATATTTTTATGACATATATAAAAGAGCAAGACCAAAATATTTTAATATCAACTAACGAGAGTGCATATGAAAGAGACTAAGATATCAACAAAAAGGGTTTATACACACAAATTTTTGGAAATTGATGAGGATTTGGTTAAACTACCCAATGATCAAACATCCACGCGTGTTATTTTAAGACATCCTGGGGGTGCTGCTGTACTTCCCATTACAAAATCTGGTGAGATTTTATTGATTGAACAATTTAGATATCCAATCAATTCTACATTAATTGAGATTCCAGCGGGTAAACTCGATGAAGGGGAGTCTTCTTTAATTTGTGCGATGCGTGAACTTGAAGAAGAAACAGGTTATGTATCGACACATTTTGAACATTTGTTAAAGATTCATCCATGTGTGGGATATAGTGATGAGATGATTGATTTATTCATTGCTTACGATTGTGAAAAAATTGAAAAACCAAAATCGATGGATGATGATGAATTTATCGATATTAAATTATATACACTTAATCAAATTGAAATGATGCTTGACCAAAGACAAATTACCGATGGTAAAACACTGATTGCATTAGAACACTATGTAAGGAAAACACGTCTAAAGACGATAAAATAAGGAGAGTTAAGTCAATATGGAAACGATGACAGCCTTTATTAAGGAAACCAAAGGTCCAGGATTTAAAATGGTTAAAAAGCCGATTCCAAGTGACATTGGTCCAGATGAAGTTTTAATAAAAATTATTGCAACTTCAATTTGTGGAACAGATGTTCACATCTATAAATGGGATCGCTGGAGTCAAGGAAGAATCAAACCGCCTTTGACGGTTGGACATGAGTTCAGTGGTCGCGTGATAAAAGTAGGATCGAATGTAAAAAATATTAAATTAGATGATATCGTTTCTGCAGAAACACATATCGTATGTGGCAATTGTGAGTTTTGTAAGCGTGGTGAATATCACATTTGTGAAAACACCAAAATTATTGGTGTAGATACAGATGGATGTTTTGCAGAATATGCTAAGATGCCCGCTTATAATTTGATTGTCAATCACTCTAATGTTGATCCAAAATACTTATCGATCCAAGAACCATTAGGAAATGCGATGCATACCATGATGCATTTTGATATTAAAGATAAAACGGTTGCGATTGTCGGATGTGGACCGATTGGCTTAATGGGTGTGAATATCGCAAAAGCTGTTGGATCTAAAAAGATTATTGCGATTGAAATTAACGATTACCGCATCAACTTGGCGAAAAAGCTTGGAGCTCATGTCGTGATTAATCCACTCAAAGAAGATGTGATTAAACGCGTATTAGAAGAAACTGATGGTAAAGGTGTCGATATCGTTGGTGAATTTTCTGGTAATAAAACCGCGATTGAACAATCATTTAAATACATTAAACCTGGTGGAAAGATGTCAATGCTAGGTATTGGTGAACAAAACATTGACATTGATTTTTCAAATGACATCGTCTTTAAAGGTATTGAAATATATGGGGTTATTGGTAGACGTATGTTTGAAACATGGGACCAAGTAACGCAATTTGTTGGAAGTGGAAAATTAGATTTAGATATCATCGTGACGCATGTATTTAAACTTGAAGAGATGGAAAAAGGAATCGCACAAATGATATCAGGTAATAGTGGGAAAGTCGTACTAATCCCATAGGAAGGAGATATAATGAGTAATTTTTTATTTGATCAAGTGAAAGATTTAAAAGTAAAAGGGTTGTATCGTAAATTGCCAATTAATGAGGGTCCTTGTGAAGCAATCATCAAATTGGATGGACGAGATGTCATCAATTTATCATCGAATAATTATTTAGGATTTGCCAATCATCCAAGATTAAAAAAAGCAGCCATCGATGCGATTGAAACCTATGGCGTTGGTGCTGGTGCTGTTCGTACAATTGTTGGAAATATGCGGATTCATGAACAGTTAGACAGAAAGATTGCATCTTTTAAAAAAGAAGATGCTTGTGTTGTTTTTCAATCCGGATTTAATGTCAATGCAGGCGTAATTCAAGCCATTACGAATGAGCATGATCTCATCATCTCAGATGAATTAAATCATGCATCGATCATCGATGGTAGTCGTTTGTCAAAAGCGACTAGAACCGTATTTAAGCATTCAAATATGGCAGATTTGGAACGCATTTTAAAAGAAAGAAGAGATCAATTCGTTAATGTATTAATTATTACAGATGGTGTATTTTCTATGGATGGTGATTTAGCAAAATTACCAGAAATTGTTAAATTAGCTAAAAAATATAATGCATTAACTTATGTGGATGATGCGCATGGCTCAGGTGTTTTAGGTACATCTGGACGTGGCACAGTCGATCACTTTAATTTGCACGGTCAAGTTGATTTTATCGTTGGAACTTTATCGAAAGCGATTGGTGTGGTTGGTGGTTATGTGTGTGGTTCACAAAACATGCGTGATTGGTTACTACATCGTGGAAGACCTTTATTATTTTCAACTGCGATGATGCCTTCAGCTGCCGCAGCCATCATTGAAGCATTTAATATGTTAGAAGAATCGACAGAATATACCGATAAACTCTGGGATAATGCCAATTATTTTAAAGCTGAATTAAAGAAAAAAGGTTTTGATATTGGACATAGCGAAACACCGATTACACCAATTATGATTGGTGATGAAGCGAAAACGATGGAGTTTTCAAAATTATTACTTGCAAATGGTGTTTTTGTCTCAGGAATTGTTTTCCCAACGGTTCAAAAAGGTATGGGACGATTACGTTGTATGGTGTCTGCACTCCATACGAAAGAACAACTTGATGAAGCAGTTTCAATTCTCTATAGAGCCGCAAAGAAAATGGATATATTGCCTAGCTAAGCTGGGCTTTATTTTTAGATGACTCATAATGGTTTGAATATCTAAGGATTATGATATAATCATGCTATATGCCACATCTGAAGGAGACAACATGGATCTAATCAAACGTTTTGATATGGATAAAAAACCAGTTAAAGAAAAGTTTTATTTAACCCCGCTAGCTTATCTTTTAAGTTTTCCAACTGTTTGGAAAAGAAAACTTAAAGTCAATAAAGTCAATATGGAAGATGTAAAACCGCCTTATGTTTTACTTTGCACACATCATGCGTTTATCGATTTTAAAGTTACAACTGCAGCTATCTATCCGAAAAGAGCAAATTATATTGTTGCGATCGATGGATTTATTAAAAGAGAAAAACTACTTCGTAATGTGGGTGGCATTTGTAAGCGCAAGTTTACTAATGATACAAAATTGTTTAAACAAATCAAATATGCGCTTGAAAAATTAAAAAATATAGTCGCAATCTATCCTGAAGCGAGGTATTCATTGATTGGAACAACAGCTATTTTACCGGATTCTTTAGCGAAGATGTGTAAGGTTTTAAAACATCCTGTAGTGATGTTAAACATGCATGGGAACTATCTCACACAACCTGTTTGGAATTTAAAGATGCGTAAAGTTCCTCTGGCTGCAGATATGACTCAAATAATTACGAAAGATGAAATATTAACTCTATCTGTAGATCAAATTAATCAACGCATCCACAAAGCGTTTCAATATGATGAATATAAGTGGCAAAAAGATAATCAAATTAAGATTACCGAAAAATATCGTGCAGAAAAAATTCATAAAGTTTTATATCAATGCCCTTCGTGTTTAACTGAACACGAAATGGATTCTAAAGATCATATGATTACATGTAACCATTGTAAAAAGACGTATGAAATGGATGAATATGGGGAACTTCATGCGACCACTGGAAAAACAGAGTTTCCACATATCCCAGATTGGTATGAATTTGAAAGAGAGCAGGTTAGAAAAGAGATTGTTTCAGGTAAGTATCACTTTGAAGATGAGGTAATGATTGAATCATTACCTAATTCAAAGGGATATATTCCGCTTGGTAAGGGTAAACTCATCCATGATGAAAATGGATTTGTGTTAACTGGAGAAGAATTTGGGAAGCCACTGAAACTCGTTAAAGAGCCATTAAGTCTTTATAGTTTGCATATTGAATATGATTATATGGGTAAAGGGGATTGTATCGATTTATCAACTTTAGATGATACATATTATATCTATCCGATCAACAAAAAGAATGTTGTAACTAAGTTGCACTTTGCTGTGGAAGAGCTATATAAGATTAAAAAAGAATCTTTAAGACAAAATTTAGTAAGTTCAGAAAAGTAAGCATATATCATGGCTTATTTTTTTGTCTTTTCATGATAAAATGTAAGTAAATAAATAAAGAAGAGAAGTGGCAATATGCCTGAATTGAAGATTATTCCAATTGGACCTTATGTGTTAGATGAGATGCATCAAATTAACACATTTTTTATCACAACCAAAACATATAAAATCTTATATGATTTAGTTCCAATTCAGTTTTACGAAAAATTTAGGGAAGAACTTATGAGTCAATCAAGGATAGAAGAGATTGATTATTTGGTTTTGTCTAATTCGCATTCATCAATTTTAAATGTGATGGAAAGACTCATCCAAGATGGATTCAAAGGTGTGATTATTTCAAATCACTTTTTTAGTCGACAAATTGAGAATGTGTATCAAAATATCCAAGTAAAATCCTTAAAATCACTTGATTTCATCTTAATGGATGGAAAAGAAGTTGTTTTTGAATTCATTCCAGTTGTTTTCTTGCCTTATCCTAAGATGTTTTTAAGTTACATGCCTTTAACGGAAACACTGTTTTCAAATACAATATTTAGTAGTTACATTCATTTAGACGATCCGGATAATTCATGGGTTGGATTTGATCGGTTTCATGAGAATATGATGCCTTCAAGTCATTTTTTACATATACCACTTCGATTAATCAAAGAAAAAAGAATCCAAACCATTTATCCGCTTTATGGTAAGGGTTATGAAATCTATGAAATCGATCAAGTTTTAGAACACTTGCACTCTCTTCAATTTTATAATCAAAGTCAACCCTATGAAGAAGAAGGTGG
>JAQVBA010000059.1 GCA_028690555.1 Acholeplasmataceae bacterium
CTTCAGTAAACCCAATATTTGGATTTGTAATAAAATTGTTTAATGCTAATGGTGCTTTTGCTTGTGCATATCTCGCGATATGGTCTGGATAACTTTCCACGATATCCGGATTTGTACCTGCAGGAATAGATAATGCAACTTTATCAGCAAGCGCTGTATAATCACCAGCAGCTTTTTCTTCAATGACTGTGATATTTGGATAAATTGCTTCAAACTCACCAATCCATTTTTGAACTAAAGCTTGGCTATCAGCACCCATACGGTGCCAAAACTTGATTGTTATTTCTTTAGTTGTATCAAGTTTTGCATCTTCTGAGAGTTCATACCATTCAACTAATCTTTTTTCATTAGTTGCAGTACGTTCTCCTCCACAAGACGCTAAGAAAACGCCTGTGACAAGAAGTAATAATACTAACATTACTTTTTTCATTCACTTTCTCCTTTTTTATCTAAATTTTTACTTTTATCCTTTAACACCACTGCGTGAAATTCCGCTCATGATGTACTTTCTAAAGAAAATAAAGAGTAATAATAGTGGTACTGTCACAATGACGGTAGCAGCCATTTGATAGTTCATTAGAACACGACCAGAACCTGTAGCATCTTGATCGGTAAACGAACTTCTTAGCCATGATGTCACTAGTTTAAATCTTTCATTCGCAACGATATCTGGCCAAATATAGGCATTCCATGCTCCCATTAATTTAAGGATGACAATCGTTACAATACTACTTTTAGCGATTGGAACCATGACTCTCCATAAATATTTAAAATCACCACAACCATCGACTTTTGCTGCATAGTAAAGTTCGTTTGGTATTTGTCTAAATGTTTGTCGTAATAAATAAATATGGAAGATAGAAATCAAGAATGGAATAATCATTGCAAGATAAGATCCTGCACCCGGATCATTCACCCATCCCAATCGTGATACGGTAATATAGTTTGAAATAACCATCATTTCACCGGGAATCATCATCGTTGCTAGTAAAATTGTGAAAACTAATTCTCTTCCTTTAAAGTTTAATCTTGCAAGTGCGAAAGCAACTAAGATTGAGAAGATAGTTCCGCCAACTGTGGAAAATACTGCAACGACGCTAGTATTTAGTAAATATCTCGGAAAATTAATGCTTCCTTGCTGAGAAGATGAATAAAAGAAGACGTTCACATAGTTTTTTGGAGAAAACACTTTAGGAAATAGACTAGTATTTAAAGAATTCAATACTTCATTACTGCTTTGGAATGATACGTTTAACATCCAGTAGAATGGTACAATCACGATAAATGCCATAATCGCTAAAAATGCATATGTGCCAAATTTAACTAGGAATTGTGTCGTTTTTTGAGCTTTAAGTGTCGTATTTTCATTTTTATTTGAGTATTTCATAACATCATTCATAGTGCACGCTCCTAGTAGTGTACTCGTTTTTTACTGACATAAAGATTTATGGCCGTAAAAATCAAGATAATAATGAATAGAATAACAGCTGCGGCAGCACCACGAGAATAATATGATACAAGATTTGAATCTAAACCGGCAAGACCAATTTTATCGTAAACATAGGCAACTGCAGTCCATCTTTCACGATCCAAAGATCTTCCAGTAGTTCCAGCAACAGCTAATACAGATTCATATGCTTTAAATGCTCCAATAAATGAAGTGATCAAAATATATGAAATGAGTGGTGATAAAAGTGGTAGTGTAATTTTCGTAAAGACTCTTCTTCTTGGTGTGCTGTCAACCTTTGCTGCATCATAATATTGTTTACTGATATTTTGTAATCCACCAATAAACACTAAAATCTTAAATGGAAGCGCACTCCATATTGTATAGATGAGTACAACAAACATCCAGTGATCTCTTGTAGCGGTTACACCAACCCAGTCAATGGATGTCTGGAAGAGGGTATTAATTAAGCCTTCAGGCATAATTCCTTGTGTAAGTGGGTGTGCAAACATCACACCGAATACCATCCCAATAGCCAATGTATTTGTAACATATGGCATAAAGAATATGGTTTGAAAAATTCGTTGTAGTGGTTTAATTGAATTTAATGCTACTGCAATTAAGATCGCAAGCACTGTTGAAATTGGTACAGAAACGAAAACGAGAAGCATTGTGTTTCGAATGGCACCAATGAATACGGGATCTCTAAATATGGTTTGATACGCTACTAAATCAAAATATGATCCAAAACTATCATCCATCGCATTATATTGCGAAAACAAAGAAATTAAAATAGTTTTTATTAATGGATAAAATGTGAATACGGTAAGTAAAAATAGCGGAATGGCAAGATACAGCCAAGCTTTATAATCCTTTTTGCCCTCAAGCATTATGCAAGTCTCCTACCATCTTCGACATCAAAAATATATGTCTTATTTTTCTTTAAGTTTAACTTAACAATTTCTTGGTCAAATAAGGATGAATCAGCATCTTGAACAATAATTCTGAAACTATCGGTCATAGCTTTTTCATGAGTTGATACGATTGATAAATCGCGGCCAATGGTTTCAATGTATTTAGAAGTGATTTCAAGTGTTCCGCTTTCACTTAAATCATATCCTTCAGGGCGAACACCAACAATGACTTCACGATTTTTTTCTTTTTCTAGTGAGTCGTCTTCAAAAACTAAAACGTCTCCGATATATATTTTACCTTCTTTGAGACTTCCTTTATAAAGCCCAATAGGTGGAGTTCCTAAGAATTTAGCAACAAACAAGTTTTTAGGATCATTATATACATCTTGGGGTTTACCAATTTGTTGTTCAAGGCCAAAATTCATAAGCACAATTTCATCACTAATGCTCATCGCTTCTTCTTGGTCATGCGTTACGAATATGGTGGTAATCCCTGTTTCTTTTTGGATTCTACGAATTTCTTCTCTTGTTTGAAGTCTCAAACGTGCATCTAAGTTTGAAAGTGGTTCATCAAGTAGTAAAACTCTTGGTTTTTTAACTAAGGCACGAGCGATTGCAACACGTTGTTGTTGCCCACCGGATAATTGTACTGGTTTACGGTCTAATAATTCTCCAATACCAACTAAATCAGCCATTTCTTGAGCTAATTTCAAAGACTCTTCTTTTGGAACTTTTAGGTTTTCAAGTGGAAACATGATGTTTTGTCGAACAGTCATGTGTGGATATAAGGCATAATTTTGAAAAACTAGGCCAATACCTCTTTTTTCAGGAGCCAGTTCAGTAACATCTTCGTCACCAAAGAAGATTTGCCCTTCTGTAGGGTTTAATAATCCAGAAATCATATAAAGTGTCGTAGACTTTCCACATCCTGATGGTCCAAGCAAACCAATGAGTTTGCCTGATGGAATCTTGATGTCGAGATTATCAACGGCGCGGGTTTCTTTACCCTTTGAATCCGTAAATACTTTTGTAAGATTTTTTAACGTAATCTCCATGTTTTTTCTCTCCTCGATCGATGATTTTCATCTATTTTAATAAAAAAGTCCCTTGGTTCCCCAAAGCACTAAATGTTAAGACGATAAAAAAAGGTGGTGCGTGATACTATTTGATTCGTTTGAATAACTATTTCAGCGTTATACATCGATTCATTCACCTCATCTCTTGTATTATATAATACAACGGGTGAAAAGACAACGGAAATAAAGCATTCAGTCGCGAAAGATTTCGCTTTTTTCTAAAAAATAGACGCATGAAAGCGCTTTTAGGGTAATTCAATTATAAATTGAGTTCATCTTTTTGTCAATCAAAATAGTAACAAAAAACACCTTTAGGTGTTTTGTTGTTAAATATTTTCTAATTCATCTTTAACATAGTTTGGTAAAGCAAAAGATCCTGTATGAATTTCTTTGTTATAATACTTTGTTTTTACGCCAAATTGGTGAATGAATGTGTCTTTAAAATCCAAGACTGGATCATACCTTTTTGACGCAAATCCAAAGAGCCAATGTCCGGATGGATATGTTGGTATAAAAGCTTGATAAACAGAGGCTATTTTAAACAAGGATTTAATCTTTTGATGTGCCCTTTTCATCTCTATTTTTTCTTTTTCAAAATATGGACTCTCATGCTGATTGATGAGAATACCATCTTCTGATAAAACTCTGTGGCAATTCATATAAAATTCTTGTGTGAATAATCCCTCACCTGGGCCAATAGGATCGGTTGAATCCACGATGATTAAATCATATGTTTTTTTGGTTTCTTTGACATATTTCAAACCATCATCAAACATTAAATTGACGCGTGGATCACTAAATCCTGTGGTTGTGATTGGAAAATATTTTTGACAAGCTCTGACAACATCTTCATCGATTTCAACCATATCGATGGTTTCAATGGTCGGATATTTTGAAAGTTCTCGAACGCTTCCCCCATCGCCACCACCAATGACTAATACATGTTTTATCTTCGGATTAATGGACATAGGTGTGTGGATGATCATCTCATGATAGATGAATTCATCTTTTTCATTTGCCATCATGATGCCATCAAGTGTGAAAAATCGACCGAGTTCATATGAATCATACACCTCAAGTTGTTGAAAGGGTGTTTTTTTAGAATATAGATGCTCTTTAATTTTCACTTGAAAGTTAATGTTTGGTGTCCATGCTTCTGTAAACCACATTTAAATCCCTCATTTCATATTTGGAATATTCATGCCATAAAAGATTTCTGCCATCTCACGATTAATATCTTGCTTTAGTTGAGCCTTTTCTTCTTTAGATAAATCATCAGCTTTAATGTTAAACATATAATTATCCAATACAAACTGATTCAACATCATTTTTGTATGAAATATATTCGAATGATCGAGATTTATATCCATCGTTGTATATTTTTTTAAGATATCTTCGGAAATATAATCCTGGATAGAACTAATTTCGTGATCCATATAATGCTTATTACCTTCAAGATCTCTTGTGAACCCTCTAACGCGATAATCCATGATGATCACATCCGAATCAAAACTATTAATCAAATAGTTCAAAGCCTTAATCGGTGTAACTTTTCCACATGTAGAGACATCAATATCAACTCTAAATGTTGAAATTTGTTGATCTGGATGACTTTCTGGGTATGTATGAACTGTTACATGACTTTTATCTAAATGTGCCACAACACTCTCTTTTTGAGGAAATAATCCTGCATTGCATGAAGGATCTAGCACTTCATCTTCAACAACTTCTTCAGAAATCAAGATGGTGACACTCGCTCCAAGGGGATCATAATCCTGTTTTGCGATATTTAATACATTCGCGTCAATCATATGTGTAACTTCAGTTAAAATTCTTGTTAAACGTTCGGAGTTATATTGTTCATCGATATATTCGATGTAAGCTTTTCTTTCTTCATCCGTTTTTGTATAACAAATGTCATAGATATTAAAACTGAGTGTTTTGGTTAAATTATTAAATCCATAAAGTTTTAACTTTTCCATGGCTTTCTCCAATCTTAAAATTTTTGACAAATCTATTGTAACATATGAAGCAGTTTTTCAAAAATGTTCTTTTTAAATAAAAAGAAGAGGAATACCCTCTTCTTAAAATTCGCAGTTTTTTGGTGTTCTAGGAAATGGAATCACATCTCTGATATTTTCAACACCCGATAAATACATAATCAGTCTTTCAAATCCCATACCATAACCAGAATGAACACATCCGCCGTATCTTCTTAAATCCAAGTACCAATCAAAATCGCTTTCTGCAATATGAAGTTCACTCATACGCTTAGTTAAGTAATCGATTCGTTCCTCTCTTTGAGATCCACCGATAAGCTCACCACTACCTGGAACTAAAAGATCCATTGCGGCAACTGTTTTTCCGTCTTCATTTAAACGCATATAGAATGCTTTGATATCTTTTGGCCAATCAATGACAAACACTGGGCTCTTAAAATGCTTTTCTGTTAAGTATTTCTCATGTTCTGTGTTTATATCTTCGCCTTGTTTTGGTGTATTTTCAAACTTAACACCGCTGTTAAGCAAAATGTCAATCGCATCTTTATGCGTCACTTTTGCGAATGGTTTATCTAATACTTTTTTAAGTCTTTCAATAATACCAGGTTCAACAAACTTATCAAAAAACTCCATTTCTTCGGGAAGTTTATCAAAAACATAACGAATAATATGTTTAACCATCGCTT
>JAQVBA010000060.1 GCA_028690555.1 Acholeplasmataceae bacterium
ATTATAATTATCCTGATTATCCTTTATAAAGGAGTTCTGAATTAACAAATTTAAATAATCATCAAATTCAGAACGTATTGAGACACATACATGTTTACATTGTTCTTTACGTATTGGTTCTAAACATTGCTGAGCTAACTCACTTGAGTCCCTGTAACCATCCAGTGAAATAAATAGTGTTTGAGCACGTGAATAATCACCAGATTCCATCGCTCTCTTTGCATCTATATAAATCCTCTCAGTATCCAGAGCGAGACATTTATTCGCCAGTTCAGACGAATCCTTATAATTCCCTAAGGAGAGGGATTCATTCCGAGCACGGATATAGTCACCACCATTCATTAAAGCAATTGTATCTTTGTATTTTTTTTCAGTCTCCAACTCGATACATTTTTTCACCAACTCTGCTGAGTCCTTGTACTCTTTTAACGATAAAAATACTTCACGGGCACTAAGATAAACCCCCATATTCATCATATTGATTGCATCCGTATATTTCTTATCAATATCCAGTGCCGTACATTTCTTTGCCAGTTCAACTGAATCTTTATAACCCTTTAATGATTCAAAAATACCACGAGCAGTTATATAATAGCCACCGTTCATAGTATTTTTTGCATCTATATAAATCCTCTCAGTATCCAGAGCGAGACATTTATTCGCCAGTTCAGACGAATCCCTATGGTCTTTGATTTTAAGGAATTTCTCCCTCGCCTCCATAAATTTATTGGAATTCAGGATTTCCTTTGCTTCAGCATACCAGACATCATGATTCTGATAGAGATACTGTTCAAGAGTCTGTTTATACTCTGCATCAGCAAAACGAATGGCTTTCTTAAATAGGTCTTCATCCCGCAAATATATTTTAAGTTTTGTTAATTCATCTGGCGTGCGGACATTTTTTTGAACCATCAGTTTTCCTATGTAGGCTTGTGAGTATTCGGGATCGAAATCCAATGCTCGCTCAAGTAATTCATCTGCCCTGCTGATTTCTCTTTCCTCTAAGAAAAGGAAAGCACGTTTTACTAAGGGTGCTGCATTACTATCTGATTTTGAAGATGCAGATGCAGCAGATGTTTGTTCTGTTCCAACCAGTTTTTTCAGATTTCTGGTTAAATCAGGCATAAACGCAATATTAGACATATCCAACGCTTGAAGATGTGAGAACTCATCCGGCAAATCATATGCATCCATATCCCTGAAACAAGGAATAAGAGTTTTTTTCTGACTCTTATCTATTTTCATCATGTGCAAATAACGTGACCACTCATTTTTAACCCAGATGGCATTGAAATATTCCTGCCTCGTTCCAAGAACAAGCATCACTTTTGCAGAAGATAAAGCTGCATAAATATATGGTTCATATTCTACACCAAGCTTGTCTTCAAGTGTGATAGCAGCATAGAACGTTTTCAAACCAGAATTAGTCAGTTCATGATAAATTTCATTGGCAATTACGCTGTCACGTGTTTTCTGACCATTTTCATCTTTTTCCTTGTAACAGATAAAAACATCAAATGGCTTCTCAGATTTAACAATATCTAGAATCTTTCGTTGGAGATCATTGATTTCTTTTGCCTGAATCTCATAAACCAACTTGGCAGTTGAATCTGCATTCTGAAGTGTAGCAATGTAGTCTGAGTCAGTTAAAATAGATTCGAGTTGTGTTCTATGACATGTTGGGTGTCTGTTTCCAGTTTGAGTATCCTCAACATATTCTACACCATACTTACATAGAACAATCCCCCAATGTGCCTCTGCTTGAGTGTTATCAATGTCTAAAATTTTTTCATAAGCATCAACTGCTTTATCAAATTCACATTTTATGCGTAGATTATTTGCACGGTTGAAAAGATTGATGACAATATCATCACCACTTGTTGAAAGGGTCTGTTCCGTACCGCAATTATCACAAATGATAACTGAAACACCATTTGGAACATCCAAATTGCCACCACACATTTTACATTTGAATTGTGTCATAGTTTATCATCATATATCTATATTATATCTCAAGGTTATTTTATATTTATTATCAGAATGATTATTATAGAGTCTGTCCAATCGTAATGTGAATCTGTTGGACAGACTCTACTAAATTATATAAAACACATCAGATATTTAATATGAATAATATACATAATAACTAATATTGATATTATAAGAGGTTATTAAAATGTATCCGAGTGATTCAACCACAAACTTATCTGACAAATTTAATAATGAGAATAAACATGATGAATTGGAAAAGCAATTAGCATTATATTCCTGTTATTTGGATGGCTCATGCGGATTTGAAAAAAATCCTGAAAAAGGACTATCATTAATTATTAAAATTGCAGAACAAGATAATGTAAATGCCCAGATTCTGTTAGCTGCCCTATATTATGCAGGTGAGAAAGTTAGATTGAATCCAGAAGCTGCTTTCTATTGGTACTCTAAAGCAGCAGAACAAGACAATACAACTGCACAGTATAAATTAGGCTATTTTTATAAAAATGGAATTGGTGTTGATAAAAATCTTCAAATATCAAAATATTGGTATACTAAAGCAGCAAAGAAAGGACATACAGTATCACAAAAAGAACTTGGTGATATTTACAAAAAAAGTAATAATGTAGAAGATTTAATATCAGCTATTTATTGGTATACTAAAGCAGCAGAACTTGGAAATATAGATGCTCAAAATTCATTAGGAATTTGTTATGCTAATGGAACCGGTGTTGAAGAAGATGCTGAAAAAGCAGTATCTCTATTTACAAAAGCGGCCAAAAAAGGAAATGCTGATGCACAGTATAATTTAGGAATATGTTATTTCAATGGATTCGGTGTTGATAAAAATAAAATAAGAGTTAAAGAATGGATTGAAAAATCAATAGAACAAAACTACGAGCCTGCACTTAATTTTGCTGAAAATCATCCAGAACTTAATTTCAAAAATACACAAAGCATAGTCTCTAATATTTACAATGTAACTGGAGATTATATTCAGGATAACCATGGTGTTATTGCAAAAGATGATGCCATAGTATATCGTACAAATCTAAATAATGAACAAGCTACCACCCCATCTTTTTGTTCTCAATGCGGATGTCCGGCAATAACAGGTGACATATTCTGCAGAAAGTGTGGTGGAAAATTACAATGAATGTATTCTATTATAATATAGATTGCAATAGAATACATATGATGATATTGTAAGGATTTTGATAGAAGTAAATGCAATTCTGAATAAAAACGAATGATACACATTCCAAGTTAGATAATGAGTAATAAATATAGTCTTTCATACAAAATAGGATTTATGAATACGCCTACGACGATTGCAATGAGGCCGAAGATCGCAATAAGGTCCCCATAGCCGATACGCAGAGCGATACGATATGCACCCCGCCCAACTGATTCTTTTCTTTTTCGTGTTTTCGTGGATTTTTTTGTGAATTTCGTGTGATGATTTATACCATCCAAAGAATCCCGCTTGAAATGCGTAGATATGACACAGAAAAGCCGCTGATATTTATCTCAAATATACGATATCTCGACTGCGGGCCGACTCGCAAGGCAAAGCCTTGCTCGGCTGAGGCCATCCCTTGGGGGCAGCCCGCCTCAGCTAAGATCGCCGGTTATGCCGTCGATCCGCCTCCGCGCCGGATCACAAACACTTCCCGCACCCCATAATCAAGGATTTGCAGCACTAAAAATACAATTTAATTGGTATTATTAGTGCAATCCATTGAATTTTTGTGCAAGATGAATATTTTTAGTGCCAACAGATTTTTAACAAGCAAATATTTATGATAGTGGAAATGAAAGTATCAACTATAGTTGAATTTAGTAACTTTGTTCAACTTGTCACAAAGAAATTCTTGTATTTGTTTCTAAATATCCTAAGAGGGGATATACAGAACATAAAATACATTATAAATCATCTGTAAAATTTAAATTATGGAGATAAAAAATGAAAGACGGTAAAGGTGCAATTAAAGACAGAGATCAAGTTTACAATTCAAAAACAGGTCGATGGGTTAAAAGAGATGAAAATGGAAAATTTATGAGTGTAAAATTTGATGATAAACCATACAAGAGTGTGAGAAAGAAATAATTCTTATCAAATTATCAATAACTGATAAAATCGAATTGTACGAGTTGTTTTTAATATCATAAGATAAACTTGTTTTTAAATACAAATATATATGGTGCTTATTGGGGTATCCTAATTATAGATTACAGCACACGATGATGAAATATCTCTCACCTAAATTAGGATGATTGTGAGAGAGAGATAATATAATAAAAATAATCCGTGATGATACATCTTGCGTCCATTTTTTCATATATCCAATGCACAAAGAAACCACACACCCCGAAATCAGAAAATGAATAATAAACAAAAAGAAAAACCCGCACGCGGGTTTGTCCCCAGCATTTTTCCAGACGGCGTGCGATTCCTGCGTAGGCGATCAGCCGGAGCAGAGCACGACGGCGCAAGGAAAATGCGATTCGCGTTAATTCGCGGAGATTCGCGGTTCTTTTATTTTTGAGCCACACCTAACATTACATGAAATCGAAGTACACTTCATAAAACAATAACTCCAAAATTCATCCAAAAATATCATCTTGAATCTTCTTATAGCACCCCTCTAAAAACTGCCCGATATAATTTTTATGCGCGGTTAATTTTCTCACTCTTATCTGCGAAATCCAAAATAATCGATCATAATTATTCAGAACCTGCCGTTTCGTAATGAATTTCTATCTATATATTAATGCCTCATCTCACCAAACACTATTCTAAAATTCCTATCGTACAAAAAATATGCATATATTTATACGTATCGAATTGAATTTTATATATGTAATGTTAAATTATAACTCAATTTATGAATTATCAAAAAACAGCGTCTTAAATGATCAAATACTAAACGTAAATCTTGAAGGTATTGGATTGATATTTCCAGATGTAAGTCCCGAACCAATCATCAAAATTCTCATTCCCATATTCATAGGGATAATTGGCATACTGCTTCTACAGTTCCCCAGAACAAACTAGGATCAGGGTCGCACTGAATCTTAGTTATAATCTGGTTCCCCATTTTGAATATACTACTTTATCCCCCTTCACCCCAAATAGTACCCACACCAATGAAAGGCGGAGAAGAAGAATTCAAATATAAACAGTGCCTCATCCTCAGAAGCGACCTAAAACTCAGCTGCGGAAAAATGTGTGCCCAGGCAGCCCATGCCTCCATCGGCGCCTACGAAAAAGCCTCCCTTGCCGACAAAAAAGAATGGTTACGGGAAGGCCAGAAAAAAGTCGCCCTCAAAGCCCCAAGCGAACGTGCCCTCTACGAACTCAAAGTCGTCGCCGAAATGCACGGCGTCCCCGTCTCTTTGATCGTCGACGCCGGCTACACCGAAATCCCCCCGGGAACGGTCACGGCGCTTGGAATCGGGCCCGCAAAAGCCGAAATCATCAATAAAATAACCGGGCACCTCCCCCTCCTCTGACATGAAACCATCCACCCACCCCCTCGAAATCGACCTCGGCATGCAGTACTACGCAACAAGCAGGCCCGGAATCGGCGGCCGCCTGAGGACCAACCCTGACGACTTCATCGTCGAAGAACTCCCCATCACCTTCACCAACACCGGCCCCTACACCATCTGCAAACTCACCAAACGCTCCTGGGAACACCAGCACGCCATGCACGAAATCACCAGCCGACTGCGCATCAGCCAAAAACGCATCGGATGGGCAGGCACCAAAGACAAAAACGCCGTCACCACCCAGTACATTTCCCTCTATAACGTCCCCGCCGAAGCAGCCGCCAACCTCAACATAAAAGACATGATCATCGAACCGGTCGCCACCCACCAGTTCTCCCTCGGTCTTGGAAACCTCCTTGGAAACAGATTCAAAATCACCCTTCGGGACTGCGAACCGAACGATCTCGCCAAAAACACCGCTGAAATCGCCGGCGAAATCGCTGCAGGAATCCCCAACTACTACGGACTCCAGAGATTCGGCGCCCTCAAACCCGTCACCCACAAAATGGGATACCACATCCTCAGAAAAGAATTCAAAGAAGCCGTCGACCTCTACGTCGGAGGCTGCTTCCC
>JAQVBA010000061.1 GCA_028690555.1 Acholeplasmataceae bacterium
AAATCTGATAAAAATTGACCTGCACCTACTGATGGCAGTTGGTCAACATCACCAACGATGACGACTTGACAAGAGGATTTAATTGCTTGAAATAACTTATGTGCTAAATTTAGATCAATCATGGATGCTTCATCAATGATGATTAAATCATAGGGAAGTTGATTCAAGGCATCATAACCAAACATGCCATCGTAGTTATATCCTAAATGACGATGAATCGTTTTGGATTCTAAGTCTAATAGATCGCTCATGCGCTTTGCTGCACGTCCTGTTGGAGCCATAAGCCCTATTTTTTCATAGATTTGCGGGTTTTTATAGTTGAGTTTATGATAGATACGATAAACTTCTAATAAACCATCAATAATGGTCGTTTTCCCAGTTCCTGGTCCACCCGTGATAATCGATATCGTAGATTCCAAAGACTTTAAAATGGCTTCTTTTTGAGCATCTGTATACGTCATATTTCGTTCAATTTCAACCATGTCAAGTAGTGTTTTGGCATATTCTATATCAAAATCAAGTGTTGAACTTGAAAGATTGATAATTGACTCTGCAACTTCTATTTCCTGGTGATATGTTTGAAATAGATAATAACAATCTTCATCACACACAATTTTTTGTTGTTCGATTAAAAGATCTAGCATCGGTTTAATATCAACATCTTCTTTTAATACGTCTTTGGTAATTTTTGAAAGTTCATCGAACGTTAAATAGCAGTCGCCATTTTGATAGGCGATTTGTTGTAAAGCGTATTGAATGGATGCTTTAATGCGTCTATCATCATGTAAATCAATCCCTAGCTTTTGCGCAATTTCGTCTGCTTTGATAAATCCAATCCCTTCAATTTCGTCAATTAAGCGATATGGATTTTCTTTTAATTTTTCAAGTGTTGCAAGTTCATATTTTTTGATGAGTTTCATCGCAAGTTTCATCGTTAAATCATAACTGTAAAGCTCAACTAAAATGTGTTCATTGGTTTGATGTTCTTTTAATTGTTGGTAAAGTTTTTCGATTCTTACAGCAGAGAGTTTAATTTCTTTTAGTATTTTCTTGTCATCTAAAATTTTTTGAATGGCATCAACGCCAAAAGTATCGACGATCTTTTCAGCAGTTTTCGGCCCGATTCCATGAAAAAATGAAGATGATAAATAACTAATGACGCCACTTTTTGATTGCGTCGATAACCTTTTATATCCCGTCACCTTTAATTGTTCACCATAGCTTGGATGGTTAATCCAATCTCCGGTGAATTCATAATCAAAATCTTCACCTAAAACGGGAAAATAGCCCACAATCGTGACTTCTTTATAAGTGTCTAGATGAAGTTTTGCGATGGAATATCCATTTTGTTCATTATGAAACATATAATGTTTAACGCGACCTACCAAAGTTTCCATGTTAACCTCTATTTTATGTAAAAGAGGAACTTGTCCGTTCCTCTAACTATATTGTCTTTTCTCGCCCTGATAAAATGCCTCATGGATGAATCCCGAACCCAAGCAAACCTCATCCATATAAAATGCACAAACTTGACCAGGTGTTACCGATCTTACCCCTTGAGGATAGGTGACTTTAATAGTATGTTCATCCATCCAAGTCACAAATACATCATGATCAACTTGGCGATATCTAAACTTCGCAGTCATTTTCCCACTATTCTTTTTCCCACGCCAAATCACATCAGTGATGATTGCTTCATCTGAGATTAAATAGGGATGATTTCCATCAGGTTCAACATATAATGTGTTTGTTTTTAAATCTTTACCAACGACAAACCATGCACCCGATGCTTCTTTAGAACCACCGATGCCTAATCCTTTTCGTTGTCCAATGGTATAATTCATCAGTCCTTGATGTGGCTTAATAAAGGTACCATCAAGTCTTCTCATATCCCCAGGTTGAGCTGGTAAGTAATTGCTTAAAAACTCATTAAAGTGTCTTTCGCCAATAAAACAAATGCCAGTTGAATCCTTTTTAGTGGCAGTATGAAGGCCTTGTTCGATTGCAATTCTTCTAACTTCTTTTTTGTCTAAGTGACCAATTGGAAATAATACGTTTTCTAATTGATCCGTTTTTAATTGTGATAAGAAATAACTTTGATCTTTATTTTGATCGAGTCCTCTAAGCAATCTAGGAGTTCCATTAACTTTATCAACTCTCGCATAATGTCCCATCGCAATATAATCTGCATTGAGTGTTTTCGCATAATCTACAAATGCTTTAAACTTAATTTCATTATTGCATAAAACATCAGGGTTTGGTGTTCTATTTTTTTCATATTCGGTTAAAAAATACTTAAAAACTCGATCCCAATAATCTTCAATGAAATCGACACGTTTTAAAGGTATGTTTAATTTATCAGCAACCAATTTTGCATCTTGATAATCCTTTTCTTGTTCACAAAGGTCATCATAAGCTTTAGGGTTGCCTTTTAAATCATGATTGGTTGCGGAGTCCCAATTGCGCATAAATACGGCTTCAACATCGTAGCCATCTTTTTTTAATAAATATGCAGCAACGCTACTATCGACACCTCCGCTTAAACCAATAATTACTTTTTTTTGCATAAATTCACTTCACTTTAACATCGGATGGTAGGCGGTATTGCCCTCTTGGTGAAAGAGAAATCCCCAGTATTTTTGGTCCTTCTGGTAGAGTTTGACGCTTAAATTGTTGTTCATAAAAACGTTTGAAGAAACGATTCACGTATGTTTTTCCTTCTTCAAAAGATAAATCAAACGCATGCTTAATTAACCACATGATTTTTTCTTTATCCGCACCACATTCTAAATGATGATAAAGAATAAAATCGTTAATATCATAACGTCCAATCACTTCTTCAGTTTTTTGATCTTCTAGTAATTCTGGAGAAATCGGTGAGGATAATACACCTTGTAATACTTCTTTAACCATTTGATAATCATGATTAGAATGGTATTCAACAAGAGCTTTAATCCAAGTCTTAGGTAATCCTGCATTAATGGCATACATGCTCATCTGATCGCCATTATAGGTCATAAACCCTAAAGCTATCTCAGATAAATCGCCTGTCCCTAAAACAAAACCTCCATGTTTATTTGCTAAATCCATTAAGATCAATGTTCTGATTCTTGCTTGTGCATTTTCGTATGTGACATCTTTTTCTTCATGATCAATCGATTTTAAATGAAGATCAACTGATGCTTTAATTGGAATCTCTAAATTGGTGACACCGAGTTTAGACATCAATTCTAACGCAATGTTTAAACTATTTTTTGAGGTTGCATTAGCAGGCATCGTGACTGCAATAATGTCTTTAGGATTGCGATTCAATTTAATCATCGCTTGATGACTCACAAGTAATGCTAATGTTGAATCAAGACCACCAGATATGCCAATTACAATTTTATTTGCTGACTTAGGTAAAGATTCTAATCGGTTCATCAATGCATATACTTGTAATTGATTGGCTTCAAGAAGGCTTTCTTCATAATTGTTTTGATATAAAAATGGATGTTGATTTAATTTTTCTTCGAATTCAAAGTTTTCACTTTCATTAAATTCAAAAGGAACAAAGGCATATTCATGTTGGATCAACATGTGCATATCACGATATGTACTATCCATCCGTTTTTGATAATTGATGGCTTTTAAATCAACATCAGCAACTAAAACTTTAGAATCCATTGAGTAGGTATTATCTTCTTTCATGAGTTGTCCGGCACAACAAATCAATTTGTGTGGTGAAAAGACAACTTCGGATGTCGATTCAAAATGACCTGTACTCGTGTAAACATATGCAGTCATTTGCTTTCTTGAATGGTCGAGGACGAGTGTTCTTCTAACCGATGGTTTATTAACTCTTTCAGTTGAAGCAGATAAATTAAAAATTAAATTTGCTCCAGCTAAACTCATATCATCTGAAGGTGTATAGGCTGCCCAAACATCTTGACATATTTCTACACCAAAACGAATTCCTTGATGTTCATCTTCGAAAATAAGGTAACCAAATGGTACCATCTTGCCAAAGAGTTGAATTTGTTTGATTTCAGTTTTGAAACCCGTATGGAACCAACGTTTTTCATAAAATTCATGATAGTTTGGCAAATAATGTTTCGGCACAACGCCTAGAATTTGATTTCCTTTAAATACAACTGCACAATTATATAAAATACCATAAAGTTCAAGTGGAGCTCCTAAGATATAGATCCCTTGGTATATTGTTTCTTCCATGATGGTTTTTAAAGCATTTTTAGCTTTAATGATAAATGACTCTTGATAAAAAAGGTCGCTTGCTGAATAACCAGTGATGGTTAACTCTGGAAATACAATGGCTCCTGCTTTGGTTTCATTTAAAATTTTTAAAATCTCTTTTTGATTAAATTCAATATCACCAACAATGATTTTTGGTGTTGCAGCCGCTACTTTTAATATGCCTTGTTTAAACATAATTTACTCCTTGTATAGTTGATGCTTTTCAATATATTTATTGATTGAATTTGGGATTAATTCTTTTTGTTTTTTTGGATTCACACGAAACATCGATGATGAAATATCCATATCAAAATCAATGTAAGTCATGTGATATTGATCTAAATTTATAGGATGATTTTTCTCATTTTGAGAAAGATTTATCTTTCTTTTCATGATGATGAAAGGATACTTGTTGAGAAGTTCATCTGCTCTAATCCACTTAGAAATTGAGCTTAATTGATCTTCACCCATGATAACATATAAATGATCATATGCCTTAGATAAACGGTTCAATGTCTCGATGGTTCCTTCAAATGGATGATATCCTTCAATCGATGAAACCACAACATCACACAATGAACTAATCATCAATTTCACCATTTCATAACGGTGAAAAAAAGGGGCTAAATCGCTCTTCCGATAATCATCACCAACCGGAACAACGATGATTTTAGCCTCTGGGTAGAGGTTCTTTAGTTTTTCTAAGATAGCCTGATGTGCAAGGGTTGGTGGGTTAAAGGATCCACCATAGACTAATATCATGAAATCACCAATATTATTATATAATATTTTCCTGCATAATCCTATAAAATCTCTTGTTTGACTGAAAATATGGTTATTTTAGCCAAAAAGCATATTTCTTTAAATCATTTCTAAATACTGATATAATTAACATGTAAGAAATATATTCACTAGGGAGTGAAACCAATGGATGCAAAAGAACGTTATTTCCAAAAAATCCGCAAACAAAATATGCGTTTAACCAAAAGCCGTAAGGCAATGATTGAAATCTTAGAAAATCAGCACTTAACTTTTAAAGAAATTCAAAGAGAGTTAGCGGCTCGTGGTTTTTATAATGTTTCAACCATTTATAATAACCTTGAATTTTTTATGGATCAAAAAATTGTCGTTGAAATTTATATTAACGATACAAAATATTATGATTTAGCGATGGGAAACCCGATGCATAGTGCAGATAGTCATATCCATATCATGAACAAAGAAACCAACGAGATTACGGAAGTCAATAGTCCGGATATTTTTGAGTATCTAAGCCATCATAAAGCCTTTAAGGATTTGGAATTAGAATACATTCGAATTATAATCTCAGCTTCTAAGAAACGTAAATAAAAAAGATATAGCATGGGTTGCACACCATGCTATTTTTTTTGTTCTAAAAGTTTCTTAATAAATAATTCTGCTGATGCTTGATTGGTAGCTAGTGGTATTTTATACACATCACTCAATCTTAAAAGTGCAGAAACATCGGGTTCATGGGGCTGTGCAGTAAGTGGATCTCTAAAGAAAATCACCATGTCTAATAATCCATTAGCAATCATTGATCCAATTTCCTGGTCACCACCAAGAGGTCCGGATTTTTTTAACTGAACTCTTAATCCAGTCTCACCAATGATTCTTCCACCGGTTGTACCTGTCGCATATAATTCATGATGTTTAAAAGCATCCATATTTTGTTTAATAAATCGGATTAGATCATCTTTTTTCTTATCATGAGCAATGAGGGCAACTTTCATATAATTCTCCTTTGAATCACACGCATTTTCGCGGATTTGCTGCGTGAGTTTTGTTCATATTCAAGATCTGTTGGATAAATTGGTTTCGTTGTAACTAACTCATAATCTGCTTCTGGGACATGTTGGATGGGT
>JAQVBA010000062.1 GCA_028690555.1 Acholeplasmataceae bacterium
ATCTTCTTCAACAACATCTTCATCGATAACTATTTCAGTGAAAAATTCTTCGATAAGACCAAAAATGTTAGGTAGATTTACTGCATCAAGAACTGATACTTTCTCTTTATCATCTTTCTTGATGACAACATTAAATTTACCTTCTTCATCATCAGTAATATTAATATCTAAGCCTAAGAAATTATAATCGCCTGATTGAAGAACCTGTTCCTCAACTATTTCTTCTACTTCTTCTTGTACATCACTAGTTTCCTTTATATCATCGTTAACAACAACATCATCTAGTTCTGTTGATTCAACTGGTTCTACAGCATCTTCGACCACAGATTCTTCGTCAGATTCAGTTTTTAAATAATTATCCATAGCTTTAGATACAACATCAGCTATCAGATTTTTATCTAATGAACTTTTTTCATTGGTCATATTTTTACCCACCTCTTACAATAAATCTTAATCTTTTAATACTTCCTGCATTGAATTTAATTTGTTTTTTGTATCACTAATTTTATTATTTAAAGTATTTGTTTTACGTTTAATAGTATTAATTTGTGCATCCAAATCCTGAATATCTAAATCTTTTTTAATTAAGTCAGTACCATATTTAATTTGTGTTTTATTAAACTCTCTTTCTAAGTCTTGATTATCAATCATATTCAACGACTTCTTAAAAAAATCATTTAATTTTTCAGTGTAATCCATAATTTCTGCTCCATTCTTTATTTTTTAAACTTTCTAGCCATACCTTGTATAACTGATTCAATTATATCCTGTAATTCGGAAGCTGTTACCGTTATTAACTTATCACTATTTACATTTTCTGGTATAATATAATTATTGTTAGGTAATTTATAACAACTGCTCACTATTGATTTTACATAAGCATCACTATAAGCAGGATTATGAACTGCATCATATGTAATTAAAGTGAAATCATTAATGGTATCGACACTATCTAATCCATAACTAATATCTTGGTCAGTAATTGCTCTTATGCTAACTCCTACTTTAAGTTTCTCTCTTAATAGTGTAGCAAGTATATTTCCATTAGGGGTATCGATAGTTTCAAATCTACCTACAACATAATTACCATCCATAGCTAACTTAGTAATTACATGAGATATATTTTTAAGTGCTATCGTAGCTATTCTGTTAACATCATTAATATCATCTGGGTGGTCAAGTTCCCCAACTAGATGTCTACTTTCAACTTCACTTGCTACCTCATTAACAGCTGCCATTAATACTCTTTTTGGAAATTTATGTCCATTAGCATTTGAATCATCACATTTTTGGAACACAGCTTCAGCAACTATTTTATTAGTATCGTTTTTTCTTACATCACTGATTATAGTACATTCCAAAACAGGATTGGCTAGTGATTTAAATACATATCTGTCTTTTGAACTAATCATTTAAAACCATATCCTTTTTATTTTGTTTTTTTAAAATCACTTATATCTAAATTAGAAGCCCAATCTGCAAAACTATCAATTAATTTATTCATCTTCATCTTATCAGCATGATCTAAATCATCTATTAATTTAGTATCATATTTTTCTTTAAGTTCATTTAGTTCCTTTGAACCTAAATTTTCAGTTAATTTACCTTTGAGAATCTTTTTTTTATATTTTTCAATATCAGATTCTAATTTTTTTACATAGTCAACTTTCTTTACTTTACCTGCATATATAGCACCTTCATCAGCACCAGTACCACCAGGGAAATCTACTTTATGTAAATCTTCTTCTGATATTTCATTAAGAATCTTTGCTTCTTCAACAGCTTTTTCTTCTTCGTCTTCTAATTCTTCTTCTAATTCTTCTTCTAATTCTTCTTCAACTGGTAGTTCTTCTATATCTTCAACCGGTGCTTCTTCTTCATCAAAAACGATATCTTCAAATTCTTCATCTTCTACGGGAAGTTCTTCTACACTAGCTTCTACCTTATCCAAATTTTCTTGAATTTCTTCCTTGATTTCTTCCGCTTCTTCAGTAACTTCTTCATTTTCTACTTCGTCTGTAATTAAATCCATTAATTTATCGATAAGATTATCTATTTCTTCGATAGTTTCAACAGGTGATTCCGTTGTTTCATCTAATACTTCTTCGTCTTCATCAATAAATTCAAATTCTTCATCTTCAAAATCACCTAATACTTCATTTATATCTTCCGCATCAGGAGCATCAATTGAAGGGTCTTTTTCTAATGTTTCAACTTCTACATCTTCTTCTATATCTTCTTCTATATCTTCTTCTATATCTTTACTAAGTAATTCTTTTTCGTCTGTAATAGCTTTAGCTTCGTCTTCAAAAGAAGTATCTTCCTTTATTGAAGTTTTTTCTTCTTCATTTACTTCATCTTCTTCTTCTTTTTTCATTTCTTCTTCTATCTTATTCTCGATATCTTCTATCTTTTCATCTTCTTCTTCAGCTACATCTTCTGATTCAATATCTGCTCCAGGAGCATTTTTATTAATTAAATCAATTGATTCTAATTCTACTTGGTCCAAGAAATCTCTAAACTGATTAATCATATCTTTAATCTTAGGATCAGCAGGGTCAGCTTCTTCTAAATTTTCTTTCTTAGTTGTTATAGCATCTTCCTGCACAATCATTTTAGCTACTGTGTCAAGGTCGGTTGTCATTTTAATATTACTGTCAATTATGGAAAGAATATTATCAGCATCTTCTAATATTTGTCTAAGTTCATCCATTTCAGGTGCTTCTTCATCTTCTTCGACAACTTCTTCATCTACAGGCGTGTCTTCTTCTGTTAATTCATCAGGTAAAGTAGGTTCTTCTTCGACAGTTTCAGTAACGTTTTCATCCATAAATTCTTCATCTGCTGATACTAAAGTATTTTTCTGTTGTGCATTAACAAAGCTTCTTGCATCTGCTTCATTATCATAGCTACCTACAATTTTATCTTCATCGTAAACATAGAATTTACCATCAGTACCGGGGACTATCCTACAATTTGCTGATAAAATAGTTGTTGTTGCTTCAACTGCTTTTGTGTCACTATCAGTGTTAATTTTTTTGGCTTCTACTATTTCATTGATACAATCTGAAACATATTCTCTAACAACAAATTGATCAACAGGATTCAAACTATCAAAATCATTATATATATTTGATAATATTGATTCATTAGTTGAATCATTTGACCCTATCATGTTTGTTAATTTACCTAACATTAATTTCAAATCTTCTTTATAGCTGTTTGGCATATTTAAATAAACCTCCTAGAAATAATAACTTAAATTGTTATCGTTATATTTAAATTTAAAATTGTGTATATTTTTAAATTTATAATTAATTTTTATCTAATTTAAAGTGTTTCCATCTCTGCTTCCATTTCTTGATTAGGTGTTCCTATTTCATCAGGTTCTCCTAATTCATCTAGATTAATTTCACCCATTGGTCCTTCCGATGAAGATTCCTCCATATTCATATCGAATTCATCCATTCCTCCGCCCATATCTGAGAATCCACCACTATTACTGAATTCATCATTATTTGCTGTTTCATCTGAATTAAATTTTTGATCTATAAATAATGTATATTTTTCTTGTTCACCTATCGTTTTTTCCATTTCATCGATATCATCTTGACTTAATCCTACGATATTTTTCATTACCCACATTTTAGGAACATTAGGATATAAATCCATAAATTGTGAACCAGCATCTAATTTATTTCTTAGATTTTCAATTTTAAGATTAGATTCAATTGTTGTAGGTTCAGGTAAACTAATTTTAACTTTATCGACAAATTGAGATTGATTAATAAGCATAAAACAAACATTAGCTAATTCATTTAAAGAATTATTAATATCTGATTGATACTTTTTAATTGTTCTGCTAAATCTTACGTCTTCTAATGTTAATAATGCTCTTGTTGCTCCACCAGATTCTTCAGCGAGATAGCTAGGTGGAATACCCAATGAAGACAATAATTTCTGTTTAAAATATTCAGCATCATTTGTATATGGAGTAATATCAGGTGTAGCTAAATTTTCATAATTTAAATGTTTAACTCCGTCAATTGATGTAACCCAAACATCATCTTCAAAACCTAGAAAATCTGGTATAGTGTTAATAGTAGGAGTAGAATCTGATCCTTCTCTATCAAAAATTCTCTGTCTACGTACTCTCTGCATTACACCTCTCATTATTCCAGGTATTTCATTTGCAGGTATTCCAGCTACTTCTAATGTCCACAAACTTCTAAGAGGAGTTCTTGTTGCTCTATATACAGCTAATGCAGATTCAATAAGTAATAGTTGTTTTGCAACACCACGTACAGGGTCTAAAGTACTTGTTCCATAAGGGTAATATAAATTATTAAGATATATTGGGAATTTTACATAACGATGAGGTGCAAGATATTTAAATTTAGTTCCTCTGTCTTTAAGAACATCCTTTAATAATTCTGTCATCTGTTTTTCCATTGATGCTATTTGAAATTTATTTGCTTTATTTGACAGATATCTTTTATCACTTACTATAGATATTAATTGATTGGGTGGTTCAATAACTAATTGAGGGAAAGCCTCAGATAACATATCTACAATTTTAGATTCAGATTGATTAGTTTCAATCATTAATCCTAATTCTATATCAGTTTTTGAATCATATACTAAAGAGCAATTATTTGGATTGTGTATGATATATCTAACACCAGATGATGTAGGTTCTAATTCAACATAACAATCACCATACATTAATTGTGTATGTATTATCTGTGGTAATAAATTAAAGAAATTAGTTTTATCTAATATTACCTGTAATAATTTCTTTGCTTGTTTAGATGTCTGTGTATCTTCGTATGTATCATAAATTATTTGATTTTCTCTGCTTCCAACATTAGGTGCTAATATACTATCAACATATATCTGCAACGCTTGTGCAACTTCAGGTATTCTGTAAAATATTTGCTCATATTCAGAATATCTTGCACCTCTGCCAATAGTTAAATCAAAGAATTTTTCGAACATTGTTTGTCCTTGAAATCCTCCACCACTATTGGATTGCAATATTTGTTCTAAATCTTCTTTAGATATAACTTTAGTAGGGTCAAATGTTTTAGCATTTTCGTCATATATCTTATTTTGATTATACATTCTAGAATATTGGTCTATGTATTTTTGTAGCTTATCACCAATCTTACCTAATATTGGAGTTGGTTCTTTCTTTTTAGCCATTTATTGTCTCTCACACCTTTTAGCTGTCTAATTGTGCTTGTATATCTAATATATCAATTTTACTTTCATCAATAGCTTCTTCTATCATAGCATCAATACTAATTAAATTATTCTCATCATTTTCAATTTTAACTTCTTCTATTTTTTCTTCTGTAATTTCTTCATCAATTGATAATGTATCTATAATATTAACACATTCTGCATCTAATACAGATTCCTCAATAGCAATCGGGTGAATATGTAAATTATCTAAAGTTGTATATAAATATGTTAACATGTCTACTGCCGACCCTGCTATAGCCGCTGATGCATTTGCCTGTGTTTTTTTAATTTCTAATTCTTCTTTTTTGGTCATTATATCTAAAATACTTTTTTTAGTTTGAACTCTTTTCATTGGTAATTCTGTTTTAAGCTTAATGAGGTCTGTCACTGATTCAATTAAAGTTGATTTTAATGCCCGTCTATCCGAAAAGTTATCACAGTTATGTAATATATTATTTAAAATCAAATCTAATGTTGCATCTGCATCTTCAGTTTTATTAATATCTTCCTCTAAAGATTGAATATATTCAGTTAACCTTTCGTCATCTTTCAGAATTTCTACTATGCTTTTTTTCAAATAATATCCTTATCCTTTTTATTTATCCTTTTT
>JAQVBA010000063.1 GCA_028690555.1 Acholeplasmataceae bacterium
TTTTAACCCCCTCGCGCGATGAGAAAATAACTATCGCCGAATACTTTGTTAACCGGATCGGGGACGAAGCATTCTATAACGCGTTTGGAACGAGTGACAAGTTCAAACGATACTTAACCAGCCTGCGCCGCCTGCGTGATATCTACAACCCGGTCGATCTAAAGAACTATCCGACCATCCCAAAAATCTATTTTTATAATGAGAATTCCTATCAATCACCTATTTTTGCGAGATTGGGAGCTCATTCAATTCAGATTGCCCTAAATGGATGATTGATAGGAATTGTGTGAATTATTCGACTAGCGGTAACTGATATATTAACTCATTTACTCTCAGGATAAAGCTACTACGGAATTCCATGAATTCATGCATTGGCAATTCAATCCTATTACCATGATTCACTTTATTACGTTTCTCATGAATTAACATGCAGGGAACAACTAAGAGACTAAGATCATCCCAGTAATCTGTTTTCAGAGACGAGAGATATCCCGAAACTTCCGGACACGGTTTCATACGCTTCATGTCTCTTTCTAGATTCTCCAGATCTATGAGAAGATTGGCACAAGTACCGATTGATACGGTCATCTCTGGATTTCTAATACTTGATCCCCAGAACTTCCACTCATTCCAGATCTCCGATGGAATATCTGGGAGATCGCCGCCGAAGTTAGTCTTAAGATACTGTTTTCGTGTTGGTCCCCAAAACATGTCATGTTCTAACCGCTCAAGTCCACTGCCGTAATCAGAAAATATTCGTGTTACATCAACAATATCATCCAATTTTTTCCCTTTCCGATAGAAAGATAGGACCTCCGTTTCTGCAGACTCGAAGAATTTCTTGGCAGCTGGACTATTCATGTCCTCAATACTGAAATTATCCTTCAAAAAGATTTGAAGTATTTCTGTGAGTTTCTGTAAATTAGGATTATCTGAATGATAGACCATTGAGGCAGATTCATAATACTTCTGGCCTTGGATGTACCTATTACTATTAAGATAGAGACCGGCTATTTTCATCCTCAATATGAAGAGGTAATCACACCACACTGCATCCTCTGAGGTTTCCTCTCTGTCAATGGATAAATAAAGATTAAGTGCAGTTTCCATTTGCCCGAGTCCTTCATAATATAATCCCCTCTGAAAAATTAGTTGAGCATATTTTAGTGATTTGGAGTCATATTCGCTCTCAAGATTCTGGGCAAACCATTTTGCAGATGACGAGGACCAAGAAATTCCAGCATATCCTGACGAAAGCCACAATAAACCTTCAAATCCAGGTAAAATTTCCAACACGTATTCCTCAATTAATCCAAGGATCTGAGCATTTTTTTCTTCTCCTCCAATAAGGTCAGCCACATGATACATTAATGTCAAAAAGAAAGATCTTCTCTCGTCTGGTGTGGTATCAGGTCCTGAAACAATGCAGGAGATTGCATGCCGGAGTTCAGTAACACCAATCTCCTCATTTCCTGAAAGAATTGAGAGAATCCCGGGTTCCCATGCCCCATAATATCTGGAAGTAGAATCTGGCTCAAGACAAAAGTCCCGGAGGTCTTCAGCATATTTATGAGCCATCACATAATTTTGAGTATTGGTATAGACGATGATTCCCCATTCAGCCGTACTGCGTTTCAATAAGAAGTTTCCAGACCTCCAATTCATACGGTCAATCTCCTGATAATATTTGACAGCCTGTCCAAATTGGAAGGCATCAGAAGCTTCATAAATCTTTTTTTGCAGATTCTCAAAACGCAAACCATTTAAATTTATCAACATCCCCCACGTGATTCCCTCTTTTTCTAATTCATCGATACGTCCTCTGATGAGCTCCATAGCATTTAGGCCAAGAACCATTTCAGCATTGGTATCTTCATTCAGTGTTTTAAGAAATGCATATTCCTCAATGAAGTTTAGAAGATTCTTCGCGATATTTGCATGGAGTAGAAGAAGGTTTATTCCATCATGTACTGATAATCCATCAGGTATTTTTAGATTGCGAAGAATTGAGACCTTTTTCTTACTCATTGTTAGAGCCTTTTCATATGCAAATTTATCTCTCAGAATAGTGTTCAATTTCTTATGCTCGAATACTAAGGCCTTCGCATACTCTATCCAGTATGTCACAGAATGATCCTCATACTCAAAATTTCCAGACATTTCTGGATTCTTTTCCCTTGAGAGAATGATTTTTTTAGCTTCTAGGCAATGTTTATAGGCATCATCAAAAATCCAAGGATTTAGATTTACATCAAGCTGGTAATCACGCCCGATTTCTGCAAGATGAAGGTGGCAGAAGAATCTGTCAGCATCGGTCAAATCCTCACGTTCTACAAGGCAATAGGTAAACACGCTGTGGGCATCCTCCAGATATTGTTCATGGTATAGTTTTCGCCCAATGTTCAAGATATTTGATAATGGTTGATCGTTGAGATTTTTAAGAACATCTGTGTACTTATATTCATAAAAGGTATGAGGAATAGCTCTTTTTTCCATATGGGAGACTGATCCATCAGCATTATGAAAAGGAACGGAAATGACGGGAAGATCTATGAGCTGTTCTGTGTCCGTTTCGTCAGCAGTCAATGCTGCACCAAACGGATACTGGGAGTTTATAATCGATAACATGCAAGGTAAATCATCAGAATAAATTTTATCAAACCAGAGCTCGGCAGATATTGTCAGAGCATCGGTTGTATACTTCAGATAATTAGAAAATGAGACTAATTCTATCTCATCTTTAGGGGTCGTCCACATGCCATCAATTGTTGAGAGTTTTCTTACTTCGGGAGACAGGGATGAATCAAGATAGATTTTCCGAAGTGCGTGGAAATGTGGCATCATCAAAAATAATGGAGATAAATTCTTTCTCTCTATTACTAGAGGGGGTAATTCAAGCTCAACATATTTAATATTCTGCCGATTTACCTGTTCAGACCGTCGAACCAGAACCTCTGCAAGTTGTTCATCCTCATTAGATGAGTGAAGTGCAGTTGGAGAGAGAGCACGAAACAATCGATTTCGATCCAGATCAACATGTTCCCGATAAAATTCCGGCCAGGTATTTACCCATGATTGAACTTGAATTCCCTCTCTAGTGAGAGTTCGAGATAGAATATCAACCATATCCCAATTTTGTTCCGCACGAGGATATTCCCAGAGATAAAATTCAAGAATTTTTGCATGGGTGACCCTAGTATCTTTTGTTTCATCAAATAATTGAACAAGCAAAGCAGGATTTATCTGATTATGTCCTAGTTGTAAACTATATTGTGTAGGTTGTGGACCATATTGCGTTATTTGATAAGAATTACAGGCGGTATACTGCTGGATAGCCGTCATCAAATCATTATTAATACCATTTGCCTGTTGATAGTAAGAACCCGGTGTGTTTACCCAGAAAGTGTAGAGCGAATTCAGATAAGACTTGGTCCGCTCAATTGTTTCGGGTGTGTTTATTTTTTCAAGTATTGCTGATAAAAAACCAGGATCTCTACCAAGACGATAAAGAAATATTGAGAGAAGGTTAAATTTCCGGTTTTCTTCGTCGATCTGTTTATCCTGAAGACGAGGAAGAATGGAGCTAGTATCTATTCCTCGCTGGATTCTGTGAAGATCATAAAGACAACAAGGATAAATTTTATCCGGAATCCTCATGTACATGTCTCCTTATTTCTATCAAGTTGGTATAAACCCTTCCAATCATATATTCCCCCTCTGTTCAGATATTTGCCAGAATCAACCAATTTATCAACTCCTTGCTCGAGAATATCATCTAATTCATACAAACTGATCTTTTTTTCCAGCCTCTGATTTTACCTGATCATTAGGCGTAATCATGAAGTATGATCCATACATATCATTCGGGGACTGTTCATAATATTCGTAAAGATCACAAGGAGGAACAATTCTCATTTAACATCACGGGAAGTACGGCCCTCTTTTCCACGAGTCTCCTTATAGCTATAAGATGAGAAAGGAGCACCATAAATGAATGATGATGCTGAAAAAGTATTCAAGAGCATGTTCCATATAACTTGAATTAACCAAAATTTGAAGGTGACAATATATCTTAGTTACTGAGAGATTTTTAAAATATGAAATATTGTATTGTATTGAAATATGAATGATTCAGTCAAATCTATGCAAATTTAACAACGATATCAATTATATTATTAACAATCGCCACAATTTCCCCGCGTTTCTTCATCACATCCTCACGAGTATAAAAGGTACTGTGTGCCGCACCATTACGATCATTGGAGAGGTCAGTACACAAATCCCCAATCTTATTTAGTAATTCAGGCCCATATCCTGATTCTTCAAGCAGGTTGCTTATTTTTTTGACAAGAGGATTATCATATGCTTTAAGATCTTCCTCCAAACGTCCCCACTGCCCAAGAGCAAGCGTTTTCTCTTTAATACCCAGAATCCCCTTCAATGCATTAGGAAGTTGAGGAATATTTTTATTTTTATCCCCTTTCCAGTACTTCTTTATGATATTTGTCTCCCCATTTTCTTTGACCTGAGTAAACTCAGAATCATTACGTATAGCCTCACGGATATTTTTGAGGACATACTCATAGAGTAGTCGTTCAGTCCCTTTGCCATATTGCACAAGAACCGGACCCAAATCATACTCTCCGCGCTCTTCACCGTTAAATACCTCCATCAAAAGCCAGTCTCCTGTTGCAAAGATTTTTTTGATTGGAATAGATGAAATACGCTTCACGCCTATTACCCCAGAATTCAGGGATTTAATATATTCAGCGAGTTCTAAATACTTCGAATTCTGAGGGGACATTTTTTGTAGCTGAACAAGCTCATTAAGAGCTGAATCATATTCCATTTCATTGATATAACAGAACACAAGTCCAAGATGCGCCTTCTCTGAATCTGGATCATCCTGAAGTGCCTTAGTGAAATAGATCAGAGCCTGCCTATTATCCCCATCTGCAAGATGCACGTGACCAAGTTGCTGATAAATCGCAACATGTTCACTCGCAGTAGTTGCATGAGGAAGTGCCTGCTCAAACCAATATCTTGCCTTTTTCAGCATTCCATGTTCTCTAAAAATCCTACCAAAATAACACTCTGGATTTGTAGTGACACCAGTCTCTCTGAGAACTTCAACTGTGAACTGAAGAAATTCTAACGCAAGTTTCTCATTATCCCAAAAACCAATCTCGAAAATAATTGGTCTAGTCAAAATAGATAGTGATTCGGTGGGAGAGACAGTTTCCTGCAAAAGTCCTCGGGCAGCATCACGAATCAATTCTCTTGTCTCATCATTAATGCAAGTATCACGCCTAGTCTTGAGAAGGGCAATAACTATCTGACAAAAAATTCTATCATGATTTGATCGTTTACCAGCAATCGCAGCTTCATAATAGGAAATAGCTAAACCATATTCTCGTTTATGCTGATATAAGGTGCCAATTTCCTGCCGAATATATAAATCATCATAGTGTTTCTCTGCTTCAAGTAGCAAATTCAACTCCTCATCATACTGAAATTGCATATGGAATTTGCGTGCCATCTCCCAGTAATACTCCAAAGATGGGGGGTGAATGACCTTTAGTTCAATAACTTGTTTTGGATTACGCCGGACCTCGGGGTGCGCAGTTTGAAGCCATAGTTCCGCATTTTTTTTATCCCCAAGTTCCTTATAACATCTGGAAATTGCTTCTGGTAAGAATTTTTTTGTTTTGCCTTTATTTAGTTTTTTATAGGCATACTTTGCCGCATTTATTCCATATTCATAATATTTTCCCATCATGAGATTAGTGGCAAGACCTGCAATACTTTCAGCAGATTTAT
>JAQVBA010000009.1 GCA_028690555.1 Acholeplasmataceae bacterium
TACGTTTATTGACTAAACTAAAATCTGCTTCAACGCCTAATTCAATCATCACAATTTTTTCATCTTCAATCGATAGTGTCTTTAAAATCTTTTCGACAGAAGACTCATTTAAAATGGTTTGCGCGAGTAAATAAGTAGATGAAATGACACTGTCAACCCCAAGTTTTTTAAATATTTCAACGTTTTTAGGGTTTCTAACTTTTGCGACTGTTTTTTTAATATTAAATAATCTTTTGGCTGTAATACATGTAATATAATTATCCGTGTCAGAATCTCCCAATGCTAATAAAACATCAGCACCTTGAGCTTCAGCATCTGATAAACAATATCCTTTTGTTGGATCTCCAGGGAAGACTGGGACATCATTTGATGTAGAAATATACTCAGCAAATGCACGATCTTGATTAATAACAATTAAATGATGATGTTCTTCTTTTAATGCTTTAATCACGAAGTCAGCTTCGTGTTTTCCGCCAGCAATCACGATTTTCATACATCTTCCTCCTCTTCCTTCGATAATTCAATAAATTCGTTAAATGAAAGTTTAAAAGGATAGATGGCTTGAATTGCAGTACCTTCTAATAATTTTCCTTTATCGGTATCTTCTAGGCGAACAAAAATGTTTGGTACATTATAAATGTAGTAACAAACATGTGCTAAGAAAATATTAACATTATCACTGTCTGTGGTTAATACAACAGTTTTTGCTTGTTTAATATACGCATTCTCTAAGACGGTCATATCAGTGGCATCACCAACGACTTGATAACCAGAAAAAGATTCTTGTAGTTTTCTAAAACTATCTTCAGTCGCATCTATGACAATCACATCTTCACCAGCTTCTGACATTTTTGTGGCAATATTCCCACCTAAACGTCCAGAACCGATGACAATAAATTTATTTCGTTTCATGGAAATTCTCCTTAAAAATCTTAAAAAATCAAGATATCGAATATATTTTACTACGAATTCGCTAATTTTGCATCAACTATCGGTTGTTCAAGTAATTTTCGATACGATAAATCCATCAAAAACGCACCAATTGGTGCTGTGATAACAATCGATAAAACCGCAATAGATAGCATCAATTGGCCATGAATGAACCCTAAAGAAAGTGGAATTGCACCTATCGCTGCTTGAACGGTTGCTTTTGGTAGATAAGAAATGGAAATAAATGTTTTTTCTTTTGTCTGAAAAGGTGTTTTAAAAAGTGATAATAATACACCAATCATACGTCCAATAAGGCCTAATAATACTAATGCAATCGCAAATAATCCTACACGAGGAATGACCATAATATCTAATACAGCACCAACTAACACAAATAACATGATTTCACTGACTACCCATATTTTTTCAAACTTTTTGACTAATCGATGTGCCAGTACTTGGTATTGGTTTAATATCGTACCTCCAAGAACCATAACACTCACAAGTCCGGATATTAAAACTGTATCTTTAAGCGCATTTTCTAGAGCAATCATTAAAAATCCTATACTAAATATAATCAAAACTTTTATAGTATCTCTCATATGAAATTTTTTAAATAATTTCACTGAAAGTGTTCCCATGATGATGCCAAGCCCAATTCCTAAAATTAAAGAAATTGGAATAAATAATAAAGATTCAAACGAGAAAGAGTTCGTTTGATAACTTTGAATTAAAGACGAAAATAGAATAATGACAAACACATCATCAATCGATGCTCCTGCTAAAATCAGTTGTGGAATTGGTTTCTTCTTTCCATAACCTCTTTCCATCAATTTAATCATCCGTGGCACAATAATTGCCGGTGATACCGCAGCAACCATCGAACCAATGATGGCAGCCTCTAAAAGTGTAATATCGAAAAATAATGGTGCCATAAAGGTAATGACGACAAATTCAAAAAGTGCCGGAACAAAAGATAATAAAAGCGCAGGTCTACCAATTTTTTTTAAATCATTTAAATCCAAGGATAATCCTGCGCGAATCAAAATGACAATTAAAGCAATCTGTCTAAGCTCAGAAGATATCGTTAAAATCGATCCATCGATTAAATCAAATACATATGGACCTAAAATAATCCCAGCACACAACATCCCAATCATTCGTGGAAGTTTTAATTTTTCAAAAAGTTGTGCAAAGATAAGACTAATTAAAATGATTAAGGCAACACTTAGTAACATATATCCTCCATAAAAAAATCTACAACAAAAAATGTTGTAGAAGTCATCAGCTATCCGCGGTTTTAGCAAAATTCGCTATGGGAGACAATCATTCCCAGTGGTTATTGTATAGAATAAGTCTTTATAAGTCAAGAACTCTTTATTTTTCTTTCTTTTGGAAAAATGGAATAAGCATCGAAACTTTCTTTTGATAGTCTTCATAGGATGGTCTCGTTTCTAAAATCTTTTTCTCCATGAGTGGAATGCTAATAAATAAGAATAAACAGGTCATGAGGATTGGCGATAAAATGTAAATATCGATGACTCGATACGTCGATAAATAAATTAAATAAAGCCCCCACCATACGGCAATTTCACCAAAATAGTTGGGATGTCTTGATAATTTCCATAATCCGAAATCAATGATTTTATTTTTACCTGGATGAAGCAATCTAAATGTCATCATTTGTTGGTCGGCAATATATTGAATAATCGCACCGGATGCGATGACTAATGATCCTATAACCATACCACCATTAACAAATGGCTCAGCTTCTAATATTTTGATTGCTAAAATCATTTGTAAAAAAACAATCGTAGTAGGCATTAATTGAATTCCAAATAAATTAGTCAATGGATAAAGTTTAGGAGCTTTTTCTTTAATCTTTAAATACCGCCAGTCCACTTCATCAAATCCATGCCAGTTTCTCGCCCAATTATACGTCAAACGGATACTCCACAGTAAAATTGAAGTCGCCATTAAAAATACACCTAATGTCACATGTGTATTTAAATAAAGCATACTTAAAAAGATGATTACAGGTGGTATTACACTCCAATATGGATCATAAAGAGATGCATTCTTTAAAATCAATGAGAAAATCCAAATGACGAGCGTTGAGGTCACATCAGCAATGAATAAATTCATCAAAAATGAAAAATCAAGCATATAAAATGTCAATACACCAATCCCAATAGCAAATATATAAATGGTTAAAATCCATAAAAATGATATTGTTCTTTTTGTCATAAATCCCCCTTATACAATGCGATTTGGTAAATTTTCTTGGTGCAAATAATAGTTTAAGGATGTGAGAAGCACACGTATTAATCTTTCTTGAGTTCTAGGTGATCCAATGGAATTATGTGGTGTGATAAACACATTATCCAAAGTCCATAAAATATGATCTTTCGGTAATGGTTCAGGAACCATCACATCCAGTCCTGCACCTCTAATTTTTTGGTGAATTAATGCATCTACCAACACATCTTGATCCACAACATCGCCTCTTGAGACATTAATGAATAAAAGAGATGGTTTAAATAAATTAAATGCATCTTGATTAATCATCTTTTTTGTTTCTTTCGATGATGGGAGTGTAACAATCAAATAATCACTTTCTTTATAAATGGTTTCTAATCCTTGTTGGTCAGTATAGATTTCATCAAAATTCTCTAAATTTTCAAAAGTTCTTTTATAACCAAGGACTCTAGCTCCAAAAGCTTTCATCCGTTTAGCGACTTCTTTCCCTATCGAGCCAGCACCAATAATACCAACAGTAGATTCGCAGATTTCATGTCCAACATGAATATTTTTCCACAATCCTTCTTTCATCTGATTTAAATATCCTTCAAGGTTACGATTAAATAGCAAGATTTTAGAAAAAACATCTTCAGCAATCGAAATACTATAGACATCTGGAGCATTAGATAAGATAATTCCTCTTTGTTTTAGATAATCTTGATCAATGGTATCATAACCTGCACTGAGTAATTGGATCCATTTTAAATTCAAAAATTGATCTAATAAATCTTTTTTTAATGTTTGTGGCATCGCAAAAATTGCATCACAGTCATAACGATTATCTAAATCTGTGACCCAATCAATCTTCGGATATTGACTTCTCATAATTTCTATATGTTTTTCTTTTAAAACGTTTAATTCAACCCAAATTTTCATGATAACCCCTTATAATATTTTGTCAAATGCTAATCTTCGAATATCGCCTTTTTTTTGATGAAGCTTAATCCATCCGCAAAGTTCATACCCTTGATTTTGAAAAAGCCTAATGGCATACTGATTGTGTTCATGTGTATCGATACGCATGTAATGTATATTTTTTTGTTTTGCGACTAAATCACTATAATCCATGAGCATTTTCGCGATATTTTTACCAAGTAAATCTTTTTTAATAGCGAGGCGATGAATCGTCAAATAAGGTTCATCTTTTCGCCATTTTCCATCATAAATGGTTAAATAAGTGTCTTCAACGCCACTTCTAACTGCCATCATACCTTTTAAATCATGCCCATCAACTAAAACATAAAACTCTTGATGCAAAATATCAATTTTAAATGTTTCAATCGTTGGATCTTCATATTGCCACTGATCAATATGGCGAGATTTCAAGAGCTCTTTTGTTTCTAATCTTAATTTCCAAATATCATCTAAATCCGCTAATGTTGCAAGTCTTATGATCATATAAACTCCTATTTTTTATAATAAATGGTATGTCCACCAAAAGCTTTTCTAGTGGCTGCTACAACTTTTTCGCCAAATTGATCTTCATCCTTAGATTTGAATCTCGCATATAAAGATTGCGTAATCACCGGAAGAGATACTTTATATCTGAGTGCTTCCTCAATCATCCACATACCTTCACCAGTGTCATCAACTTTGCCTTCAATTCCTTCTAAATCTTTGTTTTGACTAAAAGCCTCTTTCACATAACCCATTAAGGTCGATGAGATGAGTGATCCGTGATTCCACGCATTGGAAATCGCTTCATAATCTAATTCAAATGGTGATGATTTTAAAAGTGCAAATCCCTCACCAATCGATTGCATCATCCCGTATTCAATCCCATTATGGACCATTTTTGTAAAATGACCTGCGCCAGGTTTCCCAACATAAGTAAAACCATCTTCAATTGATAAATCTTTAAAAAGCGGTTCTAATTTATCAACCACTTCTTTTTCGCCACCTGCCAAAAGACATAAACCGTGTCTAGCACCTTTCGTGCCACCACTGGTTCCCATATCAATAAAATCTACGCCTAAACTTTTGAATGTTTGATACCTCTTAATCGAAACATTAAAATTTGAATTTCCACCATCGATGATGACATCTCCAGGAAGAACATATTTTTCTAAATCATATAAAACCTTATCGACCATACCATTTGGAATCATCAACCAAATGATCAGTTGTTCATCATTTTGTCTTTCACATAAGCATGCTAAAGAATTACAAGCCTTAAAGGAAGATGCTTGAAATTCATCTAAGACTTTTTGATCAATATCATAGCCTGTGACATCATAGCCATGATCTTTCATATTCAACGCCATGTTAAATCCCATTTTACCTAAACCAATCATGCGAATATTCATCATTAATCCTCCTATTTTAATCCGTTTTGATCATGCATGTGCCATAAAAAATGACTGACGACTGAACGGTAAGGTTCCCATTTTAAACTGATTTCTTCGATTTCCTGATGACTTAAATTTTCATTTTTATATAGTCTTTTTACTGCATTTCTTAATCCTAAATCAAGGACTGAAAAGACATCTTCTCTCCCTAATGAAAACATTAAAAACATGTCAACACTCCAAGGTCCAATTCCTTTAATCTTTAATAACATATCTTTTATATCTTCATTTGACATTAGTTCAATTTCATGAAAATGAACCGATTGATCCATCACGTGTTGTGATAAAGATTTAATGTATGTAATTTTTTGATAAGATAATCCTATTTCCCTTAGTCTTATATCCTCTGTCTCTATGATTTTTTTGGGAGACAATATTCCTTCATATAAATTCATAAAACGATGGATGATGACACTTGCTACTTTTGAAGAAAGCTGTTGGCTTAAAATCGTCATCGCCAATGATTTGAAATAATCATCGTCAATATTGACAGTAACCGATTTTACATCTTCAAAGAGTTTTCTTAAATGATGATCTTGATTCATGAGTATTTGACATGGTTTTGATGTTATGTCGTATTTTATCGTTTTCATAGTTTTCCTTTAATCTAAATTATACCCCTTTAAAAAAATGGTGGAAATAACAAGAACAAAAAGCGAGTCAAAGACTCGCATTTATCGTTTATAACCTACAAAAAATATTGCAATCGTCCCTGGACCAGAATGAGCTCCAATAATCGGACCTACATGGTTATAAATAATATCTTTTACACCATATTTTTCTTTAATCTTTTCTCCAACTTCCATGGCTTCATCGATACAATCTCCATGAGATATGAATATCGTTTGTTCTTTGGGTTTATCAATATTACCTTCGATTAAGTCTACCATTTGTTCTAAACTAAATGATCTACCTCTCGCTTTGCGTAAAGGTACGAGTTTACCTTCATCTGTCACATGCAAAATTGGTTTAATTCTAAGAATTGTTCCCAAGATTGCAGATACATCTGATAATCTTCCACCACGTCTTAATGTGCCAAGATCATCGACTGTAAATACATGAATATGATTTAATTTATGATTTTCAACCCAGGCTGCAACTTCTTCAATCGAATCATTTTTTAATTTTTCTTGCCATGCATGATAAACCAATAACCCTTGACCCATCGAGGCTGATCTTGAGTCAATCGTTATAATTTTACGTTCAGGATATTGTTTTAATAATTCTTCTTTTGCGACAACAGATGACTGATAAGTTCCAGAAAGTGCAGATGAAAACGCAATGTATAAAATATCTTGCCCATTTTTCAAAATGTCTTCAAAAAAGCTAAGAAAAGCGCCCACATTGACTAATGAGGTTTTTGCTACCTTTTTTGCGCGTAACATTTGATAAAAATCAATCACTTTCAACTCACGTTCATCTGGATAATGAAAATAGCTTTTTCCTTCAATTTCTACTGAAAGTGGTACAATCTTTAATTCCATCTCTTCAACGAGTTTTTGTGGAAGATCTGCACATGAATCGGTTGCAATAACAAATGATTTCATACATTTACCCCATAACTTTATATTTACATCAATTATACCTATTTAAATCCTTTCAAGCAAGCCATTCGGTTCATTTGCAAAGAAAAAAAGGAATGCATTTGCATTCCCTTAAGATTCAATTTCTCTAATCTTTATAACTTCTTTTAAGTTAAAGATTGCATCTAAAGTGATTTTGTCTATATCTCTTTCGCAATCCATAATTGCACATCCATAACCATTTTTTTCTTGATGAATAAACGATTTCACATGGCTTTGTGTTTCAGCAATCTTACTCATGATGTCAAATTGTGGATTTGATGCTTCATATAAAATAATAAGTCTAGATTTTGCTTGTTTTGGGCCTGCATTAATATCTGGGAAGTTCACTGAATTTTTGATGTTACCATTTTCAATGAAATCTTTGATTTGACTTGCAGCCATTGCTGCACAATTATCTTCAGCTTCTTCTGTGGAGGCTCCAAGATGAGGGATAACGATAAACTTGTCTTGTTTAGCGTTGTTCGCATTCGGGAAATCTGTCACATATGTTCTTACTTTTCCAGCTTCAATCGCATCTAAAACATCAAATTCATTGACTAATCCATCACGCGCAAAATTCAAAATAATGACACCATCTTTCATCATCTTGATGGCTTCTTTATCGATCATATGTTTAGATTCGGCAGAATATGGAAGATTTAAACTAATAAAATCACACGTTTCATAGATTTCTTCTTTTGTTTTCACTAAAACCATATGTTCTGGAAGTTCTTCTTTTTTAAGAGAATCTAAATTGCGTTTTGTTCCATAAACTTTCATACCCATTAGAGCACATTGATGCGCAAGTCTTAATCCAATCGCACCTAAACCGATAATCCCAATTGATTTACCTAAGATTTCAGTACCGCCAAATTTCGATTTAGCTTTTTCGGTGGTTTTATTTATTTCAGGATCTTCTTGATTTGCTTTCACCCAATTCATGCCACCATAAATATCTCTACTTGCAAGAAGCATACCAGACATGATGAGTTCACTCACTGCATTTGCATTTGCACCCGGTGTGTTAAACACAACGACACCTTTTTTAGCAAGTGGTTCTAATGGAATATTGTTGACTCCAGCTCCAGCGCGTGCAACAGCAAGCACTGAATCTGGCAATTCCATTTGATGCATATCTGCACTTCTCACTAAAATCGCATGTGCATCATCGATTGCTTCATGAACTTCATAATCTTTTTTAGGTAGAACGCCTAAACCAACTTTAGAAATTTTATTTAAACAATAGATTTTATGCATCATATCACCTAATTATTCTTTTCAAATTCACGCATAAATTCAACTAATGCTTTTACACCTTCAACAGGCATTGCATTATAAATTGATGCACGCATACCGCCAACAGAACGATGGCCTTTTAAGTTATCAAATCCATGTTCTTTTGCTTCTTTAACAAATTTATCATCAAGTTCTTGTGATGTTGATTTGAAGCATACATTCATGAGCGAACGAGATTTTTTATCCACTGTTCCAAAAAACATCTTGGATTGGTCTAAATAATCATATAACATATTCGCTTTTTCAATATTTCGTTTTTGAATGGCTTCTAAACCACCCATGTTAAGTAACCACTTAAACACCTTACCACACAAATAGATACCATACGTTGGTGGTGTATTATACATCGATCCATTTTCAGCATGAATATCATAACGTAACATGATTGGTGTATAAGAAGGAAGTTCTTTTGAAATTAAATCTTCACGAATAATGACAATGACAGTACCTGCAGGACCCACATTTTTTTGTGCTCCAGCAAAAATCATACCAAACTTAGACACATCCATCGGTTCAGATAAGAAACTTGACGATGCATCATTAACTAAAGGAATATTTCCTGTATCTGGATATTCATGAAATTTAGTCCCATAAATCGTATTGTTATCTGTCATTAAGACATAATCTGCTTCGGGGTCAAAAACCATTTTATGAACATCAGGGATATATGAAAACATCTTATCTTCCGAACTTGCTACTTTGCGAATTTCACCATATTTTTGTGCTTCTTGATATGCTTTTTTAGCCCAATGTCCAGAAATAATATAATCTGCTTTTCCATGTTTCAAAAGGTTCAAAGGAACCATTGAAAACTGAGTGGTTGCGCCACCTTGCAAAAATAAGATCTTGTAATTTTCAGGAACATTTAAAAGTGTTCTTAAATCCTTTTCAGCTTCATCGATAATGTTTTGATAAATTTTGGATCGATGGCTCATTTCCATCACTGACATGCCAGAATCTTTGTAATCGAGCATCTCGTTTGCAGCTTCCATTAAGACCTCTTCAGGTAAAATTGCTGGACCTGCAGAAAAATTGTAAACGCGTTTCATATTTTCCTCCTATTTTTTAATAATTCTACTTTCTAAATAATATCGTTTGGCTGTCGCACAGCCCATTGAAAATGATTTTCTGGGTAATACTTTACCAGTTTTAATATAATTGAACATCTCTTTTCTTTCAATCGTAGGCATCTTAATTCCAAATCCATTGGGATGTGTTTCACTGGCTTCAATCAAATCATCATCACCATGAATATAATCAATTTTGACATGTGGATGATTGATGCGATAATCATCTAAAAACGCTTGAATCTCCTCATAAGCTACAGCATCATTTTCTGGGATATATAATACTTTTTTACCAATCCCTTGCATGTAGACCCATGTTTCTTTTTCAGCTGTTATACTTTTTTGTAATTCATCATAAAATTTTTCATCGACGGGGAACATCATACGATGAATCCCTTCAAAATCTAACCCTTTATCATAAATATTGACAATCTCAACTAATGCATATTGAGCAGGATGATTTATTAATTCTTCTTCTGATAACGTATGTTTTAAGTTTTCCCAATGAGCTTTTGCAGTCGCTAAGCTGTGATTACCATCACCTGCAATAAATAGCACAGGATCTTCTTCTCCTTCAATAAGACTTAAAAACTCACCGATTACACCATCCACATCTTTGATTTGATATCCTTTGATGTGACCACCTTTCATGTTGAGCTCAAAATCATAAAGGAGAGGGAATTCATTTCTCTTATGATACAAATTTTCAATAATGCGTTTTCGATCATCATCTACGAGTAACATCACATGTGATAATTCAAGTGGAGCATCTTTTCTAATTTTTACACGTGGTGGAATTCTTTCAATGATTGTTTTCTCAGTTGTTCGAATTAAAGGTTTTGTTCCTTCTTCATAATCATAAGCTTCTAAGTCAACAGCAACCATTAGCCCTAATCTTCTTTGGCTTTTTTCTGTCGTTCTTTCAATCAAAATCAGTGAATCCTCCAATTTTTCTAAAATCCCTTTGGAGTGATAATCACACATCGTTTGATTAATTTTTTGAATACGGTCATCCATCTGATCTTCTAAATAAACTTCTGGCAAAATCAAATTCAAAGTTGATGGGGCATCACCAATTTGATCTTTTAAATTCCTCCAATATGAGGGTTTACTCGTAAACTGATCACATGCAACAACCGCCCATTTCGTTAAATCAACTTCTTTTTTTGGTAAATAGATTTCTGGGCATACAATCGGATACCCTTTTTTCAACATGGCCATCATATACTCCTTTATGTTGTATGGTCGTTTTGAATCGTTTTGAAATTCCACTTTTTTATGATAATTCATAAAATTGCATAAAAAGATGACGGAATCTCCATCTACAACCATTCTAACATGAAAGCGCTTTTATATCAAGGCAAATTCAGGTGTAAAGTTATGTCAAAAATGAAAGAAAAAAGCAACTCAACTTGTCGTTGATTGCTTCTTTTTCATAAGATATACAATGATCAGTAAAGCCATACCCATCAAGAATGTGATCGCACTAAAATCAAACAAATAAAGTGGTTTAATTTCATATATAAAGCCACCAATCAGTGGTCCTAAAACCATACCAATTGAAACGAAGGACTGTCTGACACCCATGATTCCTCCATACGTTCCTTCTTTCGCTTCTTTTGCAATAAAGTTTTGTTCAAGTGGTGTGTAAATCGCTTTTAATATAACATAAATCATGTACACCGTGTAGACCATCAGTAAAAATTGATTAGCTCGAAAGACAATAAATACGATAACCGCTGATAAGACTTGTAAAAGACCAATCGTAAATAATTGTTTTTTCATTCTTGCAAAGAAGGGAACAATTAAAACGGATGCGATTAAAGATACAATTCCGGTTGCCATGACAAAATTGCCAAGTGCTTGCGTTGTATACCCTAAATCATCAAAATAAACATCAATATATTTTGATAAATTTGTACTACCAATCGTAATAAGTGACAATGAAATTAAGAAAATAAATAATTTCGGATCCATTTTAATGACATTTTTTAAACCTTTAAGTACACTTTGTTTCTCTTTATTCATTACCATTCCTTTAGGATCTTTAAATGTCAATCCAATGAAAATGACATAGAGTGTATTCGTAATCGTTTGAATTAAAAATATAACAGGATAATGATCGGTATTGAATAAATTAATCATCGCTTGATTCGTGTTAAGAAATCCACCAAGCGCATAACCAACGGATGCTCCAAGTGTTGAAGATGCTGCAAGATAAGCAAAATACTTCCCACGATTTGTTGGCTCTGATAACTCAATTAATGCACTCATATAGAGTGTGAGTGCACTAATGACTCCAAGACCTGAAATCAATCTGAAAAAAACCATCCAAATGCCATCACCAACATAACCAAATCCAAATTGTCCAAAGCTATATGCCAGAAGTCCCATGATAATGTATCGCTTTTTATGTCCAGTTTGATCACTCAAAATGCCCCACAAGGGTCCACCAATGGCTAACCCCAAACTCATGGTTGCAAAAAATATCCCAAACATATAGTCTGAAATACCCAGTGAACGAACAAATGCGGGGGTCACAGGATGTCCTAAATTATGAATAACCCCCTGGATAAAAATATATAAAATGATCAATCGAATCGTTTTATTCATACATCCTCCAACACTAAAAATTATAGCATAGAACGAAATGAAAATGTGCGTTGAAATTATCAACGCACACTGACTTATGATTTAAATAAATTTTTGAACTTTTCCCAGTTAGAATCTTTTTCTTTACTTTCTAATTTTGCAAGTTCTTCATATAATTTCTTTTCTTGAGATGATAGATTTTTAGGAACTTTAATTTGAACGATTACCTGTTGGTCACCCTTCTTTTTAGTTCTGACATTTGCAATCCCTTTTTCACGCATTCTAAGAATCGTGCCATGCTCAATCCCTGCAGGAATTTTTAAATCAACATCCCCATAGATAGTAGGTATTTCAATGGTTGCTCCAAGTACAGCTTGAGTCATCGTAATCGGTGTTTCTAAAATGATATCATCACCTTGTCTACCAAAAACTTTATGAGGTCTTACTCTAAAGTTTAAGTATAAATCACCTTGTTGACCGCCTTTAGTTCCACCATTACCATAACCTGCAACTTTTAATGACATGTTCGTATCAACACCCGCTGGAATATTCACATCTACGGTCTTATTTTGTTTCACACGGCCACGGCCATTACATGTGGTACAACGCTTTTTAATGATTTTACCAGCACCACCACATTTTGGACATGTTTGTTGACTACGCATCGTGCCAAACATTGTTCTTTGATCAACATTGATAAAACCATCACCATGACATCTGTCACATGTTTCGATATCTTTTGAAGATTCTGCACCACTACCGTGGCATACAGGACATTCATCATCAATTTCTACACTTATATTCTTTTTTGTGCCCAAAGCGGCTTCCATAAAATCAATCGTAATTGAACGTTCTAAATCTTCACCGCGTTGAGGACCATATTGTGATTGACTTCGAGTTCTTCCACCACCAAAAAACTGGCTAAAAATGTCAGAAAATCCACCAAAATCACCAAAGCCAGAGAAACCTCCTTGACCATTCCCACCAAAAGGATTCCCTTGATGTCCATATTGATCATATGCCGCTCTCTTTTGAGCATCAGATAAGGTATCGTAAGCTTCTTGGACTTCTTTAAATTTCGCTTCAGCGTTATCTTCTTTCGAAACATCAGGATGATATTTTTTAGCTAAAGTGCGATATGCTTTTTTGATTTCATCATCTGATGCAGATTTAGAAACGCCTAAAACGTCATAATAATCTCTTTTATCTGCCATAACATCCACTCCATAGTCGATAAGGGGCAGTGCCCCTTATTTTTTTATTTTTCTTCAAATTCGGCATCCACGGTATTATCATCATTCGTTTTGCCGTTTTGTGGATGTTCTTGTTCGTGTTTTTCTTGAGCTTTTTGATATGCCTTGACAGCGATATCTTGCGCATCTTTTTGTAGTGTTTCTTTTAATGACTTGATTCGATCAATATCATTACCGTTTAACGCTTCTTCAAGCTCTTTAATTTGACCTTGGAGTTTTGTCTTCGTTGCTTCATCAACTTCTTCTTTTAAATCTTCAATTGCTTTATTGGTTTGGAAAATGAGGCTTGATGCTTCATTACGTAGGTCAGCTTCTTCTCTCTTTTTCTTATCCGCTTCAGCTTGTTCTTCAGCTTCTTTAACCATACGGTCAATATCTTCTTTTGATAATGCGCCATTACCACTGATGGTAATCTTTTGTTCTTTATTCGTTCCTAAGTCTTTTGCTTTAACATTCACGATACCATTCGCATCAATATCAAAAGTTACTTCAATTTGTGGAACACCACGTGGTGCAGCAGGAATATCTCCTAATTGGAAACGACCTAAAGTCTTATTATCTGCAGCCATAGATCTTTCACCTTGTAAGACATGAATGTCTACAGCAGGTTGGTTATCTGCAGCGGTTGAGAACACTTGAGATTTTGATGTTGGAATCGTCGTGTTACGTTCAATAAGTTTTGTAAATACGCCACCTAAAGTTTCAATACCTAATGAAAGTGGTGTAACGTCTAACAATAAGACATCTTTCACATCACCGGCTAATACGCCACCTTGAATTGCTGCGCCCATTGCAACCACTTCATCTGGGTTCACACTTCTGTTTGGTTCTTTGTTTAATTCGCGTTTAACCATATCTTGTACTGCTAAAGTACGTGTTGCACCACCAACTAATAAGACTTGGTCAATATCTTTTTGAGTCATCTTCGCATCAGATAATGCACGTCTAACTGGTCCAACACAACGTTCAACTAAATCTGCAGTTAATTCATTAAATTTAGCTCTTGTTAAATTCATTTCTAAATGTAATGGACCCGCAACACCCATCGTAATGAATGGTAATGAGATTTGTGTGGTGGTCACACCAGATAAATCTTTCTTCGCTTTTTCAGCAGCGTCTTTTAGACGTTGTTTTGCCATCTTATCAAGGGATAAATCCACACCATTTTCCTTTTTAAACTCTTTCACTAAATAATCAATGATGTGATCATCAAAGTCATCACCACCAAGATGGTTATCACCGGATGTTGATATCACTTCAAAAGTACCATCCGCTAATCTTAGAATCGATACGTCAAATGTTCCACCACCAAGGTCAAACACTAACACAGTTTGTTCTTTATCTGTTTTATCAATTCCATAAGCTAATGCTGCAGCAGTTGGCTCATTAATAATTCTTTTAACTTCAAGACCTGCAATTTTACCAGCATCTTTCGTTGCTTGACGTTGTGCGTCATTAAAATAAGCTGGAACAGTAATGACGGCTTGTGTCACAGTCGCGCCTAAATAATCTTCTGCGGTTTTCTTCAAATTTTGAAGAATCATCGCTGAAATTTCTTGTGGTGTATACTTTTTACCTTGAATATCCACACGATAATTCAAATCACCCATGTGACGTTTAATTGAACTCACTGAATTTGGGTTTGTAATCATTTGACGTTTTGCAACATCACCCACTGAAATTTCTTCACCTTTAAATGATACGACTGATGGTGTTGTTCTTCCACCTTCAGCATTTGGAATAACTTTTGATTCTCCGCCTTCCATCACGGACACACATGAGTTGGTTGTACCTAAATCGATACCAATAATTTTATTTGTCTTCGCCATCTTTTTCACTCCATTCGTTTATTTTGACCATGGCAGGTCTAAGTAGTTGATCTTTATATAAATAACCTTTTTGAATCACTTCTAAGTTGATTCCATCCGGTTTGTTTGCATCATGAATCTTTTCTACTGCATAATGATATTTTGGATCAAAAGGTTTGTTTAAAGCGTCGATTTCTTTTAATCCATCTTGAATTAAAACTTGATATAAACTATCATTTATCATTTTGAATCCGATTAAGAAATTTTTCAAAAGTTCATTATCAGTTGTCATATTGACGACTCGATCGAATTGATCAAGTGGTGCTAAAATGTCACCAATTAACGTTTTCGATGCGTATTTTCGATCGTTTATGCGCTCTTGATTCATCCTCTTTTTGAAATTCTCAAGTTCAGCAGCATTTCGTAAAAGCTTATCTTTTAATTCTTTGACGTCATTTTCTAATTTTTCAATATGTTCTTTGGTTTTGCTTTTTTTCTCTTTTTTATGTTCTGTTGTGTCATCTATTTTATCTTCGACGATCACATCTTCTTTTTTTCTCTGATCTTCCATATTTTCACCTTTACTTTTTATAGAGCTTTCCTAAGTTGCTCGCTATATATTCCACAAGTGGGATAACCTTACTATAATCCATACGTGTCGGCCCCAAAACCGCAATGGTTCCATGTTCCTGTTCACTCACACGGTAAGGTACGGAAATGACCGTACAGTTTTCCATGGGGATAAGTTTTAAATCACTACCAAAACGAATCGATAATCCTTCTTTTTCACCAATAAGTTTCACGAGTTCTCTTCGATCGAGCATTTCTACAAAGTTTTTGATGTGTCGGACATTGTGAAACTCTGGCTGATCAAAAACGTTGGTTACACCTGATAAATAAAAGTTTTCTTCAGCAAACTTTTGAAATGCATTTACAAAGGATTGAATCAATTGATTTTGATAATCCATAAATGATTTGATTTCGTTTTTAGCAAATGAAGCTTTTAATATTTCACTCGCTTCTTCAATCAATCTGCCACGCAACAAATCATCTAACGTTTTAATGACTTCTTTTAAATCATGAATTTTCATACCTTCAGGAATCGTAATATTTTGATGTTGTACATGCCCTTGATTAGTGACAATCAAAATTACAGCATCTGTTTCTGAAATCGGAATGAAATCAATTTTTTGAATCGTTGATTGGCTTGCTGATGGTCCAATCGCTAAAGTTGTATAATTTGTTAGATTAGATAACAATGCAATCGCTTCTTGAATCGCTTGTTCTTTAGCGATGCTGTGCTTGATAAACACTTCATCAATGAGTGGAAACGAATCCATCACATCTTCATCTCTTGTGACCAAATGTTCAACATAGTAGCGATACCCTTTTTCTGATGGAACTCTACCACTAGATGTATGTGTTTTTTCTAAATATCCTAATTCTTCGAGTTGGGCCATATCATATCTTAGCGTTGCAGACGAAAACTGAAGATATGGCATTTGAGTGAGTGCTTTTGAACCGACAGGTTGTGCATCACGCACATAGGCTTCGATAATCGCTTTTAAGATTAGTTTTTGACGACTGGTTAACATCACTTCACCCCTTTTAGCACTCATTCTAGTTTTGTGCCAACTCTATTGTATGATATTTTATTGGCACTGTCAAGAATAATGTGCTATTTTTTGAAATGCGAAAAAAAAGACACAATTTGTGTCTTTATCTTGTCTTTTGCTTTTTCCACTTGATGTAAAATGGATTATTTTTTTGTTCATAGCGAATGGTGGTACTCTCATCATGCCCAGGATACACTTTATAAGCACTTGGTAATTCACACAACTTTAAAATGCTTTTACGAAGTTCTACAAGATTCCCGGAATATAAATCGTGTCTACCGACAGACTCTTTAAATAACGTATCGCCCGTATAGAGCTGATCATTATATAGAAAGCAAACCGAACCTTTTGTATGCCCAGGCGTGTGGATGACCGTAATCAATTGATCCGCCAAAGCAATTTGATCTCCATCACTAATTGAGACTAAATCCAAATCTTTTCTTTTAAAAGGATGCTTATTCGGTGCATACCCATTATATTGATCTTCAAATAATAGATGTTGATCTGCTTGATGGATATAAACTTTTGTTTGAAACTCGCCAATCAAATGAATGTGATCAGAGTGTGCATGGGTAATTAAAATACCAGAAAGCGTTCTGTGATCTAACGCTCTTTGAATATCTTCTAAATCGTGTGATGGATCGATTAACATGCATTGATCAAATCGACAAATCAAATAACTATGAGCAAATGTCTCATTTTCTTTAAATAAAATCATATATTTTCCTTTATAGAAAAAAAACTATTCGAAGAATAGCTTATTTCTTTTCTCTGTGGATTGTGTATTTTCTTTCGCGTGGGCAGTACTTCTTAGTTTCCAAACGTTCTGGATGCGCTTTTTTGTTTTTATTTGTATGGTAGTTTTCTTCGCCGCACTCTGTACAAACCAATTTAACTAGATCTCTCATGATATCCCTCCAAACATACGCTAACATTATATCAAAAGGAATTACCTTTTTCAATCATTTTAAAATATATTTTTTGAAATAGCTCCGATCACCTCATAAAAGCATTTTAACTACCAATTTATTGGATTTTATCATATAATCAAAGAGGTGATGAAAATGCAAAGAGAAACATGCCGTCAAGTCTTTATTCGAGACTTACCATTGGGCGGAAATCATAAAGTATATATTCAAAGCATGACAAATACCTACACAAAAGATGTCGAGGCCACCGTCAAGCAAATCTTACAACTCGAAGAAGCAGGGTGCGAAATAATTCGTGTCGCTGTTTTAGATATGGTCGATGCGAAAGCATTAGGAGAAATTAAAAAAAGAATTCACATCCCATTGGTTGCGGATATTCATTTTGATTATCGACTCGCCTTAGAATCGATTCATCAAGGTGTCGATAAAATTAGATTAAACCCCGGTAATATCCCTAAAAGAGAACATGTCGAAATGGTTGTCAACGCATGTAAGGAAAAGAAAATACCGATTCGGATTGGTGTCAATAGTGGATCACTTCCAAATCGTATGGCTCCAACCCCTGAGAATATGGTAGAAACCGCAAGACAACACGTTGAAATCTTAGAATCCATGGGATTTTATGATATTCTTCTATCTTTAAAAGCTACCGATATGAACTTAATGATCGAAGCTTATAGATTAGCTGCTAAAACTTTCCCATATCCACTGCATTTAGGCGTTACTGAAGCTGGTACAGCATTTAGTGGTGCAATCAAAAGTGCGATGGGTATCGGCATTCTACTTGCTGAAGGCATTGGTTCAACCATTAGAGTCTCACTCACGGATAACCCTATTTTAGAAATCCAAGCAGCAAAAGAAATATTAAAAAATTTAGGATTAAAAGATAAAGTTCCTAATCTAATCTCTTGTCCAACATGTGGAAGAATTCAATATGATATGATCGATATCGCGAAAAGGATTGAAACTTATTTACTTAAAGTCAATAAAACCATCAACGTTGCCATTATGGGATGCGCTGTAAACGGTCCTGGTGAAGCTAAACATGCCGATATTGGAATTGCAGGTGGTAAAGGTGAAGCGATTCTATTTAGACATGGTGAAATCATCAAAAAAATTAAAGAATCTGAAGTCTACGATGTCTTGGTTGAAGAAATTGATAAATTTGAAGACAAATAAAGTGGGAAAATTTTCCCACTTTTTTAATCGGCATATAATGTAATTTCGTAGTCACAAATATCCGCATAAAATTCTTTTTCATGGGAAACTAAAATGAGTGTCCCTTGATAATTAATCAATGCTTCTTTCAACGCTTCTTTAGCCTGAACATCTAAATGATTGGTGGGTTCATCCAGAATTAGTACATTACCTTTTTCGTGGCGTAATAATGCTAATCTCACCTTAGTTTGTTCTCCTCCAGATAATGTATTAATATCCCGATTTGCAATTTCAAAGCTAATGCCATGATTGCCTAATAAACTCATCACATCTTTTTTGGTAAAATGCTGATACCTGTGATGCACAATTTGAAATGGAGTTAGCCCATCTTCAAATTTTTCATCTTGAGCAAAATAAGCAATTTTTGCAGTATCAATCCATGAATAAGTACCACTTAATTGTGGAATGATCCCCATGACTGTCTTAATGAATGTTGACTTCCCAATACCATTTTTACCCGTAATCGCTACTTTTTCTTGTTTCAAAATGGCAATCGTTAACGGTTCTAGCAGTGAATCTTGATAACCAATTTCAAGCTCGTTGGTTTTAAGAACATCTTTCCCCGTTTGACCCGCTAATGGAAAATAGAAATGATACGTTTTCGTTGATTTAGGTTTACTAATTCGATCAATTTTTTCAAGCATCTTTCGTCTGGATTGTGCTCTTTTTGTTGTCGTTGCTCGAACAATATTTTTTTGGATAAATTCTTCCGTTTTTTGAATAAATTTTTGTTGACTCACAAATGCTTTTTCTTGTTGTTCAATCCGCAATTCACGTTCTTTCATATAAAATTGATAATCCCCTTTATATCTTGAAATGACACCATTTTCTAATGCTAAAACTGTGTTTGCTATTTGATCTAAAAATTCTTCATGATGAGATACCACTAAAAATGCCTTTGGATAATTTTGTAAAAATTTAGCGAGCCATTCGATGTGTCTCACATCTAAAAAGTTTGTCGGTTCATCCAAAAGTAGTACATCTGCTTCTTCTAATAATAATTTTCCTAAAATGATTTTGGCACGCATACCACCCGATAAATGTTCAATTGGCATTTCTAAAATATCTAAAGTTAAACCTAAACCATGTATGATATTTCCAATTTTAGATTTAATTTGGTAAAAATCCTTTTCAATCAGCTCTTCACCGATTTGCGCAGCCCATGTCAGTAATTTATCATGATCTTTTTCATCTGCTGTTACAACTTTTTCGTATAACTTTTCCATGTCTCTTTCTTTATCGAAAAGCACTTGAAACGCATCATATAAATAGCTTTTAACAATCATATTGGGATCGAGTTTTGCATATTGATCCATATATCCAATCTTTTTTGTAGGCATCCATTTAATCGATCCTTGATCTGGAGATAATGATCGATCTAAAAGTTTAAGTAATGTAGATTTTCCAGTGCCATTAGGTCCAACTAAAACCGCATGTTCACCTTCAAAAAGACGCATGGATGCGCCTTGGTATAAATTCTCTCCACTATAACTAAAACTTAAATTCTCAACATCTAAAATACTCATTTTGGTAAATCGATCCTTTCAAAATCAGTGGATGCTGAATCAGGTTGCCAATCCTTTTCAAAATCCATGTTGCCCACGATTTTTTGGACACTTTGACGCATATATTTCGATTTTGAAGATGCTAAAATCACGTGATCTTCATCCATGATATAGCCTTCACCATCAAATATTTTCCCGTTTGAATGTAACCATCCAACGACATATAGCGTTTGATTGAGTGGTACTGGCTTATGATATTTAACATTTAATTCAATCGTGACTGCCCATGCTTCTGGTTCATCAATTTGCAGTGCTCTACCAATGGCTTCGTCTAATAGAGCAGCAATAATTCCACCATGCATCCTCGTTGGATAGCTTTGATGGATATCTTGACCTTGAAAAATGCCTAATACGCGTTTATTTTCTAATACATAATACTTTGTTTTTAAACCACTGTCATTGTCAACACCACATACAAAACACATCTTAGCTAAATATTGTTTGCGTAACACTTTATATTCCATGTCTTATTTCCTCTAAATAATCTTTTAATTCAATCCATAGAATGAGTTGATAATCATAGATTTGATCATCTTTTTTTACAAATACCATTTCATTTTCATTAATATAGCGTTTGATTCGATGAATCGATGGATACACGATGATCCATTTTGAATTTTCACTTTTCAAAAACTCAGTTTGATCGACTAACATGGCTTTATTCGAACGAAAAACTTCCCACATCACGCGGCTATTAATGACTAATTCTTCCATGGGTTTTAATACAAAATGTAAAATTTCTATGTGTTGATCTTGAATATGATAGATTGTTTTCCCACCATTGGTCTCTAGTTTCCCATATTCTGATAACATTAAAAATATCTCGTTTTTAACTTGATTTAAATGTTTTTTTTCAATTAATGACAATATAAAAAAACCTAAAATTGCTAACCCTATAATCCCAATCGTCACATAGTAAATCATATCAAATCTTCCTTTACAACACGAAGAAGAATATTTCCTTCAAATACGCAATTAAATCGGTAATTACTTTCTTCTTCAATGATAGTTTTCAAAAAATAAGGAATATTATGTGCGACACCCAAATTATCAAAATCGCACACCCAATCGATTTCTTTCCAATCTAAGATACCTTCATCCGTGGATTTAGGTGTTAAATAGTGATCATCTTCTGGTAAATAAACGATAAATAAATATAATCCATGACCCATGGCATCAAAAAGATTCCATGTCACTTCACCTTTAAATTTGATTTGATCAATTGTAAAGACTAAACCTGTTTCTTCTTCTAGCTCCCTAAGTATGGATTCTTCTTTGGTCTCACCTGTTTTAATCTTTCCTCCAAGTCCATTCCAACAACCTTTCCATGGCTGTTTCTCACGATTAATCAGTAAGACTTTAGAACCTTTTATGACAAATCCTAGCGTATATTTATACATCATTTGAAACCGTCATCATTTGATTCTTTCGATGAAGTATTTGTTTAACATATGTCAAGAGTAAAGCTAAAAGAGCCATGGCTAATGCCATCATTAAAATGGTGATAGCTAAGCTTCCTTCACTTTGAATAGTTGGATCCATAAAAGGATACGGGTACCAGTTTGTAAATATCCCTTGGATGAAAAAAATCACGAAATAAATCATAGGGTATATGAGTAAAATCCAAAATTTCTTTACCTCAATTCCTTCCTTTAAAACAACAAAATAAAAGATGACATAAATGATTGGAACAAACGTATGTTGAAGTTCTACTAAAAATGATCCACTAAACTGACTGAGCATCGTATGAAATACTACGCCCGTCACAATAATATTAAATAGCGTGATTGTACTGAATGTTTTAAAATATGGTTTACTTTCTTTCATTGTATAATACATAATCGCAACCAGCATGACTAAAAAATTGCTTTGCATCGTAAAATATCTGAAAATCCATATTTTCATATCAATGATTGACCACATAACTGTCCAGCTTGATAATAAAAATGTCATTAACCATATGAGATTTGAAAGCGAACCACGTTCTTTTTCTAACATCATTTCAATCACCTTCCATTTATTTATTATATCATTTTATAACTTCATTTCTCCATCAATTTTGGCTTTACAATCTCAATTTTATGTTTCATCTTAAAATGTAAGTTTAGTATTTGATTTTTTTGAAAGCTATGCTATAATAGAAAACGCGACCATTAGACGCCTCCTTAGCTCAGTTGGTTAGAGCAACTGACTCTTAATCAGTGGGTCCACGGTTCGAATCCGTGAGGGGGTACCAAATAAGCATTAAAGGGTGTTTATCATCCTTTTTTATTTTCTGAATTTTTGTGATGTGAAAATGTGTATTATTCTATCATGAATTCATTTATTTTTGGTATAATCACATTGCCGACCGAACGTTCGGTCGGTAAAATCATTCAATTTGAATCACGAGGAGAACATATGAGCAAATATAGCGTTAAAAAACCAATTACAATTTTAATGGGAGTTTTAATCATTATCGTGTTAGGCATTTTTTCAGTCACACGGCTTCCACTAACTTTATTCCCAGAAATTAACTTACCTTACTTGGTAACCATTACCGATTATCAAGGTGCTTCCCCTGAAGAAGTTGAACTTCATATTGCTAAACCAATTGAGAGTGCTGTCTCAACGATTGGAAACTTTGATGAAGTTCAATCAATGTCCAATGAACATTTCGGTATATCAATAGTTACCTTTCAAGAAAGTACCAATATGGATACGGTTGTTGTTGAACTTCGTGAATTACTCAACAATACGAATTTCCCAGATGGTGTAGGTTCAACCAGAATTTTAAGAATAAGTCCTGATATGTTACCTGTGATGACGATCAATCTATTTAAAACCTATGATGCATCTGTCACTGATGAAGAAGCTCTGATCAGAAATACGGAATGGATCGAACGTCAATTGATGCTTGAACTACAAAGTATTCCAGGTGTTGCAGATGTTTCAATCTCAGGTCAAGCGGATATTATATTAGAAGTTAAACTCGATCAAGAAAAACTTAATTTATACGGATTAACCGAAGATATTGTTTTGGAAACCATTGAGGATCAAAATGTTGGTGGTTTAATCGGAATAGTTTTAGACAATGGGGAGCTTAGAATGCTTTATTTAGGAAATACGCCTTCTTCTCTCGACGATATAAAAGCATTACCCATTACATCAATTGAACAAACTGTTTTAAAACTTGAAGATTTAGTCATCACAAATGGAATTTCCTACGTCAATGCAAATACTGAATCTTATTCTAAAATTAACGGAATTCAAGGCATTCAAGTTTCATTTCAGAAACAATCCAATTATGGAATTACTGAGGTCACCAATGAAATTATTGCAAAATTGGATGACCTAATAGCCCAAGAAGGTGATGATGCTCATTATTCAATTTTATTAAATCAAGGTGAATACATTAATCTTGCTATTAATTCAGTTTTAAATAATATCATTATTGGTGGTATTTTAGCAATCTTCATTCTTTTCCTATTTTTAAGAGATTTAAAACCTACACTTATTGTAGGATTATCAATCCCAATTTCAGTGGTAGCAGCTTTCATGTTAATGTATTTTTCAAATGTCTCTTTAAATATCGTATCGATGGGAGGATTAGCATTAGGTATTGGGATGTTAGTCGATAATTCCATTGTTGTGATTGAAAACATTTATCGAATGATTCATGAAGGTAAATCAAAAACTGAGGCTGCTGTTGAAGGTGCTAAACAAGTAGCTGGAGCAATCACTGCTTCTACACTCACAACAGTTGCTGTCTTTTTACCTATAATTTTTGTACAAGGCTTAGTTGCTGAAATCTTTTTAAGTATGGCATTAACAATTGCATTTTCACTTGGAGCAAGCTTAATTATTGCGCTTACCGTTGTTCCATCTATGGCATCACGCATGTTAAATGTGAAAGAACAAAAGAAACCATCTAAATTCTTAAATAAAGCCAAAGACAGTTATGAAAAATCAATTAGTTTTGCAATGCATCACAAAATTCTTTCCATCTTAATCGTTCTATTCATGCTTTTTGGATCATTTATTCTAGTCTACCAAAAAGGATTCATCTTACTTCCAGAATCTGATGAAGGAGCAATTACCATATCTATTGAAACTACTTCAGATGTTATTTTCACTGATAAAGCTTTATTTGCAGATCTATTAAGTGAAGAAATTTTAAAGATTCAAGATGTTGAATCAGTTTCTGCATCGATATCAAGTGGATCTGGCTTTGGTTTTGGTCCCATGATGGCCATGGGTGGTGGAGCACAAGGCAGTATCAGTATCACCATTAATCTAAAAGATAGTAGGTTAGATTCTACAACTGAAAATGAAGTCATCATTAAAGCACTTATCGATGATTTAATCACAAATAATGATGTTGTATCATCTGATCATATCTTTGAATATAGTGTTGCTGCACAAAATAGCACAGCGGGGCTTACGGGGGTTAGTGGCATCAATATCAAAGTTGCTGGATATGATTTGCTTACTCTTGAAAAGATTTCTAATGATATAACATCTATTTTAAGGGATACCGAAGGCGTTATAAAAGCTGATAACGGTATTTCAGTTGGTGCAGAAAATGTGAAAATTACAATTAATCAAGATCAAGCAATGCTTCATCAATTGACAAATCAAGATGTAATGGACAACGTAAGTTACTTGTATCAAAACCTTGACCAACTAGGTGCTACAAGACAAGTCATTGTCACAATAGAAGGCGTTGATTATACCCTTGAAATTCCAACAGATTCATTAAACCAAGGAATTAGTTTTGATATCTTTGGCGACTATAAAAATTTTCTATCTGGTATCATGCTATTTAATGATCAAACACGCTTATTAATTGATCAATATGTCGCATCTTCAAATCAATCGATCTATGTCATTAATGCATTCTTACCCACATATGTCCCAGGTGAACCACTAAGATTTATCGTTAATCCATTTTTAAGGATTCAAGATAATGAAATCATTATGGATCCAAATCCAATGTCAGAAAATCCAACGTTAACATCTTTAATCTTAACTCCGTTATTTACAGATGATGTATCAAGTGTTACATCAATCGAACGCATCACGGGTTTTCAAACAATCCAAACAGATGGTAATAACCGATATGTCAACGTCACTGCTCAAATTGATCAAAGCTTAAATGTCACACTTGTCAGTGATAAAGTGACTGATGCCATTAACGAATATTTAGATAGTTCACAGTTTGAATCTTATGGATCTGGCTATTATGTCACCTTCGAAGGTGAAAATGAAGAAATCATGGATGCAGTTTCTGACCTATCTATAGCTGCTATAGTTGCCGTACTTCTTGTCTACATGATTATGGCGATTCAGTTTCAATCCTTAATCTATCCATTGATTATTCTTGGCACGATTCCACTTGCTTTTACCGGAGGTTTGATTGCACTTTTAATTACAAATTCCTATTTAAGTCTAGTATCCATTATGGGTCTAATCATCTTAATCGGAATTGTCGTTAATAACGGGATTGTTCTCATTGATTATATTAACAAGCTTAGAGAGAGTGGCATGCAAGTTAAAGAAGCCATCATTCAAGCTGGACAAACGAGACTACGTCCGATTTTAATGACTGCTTTAACCACCATTTTAGCCTTATTAACACTTGCATTAGGATTTGGTGAAGGATCCGAATTGTTACAACCGATGGCAATTACCGCGATTGGTGGTCTCATTTATGCAACCATTTTAACCCTTTACATCATCCCTGTTTTATATGCCTCAATTAACCGTAAAAAAATTAAGATAGAGGAAGCTAGCCGTGATGCAAACTAAAGATAGAATTATCGATGTGATCATATCTCATATCAAAAAAGGAGATCGACTGGATAAGCTATCAATTGCTCAAATCGCTTTAGAGGCTGATATTGGAAAAAGTACACTATATGAGTATTTTGAAAATAAAGAAAGTTTAATTTCAAATACTTATGATCTACTCCTTAATCATTATGAGACGATATTATTAAAGCCTTTGAATGAAAAGTCCTTTGAGAAACAATTTAAGGAACAAATTGAACTAATTTTAACTGTATTACTTGATGCGAAAGAGATTATGGATGCCATTTTAAATAATGAGCAAACGCTTTATGATCCAACCGGACTGATTGAAAGAAAATCTCGACACATACAAGAAAGAATTCAAGAACGCTTTACTGAGATTTTTCAAAAAGGTTATCATGAAAATATGATCAAGCCCTTAGCCATACCTTATCAAAAAAATGTTATTGAGGCCTTAATGAGTGGTTTACTTTATCAATATTGTACAAATAGCATTAAAATTAAAAAAACTGAATTGCTTGATTTAATTTATCGTTCTTCTCTGTTGATACTCAATCAAAAATAAAAGACCAAATTTTTGGTCTTTTTTATTGGTTTGTATTAATTTCTAGTCCATTTTGAAACTTAAGAATACCGTTTTCTTCAAATACGCTAGCTTCACAATCTAATATTAACCATTTAAATCCTTTTTCTACTAAAGGTATACGAAACAATAATTCATTTTGCATATCTTTGAAATCGATGATACTTATAACCCCAGAATCAGTGCCAATCCCTTGAAATACACCATCACCAGACATGGATTTCATAATATATAAATTAACTCCATCAATGATGATGTTTTTAAATCGCAATTGATCTTCATAGACTTTTTTCCATAATTGATTGGTAAATTGAATTGCTTCTGACCCTTTTTTTAATATGACAAGGCTGGGATCACCTACAAAATAGGTTCCCGGATTTAATATGAATGAATTATCCATAAATCCAATTTGTCCAAGCATCTAACCAGTTAGATAATGAAGCTACAGGCTTCAAATCATCGATGGTTTTATCTTCAAAAATCAAATGGGCATATTCTGGTTTATCAATAAAAGGATTTCGATTATTTTGGTATTCATAAATGACTTGATTTCTAGCGCGTTCAAAATCACTGACTGGATCCTCTTTATGCCATTCGAGTAAGACACTTAAAATACCCATTACTGCACCTTCTGGTGTATAAGCTTCTAAATCCTCTAAATTGTCATCTCGAAGTTCTAATTCTTCATACATAATGAACATATAGAAAATGATGCGTGCAACATCGCCTTTATGTTCATCTCCTGGATAAAAACCACCATCATCAGTAATTTGATGTTCCCCTGAACCATCAGAGAAAAATCGATCGCCTCTTTGAGAATTTACTGCAGGTGTAACCGCTCTTAAGTTATGTAGGTCACTTGCAATGGTCTTATCCGTATTGTCAACACGTTCCAAGCCAAGTCTTGAATTTGGCCATACATGTTCTCTATGCCATGAGACTTCATCCCATTCATAAGGAGCTAGAGCGCCATCATAAATATTCCATACTTTTGTCGGATCATCAATGCTTCGATCAGCATTTGCTAAAAATTCGCGTGCATCACCATAAGATGTTGGTTCAAAATTTTGATTGAGAAGAATGTGCATTGCTTCTTTTAAAGCTTCTCCTTCTAAACCATTTAAAGACGCATAATACGTAATTTCTTCTTTTTCTTCTTGTGATTGAATATATATACTGATCGCAACAATCAATACGCCAAATAAGATCATGCCAAATCGATAGATTGGTGATCTTTTAACTTTTTTCCGTTTTTGCCAT
>JAQVBA010000064.1:0-3281 GCA_028690555.1 Acholeplasmataceae bacterium
ATGATTCCTTATGTAGCAACGCTTGTTGTCTTAATGTTTGCATCGAAGAATTCACGTGCACCTAAAGCACTTGGTCAAGTATATGATCAAGGAAAACGTTAATTTAAAACACTTAAAAGCAGTTTGATTCCAAGCTGCTTTTTTTATCGAACTTTTTTGTTGACTTTTAGGCCTAACTACGTTAAAATATCTATGTTGTACCACATAAGACAGGTCATAAACGCATATAAGCTACCTTATTAGTGAGTCCTCAAGAAAATATTAAGGAGGTAAGAACATGTACGCAGTTATTAAAACAGGTGGGAAACAAGTCCGCGTTGAACAAGGTCAAGAAATTTATGTTGAAAAACTTGATGTTGAAGCAGGTAGTTCCTATGAGTTCACTGATGTGTTAATGATCGGTGGCGAAAAAACTGTGATTGGTACGCCAATCGTTACTGGTGCGAAAGTCATTGCAAAGGTCGAAAAACACGGCCGCGGTCCTAAGATTATTGTATTCAAATACAAAGTCAGAAAGAAATACCGTAAAAAACAAGGACATCGCCAAGCATACACAAAACTCGTGGTTGAATCCATCGTTGCCTAAAATGATTAATTCAGTCTTTGTGTATCAAAATAAAATGCTTAAAGAAATTAAAGTCAGTGGACATGCCAACTATAAAAAAATAGGTGAAGACATTGTCTGTGCCGCTGTAAGTACAGCCACACAAGTGACTTATAATGCCATTGAGCACTTAAAACTCGACCACTTGGTCGATTGCAAAGTAAGTGAAGGATTCTTCAGTCTTCGAGTCAAAGAAGAAAATACAATCATCTTAGCACTCTTAGATAACTTAGAATACACACTTAATGACTTAGAAAAACAATATCCAAAATATATGAAAAATCAGAAGGAGGGATAACATGTTAAAATTAAACATTCAGTTATTCGCATCGAAAAAAGGTGTAGGTTCGACTCGTAATGGTCGTGACTCCCAGTCGAAAAGACTCGGTATGAAACTTTCTGATGGTCAATATGCAACCGCAGGTTCCATTATTTACCGTCAAAGAGGTACGAAAATTCATCCAGGTCTCAATGTGGGTCGTGGTGGCGATGATACATTATTCGCTACGGTTTCAGGTAAGGTTAAATACGAACGCCTTGGCCGTGATCGCACACAGGTATCAGTTTACGAAGGATAACGAACCGTTATCCTTTTTTTATCCAAATAAAGAGGTGTCTAAATGTTTGTCGATGAAATCGCAGTAGAGGTTTATGGTGGTAAAGGTGGGAACGGTTTAGCCGTTTATCGTCGTGAAAAATATGTTGAATATGGTGGTCCATGGGGCGGCAATGGCGGTCATGGTGGATCGGTTGTTTTTGTTGGCGATGAAGGTATGTCAACGCTTTATGACTTACGCTTTAAGCGTCATATTAAAGCGAAACCTGGTCAAAACGGAATGACTAAAGGGATGCATGGTAGAAGTGCTGAAAACACATACGTTAAAGTACCTTTAGGAACCATTGTCTTTTCTGAAGATAAAAAATTCAAAATCGGTGAAATTACAAAACACCAAGAAGAATTAGTCGTGGCACAAGGTGGTAAAGGTGGTAGAGGTAATATCGCATTAGCAACTTCTAAAAATCCTGCACCAGATTATGCTGAAAATGGTGACCCTGGGGTTTACCGTAAAATTGTCGTTGAACTAAAAGTATTAGCTGATGTGGGACTCATTGGTTATCCATCGGTTGGAAAATCAACGTTTTTAAGCGTTGTATCAAATGCGAGACCAAAGATTGCTGAATATCCTTTTACGACCTTACAACCGAATTTAGGGATGGTAAACATCGGTGAAGAAGCATTCGTATTAGCAGATTTACCAGGTCTCATTGAGAATGCTCATTTAGGTTTAGGTTTAGGTATCCAATTTTTGAAGCATATTGAAAGATGCCGTGTTTTTTTACATGTATTAGATTTAACAAGAGATGATCCCTATGAGGATTATTTAAAGATCAATCATGAACTTGAAATGTATGATAAAAAACTACTGGATCGGCCACAAATTGTTGTTTTAAACAAGATGGATATGCCAGATACAGAAAGTAAGATTAAATCTTTAAAAGAAAAGATTGAAAGACCTTTATATACGATTTCTGCACAACAAAATAAAGATGTTGAAAAACTGCTTTATGTCATTAATGATACATTGAAAACTGCACCACAAATCGAAGAAGAAATCGATGAGGATCTAGTCATCTATAAACATGAATCCAAAGAACCTCCATTTGAAATTAAACAGGTTGAAGGTGGATTTGAACTTTTTGGAAATACGTTGAAACTTCTATTTGAAAGAACAGATTTCACAAAAGATGAAGCAGTGAAACGTTTCGCAAGACAACTTAGAGGCTTAGGGGTTGACGAAAAACTTCGTGAGATGGGTGCGAAACATCAAGATACCATTTATTTATTTGGTTATGAATTTGAATTTATTGATTGAGGACTTATGTCCTCTTTTTTTTAATAAAAAAGAAGGAATCAATATTCCTTCTTAGTTTAAACTGAGCATTTTCACTTTGAATTGATGACTCTTTCTTAATACTTTAATGTCTTTATCAAGGGCTCGATCTTGAATTTTCTTTTGACTGATCTGATGTGCTTCAATGCTATCACCAATCATTTTTAATTCACTGGTTTGTTTCATTTTCATCGATTTGAATTTTTGATCGAGTGCGCGATCACGATCTTGATCATTTAAATGTTCTCTTTGAATCACTTGATCGATTTCTTGTTGTTTGACTTTCGAGTTTTCAGCCATTTTTAAGGCATTTTGTGTAAATTTTTCTAAGATTGCTTGACTCTTTTGTAGGAGTGATTCATTCATTTGAAGATGTGTTTTCTCTGTCTGAGTTTTCTTTGCTTGATGTTGTAAGATCCATTTATCTTTTGTGGACTCTAAATTTTTGATTTGATTTAATCGATCATTTTCATATTGGTTTTTCACTTGAATGAGATTTTGATCGATTAAGTTTTCTTCATTTGAACGTTTTAAAATGACATCAGAAATTTTTTGTTCAAGTGTCCGTATGGATTGTAGATCCATCGCTTTTTTCTTTTCAAATGTCTGATAATCACCGGATGCGACAAGACTCGATTTTTGTTTCTGTTGATTGAGTGTTTGTTCTAATTTTTTCTCTTCATTTATGGATTCTTTTTGGTAAGTCGTGATAAAGTTTTTATGGACTTTTTCTTGGTTATCAATTAAATGCATGGTTGATTTCATAAATGTTGAATCGATGGTGT
>JAQVBA010000064.1:3381-5732 GCA_028690555.1 Acholeplasmataceae bacterium
TGCTTTAGATTCTTTAATCTTTTGAATTTCAACCGCATAACTATCCATCAAATTCTGATGTTTCACCATGTATTTATAACCGGTTGAATCTTCAATTTTCTTTAAGAAATATGCTTGATCATCCACATGTTGTGCTTCGATAAATTCCTTTAAGGTTTCATGTAGGTCATGATGTAATTGTTCGATGATTTTTAATACTTCTTTAAACACTTCAGGATGCGATGGCAGATGATATAACTTAATTGATTGATCTTCTAAGAGTAGTGATAATTTATCAAAATGACGAATTGCTTCAAAAATGGTTTCAATTTCAATTTGGTGTGATTCTAATTCATTTTTATGAATCGATAACATCCGTTCTGATTTCTCATGTTGGATACGCAATTGGTTTTTAAATTTAGCTTCTTGAACAAATGCTTCACGTTTCTTTTGTTCAAAAGAGTTTTCATTTTTAAACGTTTGAAGTTCTGCCTGATGTTTGATGGTTAAAATCTCTTTTTTAGATTCAATCGAATGTGTATCTTCCGTTAATTTTTGTTCGATATCTTTTTGTTGTTTACTAGAAACCATGTGAATCAGTTCAATTCTAAGCTCTTGTTCTTCAATTTGATAATCACGAATCATGCGTTCTTTTTCAAGTTTTAATTGAATTTGAGCATTCATCGATAATAAACTATTTTGATAATTTAAATCCTCAATCGCTTTTTGATGAACAAGCAGCATATCATCTAAAGCTTTTTGATGTTCCACTAACCATTCTTCATGCTTAAAGTTTGCCATCGTTTCATGGGCATCATTGGCTAAAATGTTAAGTTCTCTTTCTTGAATGGATTGTGCAAGCATGAGCTGATGCTCTAGGGGAAGAAGTTCTAAATTTTGTGTTAATCGTAATAATTCTTTATGATACTCATGATGAGAAATGTAATGTTTTAAAGTTTCTTCTTGAACTTGAATTTGGTAGTTATAATTAATTTCTAGTTTTTGATAGTTTTGTTTTTTGTTGTATTCGGCTAGATTCTTTTGATATTTCCATTCGTGGATTTCTTGTAAATGATTTTGGTCATGCAAAAAGAGTCTTGCATGTTGATCTTTTTGACGCAAGCTTATATCTTCATTGGTTCTAATAATCTGTTTATTGAGATCATTATCCAAAGTTTGTAATTCTTTCGTGAGTTTGTGGTTGAGCTTTTCCTTTTCAATTTCTGTCTCTAAAGATTTCATCTCTTCACGAAGCGTTTTTGATGTTTCGGTTTTTTGTTTTTGAACGCTTTCTCTAAATGCAGATAATTTACTGTTTAAAAGTGTAATCGCTTCATTACTTTCATGAATGATTTGAGCTTTTTTGGCTTCATAGGAAGCTTTCTTTTGCTCAAAATCTAAGTTTAATTGATTGATTTTATCTGAGTATTCCTCTTCAAAATCAATTTTTGCTTGTTCATAAGTGTTTTTAAGTGCATCAAGTTCTTTTGACATTGGAACCTTGCGGTTTTCAAAGATTTTAACGAGCTTAGGTAGTTCATTTTGATAACGTTTCTTAATGTCATTAATCTTTTTATTAAAAGCAACCGTCATTTGGTTATAATTTGTTTTAATGGCTAAATAAATTTCATCATTAATCGCATTTTCACTGGATGCGTTAGCGCGGAGTACTTTTAACTTTTCTTCGCTGATGACTTTTAATTCTTCATCGTGTTGATCAAGTGTTTCAACATTAGTTTGATATAAGTTTTCAATCTCTAATTTCTTATTAGCATGAAAACTTTCGATGTCCGTTGTTTCCGCTTGATAGACTTTGCGGATGTCTTGCATCGCTTTTTGAATTTTTGATATTTCTCTTGCTGAAGACTGTTCAATCTTTGAAAGGTCTTCAGACGCTTTCTTTTGAAGAAGCGTTAACTCTTCATCTAAAGAGGTTATACTTAATTTATAGGTCTGATGGGCATCATGTGATTTTTTGGTTTTATCTTTATGACTTTTTTCAATTTGAGCATTATTTTTTTCGATTAAAACTTTGAGTGATTTTTCAAAGTTATCTAAATTGGTCGCATATCTTTTATTTATTTCAATGATTTTTTTCAAGTGTTTTTGATGATCAGCTTCTAAAAACTCTTTTAAATTAGCAAAAAAAGGATCGATTTTTGCGAGTTCCGCATGTATCACTTTATAGAATGGTGAATACTTGGCATCGACACTGAGTTTTTCTTTTATTTTTTGGCTATATGATTTTAAGTAAGCTGTATCCAAAACGCCCACACTCCTACTTATGATTATATCATAATAACATACCAAGATGGCACAATGGCCTAAAAAAATGATATAATTAAAGAAATGAAAAACAAAGGGGTATTTTA
>JAQVBA010000010.1:0-8404 GCA_028690555.1 Acholeplasmataceae bacterium
GTGAGCTCTTCTTTCGTCATATATTCTCCTGCATTCATAATGGGTGTTAAAAAGATTTCATCCGTTTCTAATTTATAACCATCAATCAAAGTCTGAACTGCAGAGTTAGGCGTATTTAATAATGGATCCGATGTGATATTAACACCTGTCATTTGATTGGTGAAAACATTGATTCTCACATGCCCAATGGCTTGTCCATATGCGCCCGATTTTACGCTAAGTGTACCATTCGATAACCTTGAAATATTTTTTTGATGATCATGGGCATTAAAAATGATATCAACTTTTTCACTGCCTGTTAAGGCATCAATTTGTCCATTAATCCCACCTGGATCATGCATTAAAACAATCACATAATCAACATTTTCGTCATCTCTTAAATAAGATGCATAATATTTCACCATCTCTAACGATCTTTCAAATGAATATGCACTCACTTTAGAGGTTGCAATTGATGATTCTAATCCATCACCCATAATCCCAATCACACCAACTTTTAAATCTCCGCGCGTGATAATGGTATAAGGATCAATACCTTCGACTAAATCATTTGTAGTTTTATGAAAAATATTAGCACCAAGTAATGGAAAACTTAAAGCGCTATCACCTAAAAAGTTTTTTGTCACCACATCAATACCCCAATCAAACTCATGATTTCCAGCAACCATCGCATCAAAATTCATTTCTTCCATGATACTTAAAGTTGATTTACCTTCATAATAATTGGATAACGCACTTCCTTGTAGCATATCGCCACCAGCAAGTAAAATCGTGCCATTTGGATTATCAAGTCTTTTTTGTTCTATATAATTTGCTATATATGCCATTCCTAAATTAGGGCTATCTTTTTCGATCGCTCCATGAAAATCATTTAAATAATAAATATCTAAGTAAGTTAATGGGCTTTCTTCAGGAAGTTCTTCTTGAGGTTTGCAGCCTGATATTAAGATTAAAATGAATAAGATCAGTATTGTGATTTTTTTCATGATGGATAAATCCTTTCAAAGACTATTTATATCGTATCATAAAACTCTATATAATTTTCTAAAAAATACCTACTTATTTTTATACGTTAAGATGTAAAATAAAGGCAAATGGAGGTGTTTCTATTGAATCGAAGAGAGAAATTCAAGGAACAGCTCAAAAAGAAATCGAAATTTGAGACGATTAAATCCATCATCATGTCCTTCACAGCAACCGTAGCAGCAGTTGTGGCTGTCGTAGTTTTAGTTCCGACGAGCCCAGTTGCTAAGATTGAAAGTGTGAAGGCTTTTACGACGGATATCGTCTATCAAGTCAATGTGACCGATCAAGATGGAGCAATTACGAATGATACTTTAAAGGTCGTTCTAGAAAACCAATCCGAATATTATGAAGTGCTTCTAGAACCTGGATTATCTGCCGGATCATTTAGCAATTTAAATCCAAATACAAAATACACCTTAAGTGTAAGATACGATAAGGGATTTGGACTAGAAAAGCTTGCGACAGAAACGATCCAAACAATGGAAAAAGATGGTGCTGCTTTCTTAGGGGTATCGATTATTGATCCAAACTATGATTATTACATCCCCTATCAAATTGACATCTATTACACCAATCAGTCATTGACTTATCAAAATCTCGTGCTCTATATTGCGCAAGTTCCATATTACCAGGTTGAAGATCCAATTTATGAACCTTATTTGATTGATTTAGAGGGGACATCGAGCATCACGCTTGATGTGATGAACGAAAACACCAGGGTTTTAGCTTACCTTGAAGCTACCACAACAAATAATGAATTGATTATTTTAGATGAACTCGAGTTCCAGACACCACTTTCAATTTATGCATCATTTTATGTGGACCAAATTAGACCTGATGGCTTCGGGGTATCCTTCTATTCAGATTATTCAAGTACTACTGAGATTTCTTATGAAGTCGTCATCAAACAAAATAAACAAACGATTAAAACAGTTACTCCCCCACAATTTGAAGAAGGCACACAACATGGTGAAAGTCTGTGGATCATTAGTGGACTTCGAGATGAAACGTTATACACCTTAGAATTATATGCAACCTATAGTGATCCAATCACCTTACAACCTACAACAAGATTGATTGAAACATTTGAAGAGACGACTATTTCAAAATTTTCATATACGATTGATATTAAAGATTTAATCGATATTTATGAAGTAACGATCACATTAGATGATCCAGGTCATAATTATCAAATCGCGAATTACACCACATACCAGCCATCTGAAGACTACGATATGTGGTTAGATTCTGGAGAGTCCCCATTTAATATGATTGATAATGTCAAAACAGCAACCCTTATCATTTCAAAGACTTATCCATCACCTTATTATATAGAGATTTATGTCTCATCAGAAACAGATTATAGATACTATATCACCATCCAAACCATCTTTGGATAGAAAGGATTCATCATGAAATTTAAAGATCGACCAAAATCAGAAAAAACGAGAATGATTCTCACAGCTTCAATTATTATCTTATTTGTTTTAATTAGCGTTTTTGCAGGTGTGATCTTCCCAGGATCAGGATTTGCAAATATTATTGATAATTCAATTGGTAAATTTTTTAATCTCTTTGATTTTGTTCAAAATCGTTATGTCACCATCTTAGAAAGTGTTGCAATTATCGTATTCATTTGGATTTTAGATAAAGTTTTAATCATTTTGGTTGCCATACTCACAAGAGAAGGTAAACGGAGTGAAACGATTGGTAACTTAATGAAAAGTTTTGTTCAATATTTAATGGTATTAATCGCAATCTTCCTTATTCTATCCGCATGGGGCGTTCAAACACCAACCCTTTTAGCTGGTGCCGGGATTTTAGGGTTAGCCATCAGTTTTGGTGCTCAAAGCTTGATGGAAGATATTTTTAGTGGCTTATTCATTATCTTTGAACGTCAATTTGAAGTCGGCGATTATATCGAAGTTATCGGCCACGAAGGAATTGTCAAAGAAATTTCTTTAAGAATCACTAAAATTGAGAACCTTGAAGGCGATATTGTCATTTTAAATAACTCAGATATTCGATCAACCATCAACTCTTCTTCTGGTTTTTCACCAGCAATATGTGATATTTCAATCAGTTATAGTGCAGATATTGAAAAAGTTGAAAAAATCATTCATGATCATCTTGAAGAGATTAAGAGTAAAATTCCAGCAATCAAAGGTGGTATTTATTATAAAGGTGTACAATCTCTTGGTGAATCATCTGTCGTACTTAGAATTATTGGTATGGTTGAGGAAACAGATAAACGTCAAACAGCAAGAAACTTAAATAGAGAATTAAAGATTTTATTTGATAAAAATAACATCGAAATTCCATTTAATCAACTGGTTATTCATCAAGCGAATAAAGAATAGTCATATCTAAAGCAAAGGACACAATTGGTTTGTGTCCTTTTTTTGTTATCTAATTTTACCTTTTTTATAGAGAATTCTCGCGGTAATCAGTGAAATCACAACACCTACAGGCACCATGATACCGACCAAATCTCCACTACCTGGAACAAATAAGAAAAATAATATCATGAAGATCAGTGGTACAACCACCACTTTGACACGTTTCATAATATAGACAACACCTAATGCACCAAATAGCGCAGGAACAATATTATCAAATGCAGGTCTTAAGGCATCGGATTCAATGATTGGTGTAAGTGGAATGATTAATAATGCGCCAATTAAAATAATCAGTGTTGTCATGATGCTACTTGCTGCAACTGCAATCGTTGAGATGACATCCCCTTTTTCAGTCCCTTTTTCAATATTGAGTGCATCTTGGGCATTAAGTGCAGCTGGTACTTTAATGCTTGTTAAATTACCCGTGACAAATGCTAAATAAGAAGATCCAGTTCCTAACATCGGTGTAAATGTGAAAACTTCAATCGTTGTTACTGGCCAAAAGATGACGGCCGTAGCGAAAAATCCTGGTAAAAACTGACTCATGGTTGGCCAAACACCGGTAGATAGACTTGCGATAATCGGAACTAAGAGGAATAAAAACAAAGCGCCAAACATCCAATATCTTCCTTCTAAATGAAGGGCATCTTGATAACTTCTCTTCATTTATCTCACCCCCAATATGCCATAAACAATCGCAAGTGCCATGGCACTCACCATCGATAAAGGAAGGGCATAATTTTTAAGCCATTCCCATTTAAATTTTTTCATCAGTAATCCAAAAATGATAATCATAATTGCCGATGTCAAAAATACTAAAATACCTAAAATTGAAATATAAGGCTCACTACCATTTACACTCTTAGGAGCAATCACATAACCGATGAATGCTGAAATCATCCCTAAGAAGAGTGCATCCATCATAATTTGATTCCAACTTTCATCCTTTTGTTTGAGTGCATCCATTTTCGAACTCATTCTCTTAAAAAATAAAGGAATGATCAAAAGTGGTGGAATACACCCTAAAGTCATCACCCATAATGCGGTAATGACAGATTCAACTGGTAGAACATCACCAATCGTTTTGCCAAATACACCTTGGATGACATTGATTGCTGCAGGTAATTCATAAGTCACTGCTCCTAAAGTTCCTAATCTCATCCCAGCGACCAGTGGTCCAAAAATCCGAGATAAAGTGACAAGCCCAATCAGGATTGCGACTGAAGGTGCTATCGAAAAGACCGCTGAAGAGGTAATGGTTCTTCTGAGTTCTTCTTTTGTAAATCCTAAAGCAACACCTTTTTTATAAGCTTTCATTAAAAATACAAAAGATTGTAAAATCACAAATAAAAATACAATCCCAACAATCACATAAATCCATAAATAATCAAGCATGTTGTCCTCCTAAAGATAGAGTATCGATAAAGCGATTAATAATTGCGCACTGTAATAAGTCACTAAATTCAAGACAATCATTTTTTTATCGTTTGCACCTTTAAAATAAATTGGAGCTAAGACTAAATCAGAGATTCCAAAAAGGATGGCACCAATCATTAAAATCATTGGCCCACCAAACTTTCCTTCAACCATTGTATAGCCAATCGTTTGACCCACCATTAAAAAAATTAAAAATGAGTAAATATACGATGGAATACGATTTTTCTTCATATCGAACTTCAAAACATAGCTCATCACAATCACGATAACTGTCATAACTCCACTAATTAAGATGGCCATATAATGAAAATCTGAAATCATTAAAAGTCCAAAGAAATAAAAGATATGTCCAATCGAAAAAGCCAAAATCCCAGAATTGATAAGCATCTCATTTTCTTCTTTCGGTCTAATGGGTCTTAATGCTAAAAATAAATCTCCTAAAAGACCCGAAACAAGCCCTAATAAAAATAGAAAAATAAAAGGTTTTAATAAATCTCTCTCAAAAGCTGCATTCACAAAGACCATGATAAAACCAAAACTTGCTAAAGCCTTCATAAAAAATGCGTGAATCGCACTTCCTTTAATTTCAATCACAATATACAAAATTACTAATAGTACCGCAATACCAAACATATAAAAAATCATACAATCACGATCCTTTTTTGTTTTAATTGACCTGATTATATCACGATTTATTAAGATAAACAAAAAAGGGATAATCGAATTATCCCTTTAAAGATTGCCATCAAATATTAAACGCCTACAACGCCGCCTAGAATTAGATTTAAAATTAGAATTGTAATGAATCCTGCTGCCCATGCAACGGTAGTTGTACCAGACCAGAACTTAAGTTGTTCTTTCGCATCTGTAATACCAATTGAACGGTTTACCACATGGAAATATGAATCATTGAAGTATCCGAAGAATACACCACCGACCATTGCTGCAAGTGCTGCGAACACTGGATTTCCACCAGCTGCTAACACGATTGGAGCAGTGATTGAAGCAGATGTAACAAGTGATACTGTACCAGAACCTTGGATAAATCTAACAATTGTAGCTACCAAGAATGGTAATAAAATGATTGGAACACCCCAACCAACGATAGCGTTAGCGATTGTATCGCCCACACCAGTATCTTTAATAACTTGTCCTAATGATCCACCAGCACCAGTTACTAATAGGATGATACCTGCAGATTTAACGCCAGCATCCATATGTTTAAGAATATCTTTTTTACCCATCTTGAATCCTAAACCATAAATCGCTAATAGAACACCGATTGCTACTGCAACAACTGGGTGACCAATTAGATTAACTGCTTCAAGCAAGAAACCTGGATCTAAAACTAATTTAGCAACTGATTGGATTAAAATTAATAAAATAGGAATAAAGATTGGAGCAAATGACATAAATGCACTTGGAAGTGGTTGACTTGGTTCTGAATTGATATCGAAATCAAATAGAACTTGATCTTGTACTTCTAATCTTTGAACTTCACCATGTTCATCTGGAACGATGATAATGTTCTTAGCTGCCCATCTAATATAGAAATAACCAGCAATTGTCATCGGAATCGATACGATAAGACCCCAAATAATCATTGTACCAATGTTAACACCAAATTGATCAGCAACTGCTAATGGACCTGGTGTAGGTGGAACCATCGTATGTGTAATAACAAGACCTAATGCAAGTGCACCAGCGATTACCGTTAAATTCTTACGAGTCTTTTGTGAAATTGATTTTGCAATCGGGAATAGAATAACGAATGCACTGTCACAGAAGATTGGAATTGAGACGATAAAACCAGTGAGCGCTAATGCTAAGTCTTCTCTACCTTTACCAAATAATTTGATAAAGACACGAGCCATTCTTTCAGCGGCACCTGTAACTTCAAAAATCTGACCCATAATGACACCAAAACCGATGATAATACCGATTGTACCTAATGTGCCACCGAATCCCTTAGTGATCATACCTGGAATTGCACTACCTGGTACACCACCAACAAGACCAACGATTAACGATGCAAGGATTAATGCTAAGAATGCAGGAATCTTGGTCATTACTACCATAACGACTAATGCAACGACACCGACCGCAAGACCGATGAGCATTTGGTTAGCATTGTAACCAGTCGCAGTGGTAAGAATTAAATTAAACATCTACTTCACTCCCTTTTGAATTTTTTTACTACTGTTTACATTGTATCTCAAGTGGCAAGCGTTTTGCAAGCGTTTTTATGTTTTTTTATGTTCGTTTGTTTTGCTTCTATAACCTCAAATGTTCACTTTTGTTTGTTTTTAAGGTATTGCTTTGAACTTCAAGGCTTTATTGAAGGGTTTTCGAAATGTTTACTTCGATAAAACGACTGCAAAATTCTTTCCACAATCGACCTATTTCATGGTCATATAATTGTAAATCTGTGAATCATTAAGCGCTTGATACAATAATTTTTTAGTTCGAAGCAACTTTTTATAAGTATAAATATTTTTTGCATTCGCGTGATATGTCTTCTTTTCTGCCTTACCGAGTAATGCTTCAAATGCATCCGCGTGCGTTTTATATTTCTTGAGTGTCACGAGTGTAGTGATTAACGCACCCAAAGCGGTTGCTTCTGCAGATGAATAGACAGATACTGCTTTATTGAATATGTCTGCTTGAATTTGGTTAAACGTTGGAAATTTAGTTAAACCACCTGCGGCATGAATGATATCTACATAACCCACAGTATTTTCGATAAGCTCAATATTTTGAGCCATTTCCATCGCAATTCCCTCTAAAATGGATCTTGCAAAATCCCCACGTTTATGGTCAAACATCGCATTAAAGAATACACCTTTAGAAAGTGGATTCCAATAAGGAGCTGCACTTCCTTTGAAATGTGGAACAAAAACTAATCCATTAGAACCAGCTTGTGCTTCTGTCACTTCTTGATTGATGAGATCATAATCAATGGGTCCACTACCATTTTTATAGAAATTATCTTTATACCATGTATAAATCGCACCCGAAGTGAGAAGACCTGCTTCAACAATCCATTGATCAGCAACTGCACTTGCACTACATAAGATACGCATGTTTTCATCAAATGCTGGTTTTTCAGAATACGCAATAATAAATGAGCCTGTCCCAATATTCGCTTCTAATGTGCCAGGTCTTAAAACATTAAGCCCAACTGCCGCACATTGTTGGTCACCACCAGCTGTAATGACTTCAATTGATTTTGATAAACCAGTTTTTTCGACAAGTTGATCACCTAAAGTTCCAACAATAGACCCAGGTTTTACGATATCGCATAATAATTTCTTATCAAGTTCAAATGCATCCAGTAATTCATCATCCCACTGAAAGGTGTTAATATTCATGAGAAGTGTTCTTGCAGCTTGCGTAGAATCAGTGACAAAACGGTTCGTTAGTAAATAAACGACATAATCTTGAACTCCAATGATTTTATGTGTTGCTTCATAGATTTCAGGACGATTTCTCTTTAACCACATCATTTTAGGTGCAGAGAAATAAGAATCTAAACGTAATCC
>JAQVBA010000010.1:8504-26787 GCA_028690555.1 Acholeplasmataceae bacterium
ATTTGTTCTTTAATTTCAATTAAGCGTTCAACAGATACTTTAGGTTCACCTTTATATAAACCATGAACAGTACCAATCGATACGGCTAGACAATCAACACCAGTTCTATTCACAAAGTCTTTAGCTTGTAGTGGATCTGTATAAATTTCTTCAGCATCATCTTCATTCGTATCCGTACCTAACTTAAGACTGCCAAGTTCTGCTTCAACTGAAACACCAGCTTGATGAGCCATTTCAACCACAAGTTTTGTATTTTTAAGGTTTTCTTCATAATCTAATTCAGATCCGTCATACATCACGGATGTAAATCCTGCATTAATGGCTTCACGAATCACATCGATCGATTTTGTATGATCTAGGTGAATTGCGATATTGGTTCTTAAATCAGTTGTCATCGTTCTAACTAAATTGACAACTTCTTTTAATTCCATATTCATTAAATACTTTTCACCAAACGCGATAATCGCAGGTTGTTGTTTTTCTTTAACTGCTAGAATGACTGCTTTAATGGTTTCATAATTGTAAACATTAAATGCGCCAACGGCGTATTTATGTTCTTTCGCATGATCGACTAATGCTTTTAAATTGGTAATCATTATTTTTGAACTCCTTTAAGCCATGCTTTAAACTCAGGTTGTTCTAAAACTTCTTTATTCATAATGAAACGTGGTTCTTGACCCTTTAATAATCTTTCGATATCTTCGAATAATAAATAAGGAGAACCTGTGAGAACTTCAGTTGTAGTTCCAGCGATGTGAGTCGTTGTTGTCACATTATCTAATTTTCTCCAAACTGAGTCTTCAGCAATTGGTTCTTCATCAAAAACGTCAAGTCCAGCACCAGCAATTTTCTTTTGACCTAGTAAATCAGCTAAAGCATTCATATCAATTAATCCTGAACGGCCTGTATTGATGATATAAGATGTTGGCTTCATCATGGATAAATATTCTCTACTTGCCCAACCTTTAGTCGCATCTAACATTCTTAAATGAATCGTGATGAAATCACATTCTCTAAAGAGTGTTTCTTTGTCTACTTTTCTATAACCTAAAGCTTCAATTTGTTCTTTTGGCGCAAATTCTTCATACACTAAAATGTCTAAATCCCAACCAGATAATTTTTGTGCAACGAGTCTACCAATATATCCAAAACCAGCAATCCCAATCTTTTTACCTTTTAATTGAGGAACAAAATCAACATTGGAAAATTCTTTTTGCCATCCACCATTTCTCATGGATTGATGAGCTCTTGCGATATTTCTAGATTCAGATAACATCAAGCCTACTGCAAAATCAGAAACTGCTTCTGCATTACGCCCCATCACGTTAAATGCTAAAATGCCACGCTTAGTTGCTTCTGCTAAATTGATATTTTCTTTACCCGCTCTAGCAAGTCCTACAATCTTTAGATTTGGCATTGCATCCATAAGTTTTGATGATACTGGAACAAATAATCCTGCAAGTAATTCCGCATCTTTACCTTCTTTTAATACAATTTCAGGAACGACTTCAATTTCTGGTCCTTGTTGTTCAACTTTTAAACGACGATCTTGGAGTTGTGTCCAATCCGTTTCCCAGTCCCCAGACTTCATTTCAGGGAAAAAACTCTTCAAATGTTTTTCATAAGCCTTCTCAAATAGATTGCTTGGAATCATCGGGTCGCCAGACAATAGTGCTTTCATTTCAAATCCTCCTATTTTTTGTTTGTTTTTGTTCTTTTCAATCAAATTATAAAACTAAAAGGTGTTTTAGTCAACACCTTTTGTTCGTTTTTGTTCATTTAGATGTGAAATATGGTGCGTATTTTGCCGCTAATATAATAGCTTCAACCATAGAGATTTCGTTGGCAATATTTTTACCAGCAATATCCATCGCTGTTCCATGATCAACAGAGGTACGTAAGAATGGCATACCATTCGTAATAGAAATCGTACGATGGAAATCATAAGTCTTAGTCGCAATATGTCCTTGATCATGATAAAGTGATAAGATTGCTGCCCATTTACCAGTTAAACCAATGGCGAAAATAGAGTCTGCAGGTACGGGTCCAATGACATCGTAACCTTGTTTTTGCATTTCTTCAATCGCTGGGACAATTTCATCCATTTCTTCTGTTCCAAACAAGCCATGTTCACCAGAGTGAGGATTTAATCCTGCAACTGCTAAAGTACCTTTAACACCTAAGCGGTCCAAAGCTTCAATGGAACGTTTAATATAATCCATCAAACGTGGTTTTTTAACCATGTCAATCGCTTGTCTTAAACTCACATGTCTTGATAAGAAGAATACGCGTTCTTTATCAATTTCAAACATCGTTAATGGATCTTTCGTGCCTGAAAGGTCCGCTAATATTTCAGTATGTCCAATATATGGAACTTTTGCTGCTTTTAATGATTCTTTGTTGATTGGTGTTGTAGCAATCGCATCCACTTTCTTTTCTTGTGTGAGTTCAACAGATTTTTTAATGTAATCAAATGCTGCTTGACCGCACATCGCATCAACTTTACCAAGTTCTAACTTGTTAAAATCGATTGAATTTAAAGCAATAACGTTCACATGACCTTTTGAATAATCACCTTTTTTAGGATCATCTATTTGATGAAGCGTTAATGGTAATTTGTAAAGATCAATAATATTTTGCAAAACTGATAAGTCACCGATTAATACTGGGTTTGATGATTCCAATACTCGGTCATTTAAACAAGATTTTAAAGCAATTTCTGGTCCAATACCTGCTGGATCCCCAATAGGTACACCAATGTAAGGCTTATTTTGCATAATTTCTAACCCCCTCTAAGAAATTTTTTATGGTGATGTAGGCATTTTCATCGCCTTGCATTCCACCTTTTGTAATCATATTTAAACCATCATACTTACCTTCAACCACTTTTCCGTAAACACAAAGTGGAAATACTTCTTGTTCTAATTTGATTCCTTTAGCTCCTGCATGTGATAGAAATGAGAATGTGACATCTCCACCAGATGTAAAGATGCCTTTAACATCTTTAGCTTTCTCAATGATCTCAGCTAGCAATTCTGCAAGTCTTACATTAATAATTTTTGAAATCGCATCAACATCTGAATTTCTTTCAATGGCTAAATCATGTAAATTTAATATTTTACGATGATTTGGATCTGTGGTTGAAATAATCGTAAATTCGTCTTTTGAATTTAATGCTTCTTTTAACACACGTTCAGTTTCATTTTTAGCTGTTCCATCATTTAATAGCTTTTCAGCATCTAAATATATTTGATTGAAAAAAGGTTGCTCGTAAGCTTTTTTAAGTTGCTTAAATGTCGTATCAGTGACACTTCCAACTAAGTAATAATAACGACCCTTTTTAACATCTCTTTCCATGAGTGCTTTTGTGTAATAAAGCGTAAATGGACCTGGGTCTACTGTAATAAACTCTTCATGAGTTAAGACAAGTGCTCTTGAGATTTGTAAAATATGTTCATTTTCAGTCGCATCAAACACAATTGCTTGATGATCCTTATAAAGCTTTTTAACTTTTTCAACAAAATCCTCAGTTGGTAATTCTAAATCCTTTAAATAAATGTTTGCAATTTTACCTTTAAATTGTTTTAAAAATAACGATTTTGCATCACTTGAAAAAAGTGGCATTTTCGGATCTTTCGCAACATCAGTGTGTTCTAATAAATCTCCGTTAACATAAACTTTACCATCTTTACAAATACGACCTGATTTTGGAAAAGATGGAATGATCGCAATCTTCTTATTGGGGAAGTATTCATGAATGGCGTTTAATTCGGCACCTAGATTCCCTCTTAGAGTTGAATCAATTCGTTTGTTAATCACTTTAATATTTTTACCCTTATAATGCTTTAATACCGTTTCAACACGTGAATAAGCATTTTCTGGGGAAGTTGCTCTCGAGTCTGTCGAGACGGCAACACAGTCAAAGGTTTCATGTCTAGGTATATCTAAGTAGTCGATGATGCTTAATGATTGAAACCCCAATTGGTTAAGAAGAATTGCACTGGCATTAGCCCCTGTCGAATCATCTGCTACAATTAATGTTTTTAGCATATTTACTTTCCTCCCATTATTCCACATGAAACGCCGACAAATTCAACAGTTTCAAGTTTGTGAACATCTAGTTTATCTTTCGGAAAATCGGTGATAACAACATCAAAATCTGATAAGTTACAAATTCTATATAGTGATTTACTAAAGAATTTTGTAGAATCCGTCACTAAAATTCGTTTATCCGAGTTTTCCATAGCTTTACGTTTGATCAATTGTCTTCCTTGTTCCGGTGTACATAAATTCAAATCACTATCGATTGATGAAGTTGCCATAATCGCTAAATCGATATTGAAGTTATCTAACATGTCAATGGCATGAAAATCTGTGGATGATCCAGTTTCTTTCATCACCACACCACCTAAAAAAATACACGTATTTTCAGTGAGCATCATTTGCGATGCGATGCGTATATCATTTGTGATAATCGTCAATTCTTTTTGAGGTAAACGAGTTGCAACCTCATAAGTAGTCGTTCCAGCATCAACGTAAATCGTCATTTTAGGTTTAACAAAGCGTAAAACTTCACCCGCAATGCATTCTTTAACGGATTGATTTTCCAAACGCTTTTCATGATATGTCAACTCTCTAATCAGTGTTTTATTAATGAACGCACCGCCATGCGTTCGCTGTAAAAGGTTGCTTTCTTGAAGTTTCTCTAAATCACGACGAATTGTCATTTTTGACACTTTGAGCATCGATGCTAATTCATCAACGGTGATATTTCCGCGGTTTCCGAGAATTTCAAGGATTTTTAACTGTCGATTGTTCCCAATCATCTAAAACACCTCCTAAATATCATATTTGTTTGTTTTTGTTTTTTTCTGTTCGTTTTTATTGTATCACACAAAAATCAAACAAACAACACAATTAACTGATAAAAATAAAAATGCAATGAAAAATCATCGCATCTTCCATTACTAAGCGATTATCATTTTTAAAAAATAATCACACAAATTGAAAAAACTATAACTGAGCCAATGTCTTTTTAATTTTCTCTGCACGATCTATATAATCCGCACTTTGAACTTCATGCATATGGTTTTTAAGTTTAAAATTTAACCCGTCATTTTCATATCTAGGTACAAGGTGCACATGAAAATGATAGACGGTTTGTCCAGCCCCATCCCCATTGTTTGACAAAATATTAACGCCACTTGGATGGAATGCTTCATTGATTGCACGTGCTACTTTTGCAACTAATTTAAAGAAATCACCTAATAAACGATCCGGAGTATCAAAAATATTGGTGAATTCTTCTTTGATGGCTACTAAAGTATGTCCAGGTGTTGCTTGTATGATGTCTAAGAAAACGATAAAACGATCATCCTCATAGACAATGTGGGCTGGCACGTCTCGATTGATAATCTTTGTAAATATAGTTGGCATAATTACCCTCCTTATTTTTATCTTTATTTGAGTTGTTGTTTTCGAATCCAAGTTTCAAATAATATCGCAACGATAATGAGTAAAATGGTCCATGCAAACACTTGATCGTATCTGATGTTTGTTTTTGCCAAATACAATGAAAATCCAATGGATTTTGGAGTTTGAGCTAAATATTCACTCATTACTAAGACTTTTATACCCAATCCGGCAGATTGTAAAAATGCAGTCAACAATTGATTTTTTGTGAGTGGTAAATAACAGTTTTTTAAACCACTCCAAAAGCGATCGTCCTCTAAATGATAAATATCAAGAAATGTTTGGTCAATTTGTTTAATACTTTCTAATGTTTGTTGATAAACAATAGGAAATACCATCAATGATGTAACAATTAACGGGGTTGCTTTAAATCCAAAGAGAATGATTAATATCACAAAGATTGAAATGACCGGAATTGTTCTGAAAATTGTGACATAAGGTTGTAAAAAATATGCGATTTTTGATCTTTTACTTGCGATTGCCCCCAATAAAACTCCACACGAACTTGAAATGAATAAAATGATAACAAGTCGGATGATAGTAAAATAAATAACTTCTAGAGAGCTTCTAGATGTAAATAAATGAACAAATGCTAATCCAATATTTTCAATGGACGGAACTAAGAGTGGTGAATCAATCAGAAAATACATCGAAATCCATAGCATAAATCCGATGAATACCGCTAACCACTGAATACTTTGTCTACTTTTCATAATCAATTCCTTTTGTATAAGAAAGCATCTTCAACACGAGGCTTATCAACAAGCATTGGATTCAAGGCATAGATCATTTCGATATATCGATTTAAAAGGTTTTTCGCTTCATAAGCATTTTGATACATAATATGAGTTCTTGGTATTGCTGAAATCAGCACATCTTTCTCCATGTTAATCCCTAATTCGATTGCAGTTTCTGCTGATATTTCCACATCATTATTTAATTTTAATGTCGCATCCATAAAATCAATTTCAATTTGCTTCATTTGCGTTCCACTCAAACTGGATTTTACAAATACGCTAGCTTGAGGATATGTTTCTCCTTCAATCATTTGATAATAAGGATCCATTGAAAGATAATTTAAACTTGAATATGATTTAAGTAATGTAGATAATGAAGGTTCTGCGGTCAATATAATTAAATTGGGATCTAAAATCAACATTGCATTCGCAGTTGCTACGGAGTCAACATATGTTATATTCGTACTAATATCAAATGCCTCAAACAAATGTTTACAAACAATATCCGATGTTTGGTTTTGTCCGAAAATTATGATATCTTTGCCATTTAAGTCTTGAATGTCTTCTAGTTTTTGGGCTTGACTTGCAAAATAATAATTCCCAAATACAACAATCCCTAACATGATATATTCCATATTGGATCCAGAAAGTTTCACGCCTAAGTGAGTTGGTGCAATAATGACATCATGAGTTTGACTAGAAAATGCCGCTAAAAGAGGGTCTGCACCAAGCACTACATCGACTTGATAATTATCATGAGCCTTTAAGTAAGTAACAGCAAGTTCAGGGCTACCTTGAGGTACCAAGATTTTCAATTGATCTATTTTTGCACATCCACATAGCTGGATGAGCGCTCCTAAAAATAGAGTAATCAATAAAACTCTTCTCACTTGCTATATGGCTCTCTTGCTTTATAATGTGTATGTAATAAATCATGAAAATCATGGTGATTTAATAAATTCAAATATTCATCATATAGTTTTTTAATCGCTGGATTCATATGTGATTTTCTAACCACTGCATGAGAATCCATTTGATAGAGAACTTTTGAACGCTCTTTTATGATATCCACTTTGTTCATATCAGAAGCTTTGACAATAGGTTGCCCCCCACCATTGATACATCCACCGATGCATCCCATAAATTCAACGAAGTGATATGTTTTATCGGTAGTTTTTAAATGCTCTAAAAATTGTCCAATCGCTTTTGCTCCATGAACAACTGCAACATTTACATCAATTCCAGCAATATGATATGTCGCTTCTTTAATACCATCTTTACCACGAACTTCTTTAAACTCTATGGGTGAACTCGCTTCATCAAGCATCGAAGATACAGTTCTTAAAGCAGCTTCCATCACACCACCGGTTGCTCCAAATATTGCTGCTGCTCCTGTGTACTTCGCTAAATCTCCAAATGGTTCCATCGGACTTAAATTTTTAAAATCTATATTTCTTCTTCGAATTAATCGACCCAATTCTCTCGTTGTAAGCACAATATCAACGTCCTGTAAACCATCTCTTCCCATACCTTCTCTTGTTGCTTCTGACTTTTTAGCTACACAGGGCATAATTGAGACAGATAAGATATCTTTAGGATCAATATTTAATTTCTTTGCGTAATAAGTTTTAATCAAAGCTCCAGCCATTTGTTGTGGTGATTTACACGTTGATAAATTCGGGATAAATTCAGGATAGTATAATTCTAAGTAATTAACCCATCCTGGTGAACAAGATGTAAACATAGGGAGCACACCATCGTTTTTAAAACGATCCAAAAACTCTGTTGATTCTTCAACAATGGTTAAGTCAGCTGTAAAATTGGTATCAATGATTTCATTCACACCAAGTTCATAAAGAGCAGCAAACATTTTGCCTTCAACATTGGTTCCAATTGGATAACCGAATTCTTCACCTAAAGTCGCTCTGATTGATGGAGCTACTTGAACGATAACTGTTTTCTTTGGATCTCTAACAGCTTTTTCAAAATTTTTAACATCGATATTTTCTCTTATTGCACCTGTTGGACATGACTGAATACATTTCCCACAATAAATGCATCCTGCATCATCTAGGTCATGAAACTGTGCTGGACCAACATATGTAACGGTTCCTCGATGATTAAAATTTAGAACCCCAATACCTGTATAATAATTACACGCCGAAACACATCTGCCACATAAAATACATTTACTGGTATCAATTACCATAGCATCAGAAGTGCTATTTAAATGACTTTCTTTTAGTTCAAAACCATAAAGGTCACTAAATTCATTTGTAATGTTATATTCTCTCAGTAAATCCAAAAATTCACAATTTTCTTCTCTTGAGCACTTAAAGCATTCGAAATGATGGTTTGATGCCAGCAATTCAAGATTCATGGATACATAATTATAGATTTTTTGATTTTCAGTAATCACTTCCATTCCATCATGCACTAAAGTTTTGCATGCAGGTTTTAAATTTGAATTACCATCAATTTCAACTGAGCATAAGCGGCAATTCCCCTCTTCGTGTATTCCTTCTAAGTAACATAATCTAGGGATTTTTATACCATGCATTTCTGCTGCTTTTAAAACTGAAATATTTTCAGGGACACTATATTCATGTTGATTAATTTTTATTGTAATGTGTTTAGCCATGATTAAGTACCTCTTCAATAGGTTTTTTAGTTACAATAGCTCCAACTGGGCACGCTTGCTTACAAGCACCACATCTAATGCAAAGATTGAGATCGAGTTTGTGAATCGTATTTGGCCAGCCTGTGATGGCTCCAACTGGGCAATTCACTGCACATTTTGTACAACCAACACATTGATCCGTGATATAAAAATTTGTTAATTCTCGGCAAACTCCTGCTGGACATGTTTTATCAACGACATGAGCTAAATACTCATCTTTAAAGTGTTTTAATGTTGAAATCACTGGATTAGGTGCCGTTTGCCCTAGACCACATAATGAAGTCTCTTGAACCATATGAGCGAGTGCTTCAAGTTTGTCGAGGTCTTCCATAGTTCCCCCACCCTCACAAATGCGATTCAAAATGTCTAACATGCGTTTCGTACCTTCACGACATGGCGTGCATTTTCCACAAGATTCATCCACAGTAAAATCTAGGTAGAATCTTGCGGCATCCACCATACAATTATCTTCATCCATAATAATCATGCCGCCGGAACCCATCATAGATCCAAGCTTTTTTAATGTATCAAAATCAATGGGTGTATCAATAGAATCTGCAGTAATACAACCACCAGATGGCCCACCAGTTTGGATGGCTTTCAGCTTTTTACGATTCGGAATTCCTCCACCTATATCGTAAACAACTTCTCTTAAAGTCGTTCCCATAGGAACTTCGATTAGGCCTGTATTTTTAATTTTTCCACCCAAGGCAAACACTTTTGTCCCAGGAGAATCTTTTGTTCCAATCTTATTAAACCATGATGCTCCTTTGACCATGATTACTGGAACATTCGCGAATGTTTCCACGTTATTAACGTTTGTTGGCTTTCCCCATAGCCCTGAAACTGCAGGGAATGGTGGTTTTAGACGAGGCATCCCACGGTTTCCTTCAATTGAAGCGATTAATGCTGTTTCTTCACCACACACAAAAGCTCCAGACCCCAATCTAAGTTCAATATCAAAATCAAAAGATGAATTCAAAATATTCTTCCCTAATAGTCCAAATTCATAAGCTTGTTTAATTGCATGATTTAAACGCTCAATTGCTACTGGATATTCCGCACGTACGTATATGTATCCTTGTTTAGCTCCTATTGCATAACCACAAATAGCCATTGCTTCTAAAATAGAGTGTGGATCACCTTCTAGAACAGCACGATCCATAAATGCGCCTGGATCACCTTCATCAGCGTTACAAATAACATACTTAACATCACTCTTTTGTTTTTGAGCAAATTCCCACTTTAAACCTGTAGGAAATCCACCACCACCACGTCCTCGTAATCCAGAAGTTTTGATTTCTTCAACTACTTCGATTGGTGTCATATCAAAAAGTGCTTTACTCAGGCCAAAATAACCATCGTGTGCAATATATTCTTCAATCTTTAAAGGACTAATCACACCACAATTTCTAAGAGTAATCCGTTTTTGTTTACGAAAAATATCAAATTGGCGAAATCCTTTTAACCTTTTTTGCGTAATGGGATCTTGAATCTTTAATCTTTCGACAACAATTTGATTGATGACATGTGATTCAATGATTTCTTGAATATCTTTAAGTTTAACATGCTCATAAAAAACTTCGTCCGGATATATAGCGATAATAGGACCTTTTTCACATAACCCAAAACATCCAGTCGCATGTACAATGATATCATCGCTAAGTTTCTTTTCTTCTATCATATTTTCAATAGCATCTTTAAGTTCTAAACTCTTATAGTTTTGGCAAGACTCTCCACCACAAATGACAATTTGCATACGTTCTAACATATGATCACCTACTTCTTCAAACGATATAAACTGTATTTTTCCAGTTTTATACCATTGATTAGATGTGCGTCAACAACTTCTTGAGCACGATCAACTGTCATTCGACAATAAATCATTGAATCTCCATCAGGTCCAATAATTTCTACAAGCGGTTCAAAAGCACATTCACCCATACAACCAACTTCTGTTAGATGAATATCCTTTAAATTGTTACGTTTAATTTCATCGTTAAGAAACTCAAAAACTTCACGTGCACCAGCAGCAATCCCGCATGTTCCCATGCCAACTTGAATTCTAGTTCCCTGTTTCATTTTATCTTTTGTTTCTTTTTTGATTTGTACCAGTTTTTGATAGTTCATCATAAAACCACCTCTTGGGTTTCTTCAACTGGTAATTTTGGATTGGATTGTAACATGGCTTTTGCTTTTTGAACATTAGCACGTCCGCACACTCTTTCATTCATACAAAAAACGGGTGCCAAACCACATGCTCCAATGCATCTTGTTGCTTCAAGAGTGTACAATCCATCTTTTGTTGTTTCACCATTCTTGATTTTGAGTTCATCTGTAAATGCGCCAAGAATCCCCTGTGATCCTTTAACATAACATGCTGTTCCCAAACACACACTAATCGTGTTTTTCCCTTTTGGAGTTAGTGAAAATTGACTATAAAAAGTAACTACTCCATTAATTTTTGCAATACTTTCATGTAGTTCTTTACTGATAATTTTTTGAATTTCAAGTGGTACACAGCCAAAAATCCTTTGTGCGTCTTGCAGGGTTGGCATCAAAGGACCAGGTGACTGTTTGTGTTTTGAGATAGCATTATAAAATAGAGATGCTCTCTCATCTTCAAGTCTGTTATGTGAAACCATATACATGACTCCTTTCTAGTATCGAATATTTCAATTTATTATAACACATAATAAGATAAATTAAAATTCCCCAATTTATATTTTTTACATTAAAAAAGATTTGCTCACGATGTGGCAAATCTTTTTTGTTTAACATATTTAAATTTTCATCCTTTATAAATAAAAATGGTGAAGTTAGCAGGGATTGAACCTGCGACCCCTTCCACGTCAAGGAAGTGCTCTCCCGCTGAGCTATAACTCCAACCATTCATATTATACTGAAATATTCTTAAAAATCAATCAATTTATTATTTTGCGATTCTTCTTAAAGGACTCACAGTCCCACCGTGTATCATCGAAACTTCATTTGCAACAACCACAGCTTTAGGATCAATGATATCAATTTTATCCATAATGGATTGACGATTCTTACGATTAGCAAAAATCATTAAGACATAACGATCACCATCCATACCTTTAGCTTCAAGTACGGTTACACCGTGTCCTTCACTACGAATAGAATCTGTAATCAAAGCACCTGTTTCTTTACTTGAAATGACTTGAAGTAGAATTTTACCGACAGCAAGCTTATTTTCTAATAGAGATCCAATATATACCCCAATCGCAAATCCAACAGAGTATATAATACCTTTCATCGGTGCTTCAGCAACTCCATTAATGACGGTAGATGCAACAAAAACCCATAGTAAAATTTCAAAAACAGCTAAAATTGTTCCTGGTTTTCTAAATCCTTTACCAATTAAAATAATACGCATTGTGCTAATCGTGACTTCAATCACTTTTGCTGAAAAAATTAAGATTAGTTCCCATAGGGGAACTTGTGTTAAAAAACTCCAAATGTTATCCCACATATTTCATCACCCGAATTATTATAGCATTCTAAATCGCTTTTGCAAGTCAATTAGTGCTTGAAAACGCTCATCTTATTTGGGTAAAGCGTTTTCGTAATCTGACCAACGGCAGTTGCTGCTTCCCCAAGCCCTGTAACAATCATTCTTAGCTTACCTTCATAGTATACGCTATTACCAATCGCATAAATATTTTTAACGGATGTTTCAAGTGCACATGTCACTTTAAAAGCATTTTTTTCAACTTCCATTCCCCATTGATCCAGTCGTTCACGAATTGGAACCATCCCATAAAAGACGAGGAGATGATCAAATTTTATTTTTTGAATTTCATTGGTTTCAGCATGTTTTATCATAAGAAAAGATTTTTCATTTTCTTTACTTAATTCAAGTGTTTGATAAGGTGTTAAAACGGTTGCTTTTTCTTTAAGTAGGTTCACATTTTGCTCATGTGCTCTAAAATCATTTCTTCTGTGGATGAGTGTGACGCTTTTGGCTGTATCTAAAAGAGTTAATCCCCAGTCTACTGCTGAGTCACCACCACCCAAAATTACCAAATCTTTTTGTTTGAATATATCCGTTTTTTGGACATAATAATAAATATTATCAAATTCATCCGCATGTTCTAAATCAAGGCGTCTTGGTTGAAACATCCCTCCACCATTCGCCATGATCATTGTTTTTGTTTTGAGTTCACCATGATCCGTTGTTAATATAAAATACTCATCCTCTTTTTTGACACTTTTGGCCTGAGTATTTAAATAAAGTGGCACCTTATCACGATATGCTAAATATTGATCATATAACGACTTAACCAAATCTCCGGCTAAAATTTTAGAAAATCCAGGCATATCATAAACAGCTTTTTCACGATATAAAGTTAATTGTCCACCATATTCCGAAGATGATTCAATGATACAAGCTTTAAGTTGATTCATTGCAGCTAATGTCCCTGCAAATAATCCACTCGGTCCCGCACCAATAATCACAACATCATACAAAGTCGATAAATTTTGTTGATTTTCACTCATCGTTTTGTCCTTCTAAATAATTTTTTGAAGATTTCTAGATCCAAATTTGGATCTTCATCAAACTCAAAAATCACATCCATGATCCATTGTGTATGTCCGTTTTTATCGATAAAATGATTAATACATGTATTTTTAGCACCTGGAACACGGTAAATCATGGTAATTCCATAGGGTTCTTTCATATCAAGAACTTCAACTTCCATTAACATCTTTTTCCCCATTTGATTAAATTCAAAAAATCCAATGCTATTTGCTTCAAATAGATGACCTTTTGTATGGATGATTTCATTTAAGTTAGGCATCCATTTTTTGATACGATCTATTTTTGTATAAGCATCATAACATAGACTCGCTGGTTTTAAAATATCAATTTCGACTTGATACTCCATCAAATCACCCCTTACATCTCTATTATACAGGAAAAGGCCGATGGGGCTCGGCCTTTTCACTACATAAAGGGGTATTTTATTTGGAGGTAAATTCTATTTCTTGTAAATAAGTGTTTGTCACTAAGTCGTAACTTGTCATTTGACCGTTTGAGAATGTGTATATGATTTCATCGATATAAATACCACGTTCTATCGGTAAGTAATTTTCAGTGACATCTGATGCAATGATGATTGGTTTTTGTAATATATCATCTGCATTTTCTTGATCAAAATCAATTCTGAAAATATAATAATAACTTTCATAAGTACTTATACCATTTTCATAATCATAGCCATAGCTGATGACTGGGAATCCAAAGATCATGTGTGATGGTGAAATCATCATTGCTTTCGGATTATAAGATGCTTCTGAATAACTATAATAATAACCTTCTCTATCTTCATCAATATTAGAGAGTTCATATTCATCTAAGGGAACACTCGTTAATGTATTGTATGCTGAAATCTTCATACCCGTAACTCTTCCATCTAAATCCGCAGTGAATCCGAAACCAATCAAGTGATCATCATTGTTCCAAATGTGTAAATATGTACTAAATCCAGGTTCTTCAATTTCACCAACAATGACTGGATTTTTTGGATCAGTTAAATCAATACGGTAGAGTGGATCAATTTGTCTAAATGTGACAACATGTCCGGTGTTTTCATTAAATCTAACCGATTTAACCATTTCTCCTTCTTTACCTAATCCTTTAGTAATTGAGCCCACAATTTCCATCGCATCCGTATCATCATCTTCTTTAATCACATAAAGTCTGTTGATAATCGGATTACTTGACGTTGTGACCACACGGAGATACCCATCATATTCATCCATCCAATAAGAATCTTGAATATATCCGTCAACTTGAACTTGACCAGCATACTCTACTTGTGCTAAGTTACTATCTAAATCATATTTAATAATTTGGGTATAATTTTTAGTTTCTAATAAATCATATTCCCAATAATATTGCGTTGTATAAATGGCATCAAGTGATGCATAAATTAAATTCACTCCGCCTAAGAAAGCTTCTGAATTGACTGAAAAATCATCTAAATCAATCCCTGTGATCACAGTCATATTATCGATCGGTGTTCCTGGCGTATAATAAATATCATCATAACCAAGTGGTGATGAACTCTTTTGTCCATCTTCATACTCTGTGAAATATGGTCTTGGATCGTCACCATAAACATTTTGATTACCCACTAAGAATAAAGCATATCCATTTTCAGCATCACCCATCAAACGGTGTTGATAAAAATTAGTGGTTGTTTCTAGTTTGTATGCAACTTCTCTTGTGTCACGATCATAGATTACGACAGATCCAGAATACGTTACAAAACCAAAATAAACATAATCAAGTTCAGTTTCTGGCATTGGGAAGTATTCATATGTATAACCGATTGCAATCACATATTTTTCGGTTAAATAGATGGAATCCGTATACATATCACCTAATTCAATTGTTTCTTCTAAATAAGCTACTCCTTCATCGTCAATCGTTAACACTTGAATTTGATTATCATATCTCGAAGCATAATAAATTTGATAACCATCAGTTTTAATGATATCGCCTTCATCCACGCCTTCAACTTGTACATTGGTTTTAATAAAATCTCTCGTTTTCTCAACGTTAGCTTTAGCTGCTGATTCTAATGCTCCTGGTGCTAAAATTGCATCCCTATAATAATAGTTTTGATTATATTCTTCAATTAACTGCTTTAAATGTGTTCCAGACTCTACAGGAATTGCATTCAATAAAGTCTTTCCACTAGGTAAGCTTGTTCCAGATAGCATTCCAGAGAAAGCAACCGTGACAACTAATAACGATGATAAGACTAATCCATATGATTTTTTAAGTAAACCTTGGCGTCTTAGTGGTATTCTTTCAATGTTATGTTTATCTTTATATTGATTTAATTTTTGATTCCATAATAATCCTCTGATTGTTTGGATAAGTATCCATATAAAAATTAATGCTGATATAACCAGAATGATCCAACCTAAAGTTTTCATGATATCCTCCTTTAGATGCCTAATGCATCTTTAAATCGTTTAACATAGGATCTCGAGACTTCTAACTTAGTTCCATCATTTAATGTGAGTTCTAATTTTGCATTTATGGTTGTTTCAATAAATTTGATTTTCATTAAATTCACTAAAAATGATTTACCAATTCGAATCACATGAAATTTGGAAAGCATATTTTCTAATTCATAAAGCGGATGCTTTACTTGAATCGTTTCATCTTTATCCAAGTGAATGAAAATATCTTCACCAAATGATTCGATATATGTGATTGATTTTGCATAAACCATCATCCATCCATTTTGGGTTTCAAAAGATATACGTGATTGTAAATAAGCAGCTAGGTCTAAAACATCAAGCGTTTCTTTTGCTTCATTGGAATCTATCGTGATCGTAATCTCTTGTGACTCATCTTCATCCAAATGCATGGTATTTAGTTTGTCCTTTAATGATTCGTAGTCTTCCTTTTTCCAAGTCAACTTAATCATATGAAGTCCGTCTCCTATCTTTACCTTATCTTAAAGGAATTGATTAATAAATGATTTTCCGATGAATTACAATGATGAAAGGATAAGTTGCACCTTAAGTTTATTCTATCATAAAAAAGAGAGTTGAACTTGACTCAACTCTCTTTATGAAGATAACGTTTTTTTGAAAGATCCACCACAATTTTTGCAATGGCTACGAAGATGACATAAAACTCTAGACGACCTAGAAACATTCCTAAGGTTGATGTCCATAAAATGCCATTAGGTGCCCCTGCACCAGCAATACCTACGGATAATCCTACCGTTCCTAAAGCCGAAGCAAATTCAAATAATGAATTTTCAAATGAATGTCCATAAAATGTAAAAATTAAGGTTCCAATTAATAACACTACGATATAAACCATCAAGAATGCATGATTTTGGTTGATATCTTCTTTTTCTACAATCGACTTCGTTCCAAGTCGATTAATAAAGTGCGTTCTGATCGTTTTTTTGTGTGCAAGTTGTTCTTTAACACTCCAAATTAAACTCTTACCAGCTAAAGCAACGCGATATTGTTTCATACCACCAGCTGTTGAACCTAATCCAGCACCTAAAACCATGAGTAAGATTAATCCACCAAAAACAAATGGTGGAATATTAATAAATGTGGGAATCGTTTGATAACCAGTTCCAGTGATTGCAGAAATCATTTGGAAACTACCATATCTTATCGAATGAACTAAATCTCCTTGATAAAAGTTTAAGAAAGATATCGTGAATAATGGAATGAAGATTAACAAATATAATCCTAATAATTTGATTTCAACATGTGAGATCACATTTTTAAGTTTCCCTTTTATGAGCATTAGATGTACAAAAAAGTTTGTTCCACCAAGTAACATTAAAATCATAATCGTTATTTCAATTGCGACATTATCATAAAAGCCAATCGATGCTGCTTTCGTAGAGAATCCTCCCGTAGCAACCGCACAAGTCGCATGATTTAGTGCATCAAAACCAGGCATACCAAATATCATTAAAAAGATTGTCCCAATTAAAATATAACCCACATAAATCGATAAAATGATACGCCCTGAACGAATAAGATTTGGCACTAACTTATCACTATGACCTTCCGCATTATAAAGTCTCATATTTAGGCGATCTGAAACAGCTGAAGTTAACACTAAGACAAATCCTACCCCACCAAAAAACTGTAATAATGATCGATACAATAAAAATATCGATGGAATCGTTTCAACATTGACGACTGTTAAACCAGTCGTTGAATAACCAGATGTCACTTCAAATATACTCTCTGTAAATGAAAATAATCCCGTCATATAAAAAGGCATTGCGGATATGATAATACTCATAATCCAAATCGAAACGACTAAGATTGCATCTTGTTGTCTTTCTAATTTGCCTTTTTCATATTTTCTAAACATAAAAAGCACTAAAGTTCCAATCAAGATGCTAATGGCACCTGGTACGAAAAAATAGTGAGCTTGTTGAAATTCCTCAGGACGAAACAAAATCAAGGTGAGTGGTACCATCAAAATAATACCAACTAATACAGCAAACATCCCAAGGTAATTAATGATTAATTTGTAACCGGATAAAATCTTTGATGTCATAAATTATTTTTTCTTTCGAATGAATTCGATGATTTCCTCTTGTTCATTTGGTGTTGAAATGATAATTAACTTATCATCTGGTTTAATGATTGTACTACCATTTGGAATAATCACGTGAGGATCACGGAAGATACAGCTGATATTAATATTTTTAGGAAATTGGATATCCATAATACGTTTATTGACTAAACTAAAATCTGCTTCAACGCCTAATTCAATCATCACAATTTTTTCATCTTCAATCGATAGTGTCTTTAAAATCTTTTCGACAGAAGACTCATTTAAAATGGTTTGCGCGAG
>JAQVBA010000065.1 GCA_028690555.1 Acholeplasmataceae bacterium
CGTTAAGTGAAAATGAAAAGGTTACAAATAGTGTTTACATTAAAGAAAACTGAAATTTAATATTTTGAACATTTAGAATCTTGTTTAAAAGTGCGAAAAAGATATTATAATGAACATGTAAGAGGGGAAAGCCTCTGAAAGAAGACATGCAAAAAGCGACTTGGCATTAAGTAGGATATACTTAAGGTTACAAGTTGGTTAGTATGTGAAATGTGTGTGAGCTTCTTGGTTGACGCGACTATTGTGGTTAGACGATAGTCGCTTTTTTATTGAGGAGACTAGGCTTTAAAACGATTCGTTTAGACGGTATATAGTAGATGTTTATGAGAGAGAGAAACTTTAGACCAAGTGTCTTTTTAGCAAGTTCAAAGGGTGAAGAGTTATTTAAAGACTGACGACGTAAACCATTGATATTGCTAAAGAGAATGTCAATGTCATTTTGTGTCAGTGAATCAAAACTAGTGCCCTTTGGAATGACATAGCGGATAAGACGATGGTTGGATTCGATGCCGGCCTTTTGGTTGGAACGATAGGCATCTGTGAAGTATACTTCAGTTGTTTTCTGCCCTGCTTCATCGCTTTCAATTTGCGGAAGATGATTGAACTCTAACCCTCGATCCGTCAATATTACCGGGAAGAACTTTTGCCAAAGTTTAGGGCCCAGAAGAGACCTTAGTGACTGTAATTCAGTTAAGACAAATGCGGCTTCCTTAGCGGCCAGTAAGCGAGCAAACATAAAGCCAATCTTAGGGAAAAAGATGGTGAGGAGGACTTTTTGACTGTTGATGTTGCCGATGACTGTATCGAGTTCGACATACCAAGTTCGAGCAGACTCATTATCGAGAAAATCATCATACATTCGGTTAGAAAGTAAGTAAGGGTCAAATGGTAAGAGTTTGGATTTATTCCGATGTGTCAGTTTACGACCGACGGTGCGACGAAGTGATAAGTTCTTAGCATCGAGTTCGTTACGGTTGACCATATGGCGAAGTGTTCTTTCACAGATAGGTAATTCAGCTTTGTGATCTTCGTAAATATGATGAATCGATTGGCCATTGTTGAGACGTGGAGAGACAAGAGAGTTAATCGAAGCAATTTGCTCCTTGCTAAGCTGTGATCCAGACCGCGATGAATGAAGGCGAAAAGACGCGAGATTGTGGGCATGATCAGCATAGTAGTAGCGGCCCTTCAAAATACAAATATTCTTTTTCGGGCAATTATTGCAAACAAAAGGATAACTTGAAATCGATAAACAATCACGACGAAGAGGATTAGGTGAATGTTTCTTTTTAATCAATCCATTGTTGAAAATTTCCCGGTATACTTTTTGACGAGAAAAATGAATTGAATCAGCAATTTCTTTGATTGTTATACCCGTTTCTAAACCGATTTGAATCTTGATCCGATCACGTAATGTAAAATGGGAATTATTAGTAGCTTCTTTCATCGAAGAAACCTCCTTTCCAAGAAGCTCACACTTTTATATTAAAAAAGAAATAGAAAAAAAGACAAATAAAAATTTGTAACCTTAAGTATTTCTATTATCAGTATTAATTTAATGGTTGTTTACGAACCTCTATTATGGTACAATTGAAAAAAAGAGATGGGAAATATGAAAAAAATTGCTATTATTTTTTTAGGTTTATTTGTATTATTTGGATTGGGAGCGTGTGATAGCTTCAGATGAAAACCCAACAGTGGAAATCGAAGTATCTGAATATGATAAACTTAGTACATTAGAAAAAGGAATATTTGATGCATTTATAATGAATGTGAATGATTTTTACAACCCAAGTGAGGTTAGATTTTTAGGTTTTACAACATATTTTGATTCTACAAAAAGCATATATGTAAAAATTCAAGGAACTAATAGATTGGGAGGAACTCTAACCAAGTGGTATTCATTGCAGGTATACGATAATACTTTAAGCGATGGAGACCAAATTTATTATTACGATAAAGGGGACATGACTGAGACGGGTGATTGGTGGACAATTGATACTGACTCTGAGGTCAATGTTGGAAGATTAAATAAAGCGCTTACAGAATATTGGGAAGATTTGGGACTTTAATTTTAACCAATTAGTTATTAGGAATTAGATAAAACTTTGAAATTATTGAGGAATTCCCGACGATAATCCTAATGGTTTGGAAATCTTTTTACACATATTTTGGTGAGTTTACATCATATACAAATACACAGGCAGGTTTGCACACTTTATAACAGGACAAGTCTCGAAGGCTCAAATCCACAATACATATTATACGAGGTGCTTAGTTCATGAAAAAGACCGCTCAAACATATCAGTATAAAGTTGCTGATTCTATACTGGGTAAAACGCAAGACGAATATGCATTTTCTGAAAATGAATATTATCGTATTTATTCATTTTTTGTTACATACTCCATGTGTGGCACACAAAGCGCCAAAAAAAGAACTTTTTCTGATTATGGATGGTCAGTTGAAAACGTAAAGAATACAACGCTTGGAGTGGCGTTAGAAAACGTTCTTAATCTTAATAGAAATCCAGATTTTGTATTTACAGATAAAGATGAATTGGCAATCCAGTTCAATAGTAAAGATTTGCCTGATGGAGCTTTAATGGATGTAGATAAAGAAAGAGCAGTCATTTCCAAAACATCAGAGAAAAACAAATACCTTAAATTATTCTATCGAATTCGAAATGGTTTTGCTCATGGCAAGTTCATACTGCGTTTATCTAGCCAGAATGAAAAAATGGTTATTATTCAAGATGATAATGGACATAATGTAACGGCAAGAATCGTTATAAAACTAAAGACATTGTTAAACTATGTGAATACAGTAGATATCAATGGGTTGACATTATATTCATTAAGACAGGGCTAATAGTAACCATCAAAAAGTAATTGACCTATATCGTTCATTAATGAATTTATATCGATAATGGTGGTCCTATTCCCGAAAATAGGACTTGAATGTAAGTTTTATTTAGCTCACAAGTTAAATTTTTTGACCCATCTTGACCAGGCAGTTACGTAAAACACATAAAAGTGAATTGAAACAACCATTATAAAACTAAATGGAAAGTAAATGGATATTAACAAAATATACTTCGTTATAGGTTGGTTTCAACAACATATAAGGACGTGAACCCTACGGTATTTACTCCGAAAAAAGCCAAAGTCCAAATGTCGTATTGCATAATGAATATATCATTCGACTGCTTTTTTGCTTTTGCTTCTTCTTTAACTTAAAATTTTGTGAAAAATGATTATAACAATGGATAATAAGAGGGTTCTAAAATCTCATCAACGTCACTCTATAAATTAGTAGGGGTGCGCAAATTCTCAATAAGGGTGCGTAAAAATAGGCTAAGGGTGCGCAATTGTATTAAAATAGGTCACCAAACCCACAAGACTGGAGGTCATAAATCAGCACCGATTTTGGTGCTTTTTTAGTGGGTTGATGTAACTAAGTGTTAGCCGAACTGTAAAAATGCGTATTTTCAATACTTTACATAACTGCTAAGTAGCATACTGTTTGAACTACCTAGAAAACAGGATTCCAAATTAGGTAGTAAAGGTGGTGAGTCTAACTTTATATTCAATAGATGACTTAACTGCATCTAAGAGGTTGTTATTCCTTCGATCATAGTCTTCTTTTGAAATAATTTGATTCTGAAGAGTAGTTCGTTGTTCTACTAATTCATTAATCTTGATAACGATATCATTCTTAACGGCAGTGAAGTAATCGTCTTTGAAATCTTTAATAGTTTCATATTTGTTTCTTAAATTTTCAATTTGATCATTTATAGCGTTGATTTCTTCATCGTGATTAATCTTCTAATGATGGTCTGAAAACATCCTTTAGCGCCTCTTTAAATGCGGAAATATTGGATTTTAATATCTTGATTTGCTTTCCCATCATTTCTTTAACGGTATCCAAAGGATAATTCTCACTTTTACATGTTTTATTAATCATATTTGAATTACATGTTAAGAACTTTTTGGTTGCCACTCCATTGTAGTGATTTGTCTTAATAACGTATTTCTTGCCACAATGCGGACATAAGAATAAACCAGTGTATTGAGACCTTATATATTCAGGATTGTAGTTCTCAGTATTTTCATAGGTTCTGAGTTTGTATTGTTTTCTCTTTTTCTCCATAAGGTCTTGAACCCTATCGAAAGTTTCTTTATCAATAATTGCAGGATGTCCTCCTTCAATTAGGTATTGTTTCTTTTGGCCGTGGTTATAGACTTTCTTTTTGGTTAAAGGATCTCGAGTAAATGTCTTTTGGAGGAGGCAGTTGCCTATATATTTTTCATTCGTAAGAATTCTATTGATACCCGCAACGCTCCATGAAACTAGTCCCCTTCTATTAATATAGCCATGAGCTTTTAAATAATTAGCGATTGTTACAGTGCCATAGCCTTCTAAATACATCTGATAGATTAATCTAATAGTTTTAGCTTCTTGAACTGATACCAAAAAGTTGTACTTTGTTATAATACAAGTATATGCAGGAGCATCATATGAAGGATAAAAAGAAAAAGAATAGACTATGGAGCGGAGAATTCAAGTTAAAGGTGGTTTTAGACATCATTGAAAACGAACTCTCATACAGCCAAGCAGCGCGTAAATATGATATGTATTTATCATCAGGAAGTCTAAATGATACACTACCTGCAAGATGGGTCTATCAGTATAGGCTTTATGGTAAAGAGCGCTTTTTTCAAACGCCTAAAGACTATCGTAAGAATCCAGTTAGACAATTCCATAAGCCCTCCAAAGAGGTAGAACAGGATTTAGAACTCAAAGTCAAACATCTAGAAATGGAACTTGAATATACAAAAAAACTTATCGCCTTAGTTCAAAAACAGGAACGAATAAACAAAAATACCAAGTAGTCAAAGAATTAAGGCGAAAATATGCATTAAAAGATCTACTTGAAATAGCTGGTTTTCCAAAATCTGTATATTACTACTATGAGCATCATCCGACAAAAGATAAATATCATGATATCAAAATACTAATATCAGCGGTCTTTGAAGCGAGCAATCGAACATATGGCTATAGACGTATAAAACTTGCACTTCAAAACTTTTATCAGATTAAAATAGCGTATAAGACGGTTGTGAAGCTTATGAAAGTGCTACACATCGTCTGTAAGGGAAGAAAAAAGAGATATCGCTATATCTCTCAAATATCAAACAAAATCACACCCAATCTACTTAAGAGAGACTTTAAAAAAGATGAACCTAATATCGCATGGGTCACTGATGTATCGGAATTTAGATTTAATCGTAAACGATTATATCTATCTGTAATACAAGATCTCTATAATGGTGAAGTGAAAGCATACCAAATATCTAGAAGTCAAAACCAGGACTTGATTCTTAAAACCCTTAAGAAAGCAATCAACCCAAATGAGGATTTATCGAAGCTACTCATTCATGCTGATCAAGGTATTTTATATCAATCCCCAAAATATCGTAACTACCTAAAAAAATCATCATTTGTG
>JAQVBA010000011.1 GCA_028690555.1 Acholeplasmataceae bacterium
CTCATTAACATATTTAAATTTCAAAGATCTAGATGTTGTCATAAGGCATTCTTTTTAGTATGCCTTCATATCATAACCACTATTTGTTTATTTTATCTTGACTTATATTAAATAGTTGGCTTTCATTAAAACATTGGAGGTGTACTCACCCATAAGATTTTGGCATTCTCAAAACTTTGGTTCATGAGATAATGCTCTTGATTTGCGTAGTAATAAAACGACTCGCCCTTTTTAATCACATATCGTTTTTGATTTAACACAAGTAGTATTTGTCCCTCAATGACAAACCCAAATATTTCACCTGGATTAGCACCATAGATATGGGACTGTCCACCTGGACTTATTTCTAAAATCACTGGGTCCATTTCATATTTTAAATCATCAGGTACCATTTTTGTCAAAATATGCTTTAAATGTATATCTTCAGTGACTACATATTGATCTTTCTTAAATAATACTTTTTGGTTTTCTTGAGGGCTGAAAAACTCTTGAACATTTGTTCCTAAAGCTTCAAGTATCGCAAAGAGTGATTGCATCGAAGGTGATGTTAAATCATTTTCAATTTGTGAAATATAACCCTTAGTTAAACCGAGTTTGTTGGCGAGTTCTGCTTGAGTCATGCGTTGACCCAATCTGAGATTTCTTAATTTCTCACCGATGTTCATTATTTATCATCCACGCATTCAATGCCTGGGAGTATTTTACCTTCCAAATATTCTAAAGATGCACCGCCACCTGTGGAAATATGAGAGAATCCATCTTTTAATCCAAATTGGATCACTGCTGCTGCTGAATCTCCACCACCGATAATCGTGGTTGCTTTATCTTTAATATCTGCGATTGCTTGAGCGATACTTCTTGTTCCTTCAGCAAATCTAGGGAACTCGAAGACTCCAAGTGGTCCGTTCCATACGACTGTTTTCGCAGATTGAATATACTTCTCAAAAAGTTGAATACTTCTAGGTCCAATATCCATTCCAAGTTCATCAGAAGGAATATCTTCAATACTTCTGACGTTTTTTTCTGTATCAGCATCAAATGCTTTCCCAGTAATGACATCATCTCCAAGAATGATTTTACCTTTACCAAGTTCTAAAAGTTCTTTGGCAAGATCAACTTTATCTGCTTCTAATAAGCTTTTACCAATTTCTAATCCCATTGCTTTATAGAAAGTGAAGATCATTCCACCACCAATTAAAACATAATCAGAAATATTTAATAAATTTTTTATGACTTCAATTTTATCAGAGACTTTAGCTCCACCAAGGATCGCAACAAATGGGCGTTCTGGAGATTCTAGAGTTCCACCGATAAATTTAATTTCTTTTTCTAATAAAAATCCTGCAACTGTATGTTCGATGTTTGAAGCTATACCAACATTTGATGCAGCATCACGATGTGCAGTTCCAAATGCATCATTCACAAATACATCACCTAATGATGCCCAATAACGTCCAAGTTCAGGATCATTTTTGCTTTCTTTTTTACCATCTAAATCTTCAAAACGTGTGTTTTCAAACATGAGAACTTCACCATCATTTAATTTGTTAATGGCATCCTCTAATGCTTTACCACGTGTTTCAGGAATGAAAACAACCGGTTGATTTAAATGTTCTTCAAGCCTTTTAGCAACCACAGAAAGGCTGTTTTTTGCTTTATCGCTTTCATCTTTAACTCTTCCTAGATGAGAAAATACAATGGCTCTACCACCTTTTTCTAAAATATATTGAATGGTGGGTAGTGCTTCAACAATTCGATTTTCGTCAGTGATGACACCGTCTTTTAAAGGGACATTAAAATCGACACGAATTAATACTTTCTTTCCTTTTAACTCAAGATCACGAATCGTTTGTTTTGGCATGATTAAATCCTCCTTTGAGATGGAATTTTAATATTGCTTTAAGCCGTTATCATTATATCATCAATAGTCATCATTTTCTATAAGTTTAAGCATGAAAGTGTTTTACTTTTTCTTTTTTTATGGTATTCGCAAAAATGATTGATTTTTTCAAAATCGATATGTTTTTATTAATATTTAGCGTATTTTCGCTTAAAAAGGTAATCATCACACCATGTGTAATCGCTTTTATCGATTTAATCGCACATACGTTAATCCAAATATTTTCATATGCTCTCACGCGCATGATTGGGATGAGTGATATATCATTTGACAAGACGAGAGGAATGAGATGGTGTTTATGATATTTATTTTGGATTGCTTTAACATAGCCTTCATATGTGGTCAAATAATCTAAGCATAATTCTTTAATAACAAACATGACAGAATGTTTCTTTTTTTCAATCTCTGTATCTTGATAAATATAAGTCATTTGTTGTTCGTGTTTTATATATTCAATCATCATTTTCTCCAAAAAAAAAGCCCAGTGGGCTTTAATCTTTAAGTTTTAATACAAGTTCTGATGATGGATCAAAGAAATGTGATTTGTTCATATCAAAAGCTAATCTCATCTTATCACCAATACCGATACCTGCTCTTGCATCAATCGATGCACAACAATGTGAACCGTTAATATCCATATAACAGTTTGTTACAGAACCTAGTAATTCAGCAACATCCACAGTAATCTCTAAAACAGCACCTGGATAAGTTTCTTGAACAACTTGTTCGTCATGAATATCTTCTGGTCTAATTCCTAAGACGATATCTTTTTCAACCATACCATTTTGTTTGATGATTTCAAATTTATCATCTGGTAATAAAATTTCATAATTACCAGTTACAAACGTCTTATTCTTATTGACTTGACCGTGAATGAAGTTCATTGGAGGTGTTCCAATAAAGCCAGCAACGAACATATTTTCTGGATGATCATAAATTTGTTTTGGCGCGCCAACTTGCATAATGTAACCATCTTTCATCACGACAATTCTAGAAGCCATGGTCATCGCTTCAATTTGGTCATGGGTTACATAAATCGTTGTCGTTTCAATCTTATTATGAAGCTTAATCAATTCGCCTCTCATTTGAACACGTAATTTCGCATCAAGATTTGATAATGGTTCATCCATTAAGAATACTTTTGCATTACGAACAATCGCACGACCTAACGCAACTCTTTGGCGTTGACCACCTGATAAAGCTTTTGGTTTACGTTTTAAGTATGGAGTCAATCCTAAAATTTCTGCAGCTGCATTTACTTTTTCTTCGATAATATCTTTAGGCATCTTTCTTAATTTTAATCCGAATGCCATATTATCATAAACAGTCATATGAGGATATAAAGCGTAAGATTGGAATACCATCGCGATATTACGATCTTTTGGTGCTTTGTCATTGACTAATTCATCATCAATATAAAGTTCACCAGATGAAATTTCTTCTAACCCTGCAATCATGCGTAATGTTGTGGATTTCCCACATCCAGAAGGACCAACGAAAACGATAAATTCCTTGTCTCTAATTTCCAAATTGAAGTCAAAAACTGCTTGAACGCCATTTGGATAAATCTTATTAATATTGCTAAGTTTTAAAGTAGCCATAGTTAATCTCCTTTTTATTGATAGATTTATTATAACAAGTTTAAATGCATAAAAAAATGTGCAAAATGCACATATTTTATGAGATTAATTGATAAATAATGACTGCATCTTGAAACTTTCTAACATCAAATCCAGTCTCTTGTAAAAACTTATCTAATCTTTGAATCAATGTATTTCGATGAATATAAAGTTCTTTAGCGGCTTTTGACATGTTCTGATTGTTTTCGAAATAGATATAGAGTGTATCTAGCATCATGTGATCTTTTGCATACTTCCTTAAAAATTGTTCACTTAATAACTGTTTGGGAAGATTTAGATTTGATTTTAATAATTTTTGGTGGTTTATAAAGGAACCCATTTTTTTAGGAACAAACTCAAGATATGTTTTTACAAAATCCACATGGGAAAGAAGCTCTTTCATATCCTCAAATTGAAAGGATTGATAAAGCACTAAATCATAAAGCGTATCTGATAACATGTTCATTGTAATCTCTTCAAAGTCAAGGTCGTAAAAACCTTGATAAATATAAAGTGTCGAACATTTTTCATGAACCATATCAAAAACATCCACGAGTGAAGAAAATAGGGCATCCATTTCATTTTGTATTTCTGTCATATCATGCGTACTTCTAATGTAAATGAAGCGTTTCAAAAAATCACTCTCCTTTTGATTGTTGATAATTTGTAATGACTTTAACGATGGCATCTCTTGTCAACAAAATTGACATATGATCGATCACATCTATTTGTAATCCGATAAGTTCTAATTGACTATTGATAACCGCTCCACCATGACTAAGTGAATCTGATGGGATCGATGTGTACATCCGATTAATATCATCCCTGTAATTTGTAATTAAACCCATGGATGTTGCATTTTGAATGTTAAAATGATTCCCTATAAGTAACACAGGTTCACCAATTTTTGGTGTGTGAGTTGCAAAATTAATTTTTTCTAAATGGTAAAAACGTGATGTAACTTTTAAAATTGCAATCGGTTCAACTAAATCATCAAAAAGATGTGTTGCTACATGACGATTACTCATATAATCAATCACTTCTATTTCTATTTTTTGTCCAGATAATCGATCCATTTGATTTTGATCAATCAAGATGAAGTATTCATCATCTACGTGATCATAAATTACTCCAGATGATATACGCTTTTCAACTAAAATGTTTAAGTTTGAATAAATACTTACTTCAACTTTGACGATTGAAGGTATTACATCAATCATTGTCCGATTGATGAGTTCAAAAAAATGTTCATCTTCAGAAATGTCATGATCAACATAAGTTTCATATTGGTTTAAAAGCAGTTTAAAAGCATCGCTTTTCTCTTCTCCGATATACATACCACAGCCGGTTAAAAGAAAGACAAATCCAATCATCAAAAATAATTTTTTCATGATTCGCCCTCCTCATATGTAAAATCATTAGCGATTAAAAACTCTATGACTTTTTCTACAGGAATGGAAAATGAAAATGTTGAATAATCTTCTGAATCTGTGAAATTTCCAGCATATAAAATGCCAATGACTTGAAACTTATCATTGATGACAACACTACCACTACTCCCAGGTTTTACAGGTGTATTTGAAACGATGACATCAAAATCCACGTTGATAAATTCAGAGATTGGATCGCTAATGGTGACATTTTGATAAGAAAGTACTTTTCCAAGCGTAATTGCATTCGCTTGTTCATATGGATATCCTAAGATTGAAGTACGGTCACCAATTTCAGGATTTTTCGATGAAAATTTTAAATTGTCTAAGACTAAATCACCTTTTGTAATTTTTAAAACGGATAAATCAAATGAACTATTGCTAGCCACAAGTGTCGCACTGTATTTATTTCCTTGAAAATCATAAACCGCATAAGAGGTTCGCTCAGCATTCTCAGAATATGTGACATGATTGTTAGTTAAAACGAAATAATGCGTGTCATCTTGGGTAAAAATGACACCTGAACCCGTGGCACTAGAATATGGTAAATAGCTCGTCTTTTCAATTTTTACAACACTTAAAATCGTTCTCGTAGAGAGCGTATTATAATAATCAATTTTCACTTGGTAATCTTCTTTAAAATAATCAAGATGTGAATTAAATTCAGAATCAAGATCCTGATATGATTTAATCCCTTCACAACTTGAAAGTGTCAATACAAAAATTAAAGTTAAACAAAATGCTAGTAATTTCCTCATGGCATCACCTTATTGCTATTTTACGCTATTTTGTGCAAATAAAAAAGATATGGAGTTCCATATCTTTATATTTTTACAAAAATTAACCAATTGAGCCTTCCATTTCCAATTTAATTAGCTGATTGAGTTCAATCGCGTATTCCATCGGAAGCTCTTTAGCAAATGGTTCAATGAACCCCATGACAATCATTTCTGTAGCTTCTTCCTCAGTTAAACCACGACTCATCAAATAGAATAATTGTTCTTCACTAATTTTTGAAACAGTAGCTTCGTGTTCTAAGAACACATCGCTATTTCTTACAATATTTGTTGGTATCGTATCGCTAAATGAAAAATCATCTAAGATAATCGTATCACATTCGACATGTGCTTTAGCACCTTTCGCATTCTTACCAAAATCAACTTTACCACGATAATTGACAGAACCTCCGGCACGACTAATCGATTTAGAGATAATCGTTGATGTCGTGTTAGGTGCCACATGAATCATTTTTGCTCCAGCGTCTTGAATTTGATTTTTTCCAGCAAAAGCAATCGAAATCGTTGTTCCTTTTGCTCTTTCTCCGAGTAATACACACGATGGATATTTCATGTTAACACTACTTCCAATGTTTCCATCAATCCATTCCATATGACCGTTTTCATACACAAATGCACGTTTTGTAACGAGGTTAATGACATTTGTTGACCAATTTTGAATGGTCGTGTAACGACATGTAGCATCTTTTTCAACTATAATCTCAACAATCGCGGCATGGAGTGAATCTCTCGAATAAACCGGAGCAGTACAACCTTCAACATAATTCACTGAAGCACCTTCATCAACAATAATGAGTGTTCTTTCAAATTGTCCCATTTGATCCGAATTGATTCTAAAATAGGATTGTAGTGGTTTTTCGACTTTTACACCTTTTGGAACATAAATGAATGAACCACCACTCCATACTGCACTATTCAGTGCTGCATATTTATTATCATTAAATGGAATGATTTTACCAAAATATTTTTTAACAAGTTCTGGGTGCTCACGAAGTGCTGTATCTGTATCGACATAAATCACACCCAAATCTTCGAGTTCTTTCATGGTATTGTGATATACAACTTCTGATTCAAACTGTGTTGAAACACCTGCTAAATAGTTACGTTCTGCTTCAGGTATTCCTAATTTCTCAAATGTGTCTTTAATTTCTACAGGAACATCATCCCAACTTGTTTCAGCGCGATCACTCGCTCTTAAAAAGTAAGTAAAATCATCAAAATCTATAAATGATAAATCAGGTCCCCAATTTGGATTTTTGAGTTCAAGGAACTTTCTATAGCTCTTTAAACGGTATTCAAGCATCCATTCAGGTTCACCTTTCATTTTAGAAATCGTTCTTAATTTATCTTCATCAAGCCCTTTTCCGGTGTCAAACACAGGTTTTGAATCCGTATGGAAGCCAAACTTGTAATCACCGACGATGGCATCAATTTTCTTTTTGTTATCATCCATGTTGCTCTTCCTCCTTTATTTTTTTAATCCCTTGTTCTACAGCTTTCCAGGCAAGTGTTGCACACTTTATACGTGCTGGAAACTGTGAAACACCTTGATACACTACCGCATCTCCCTTTAAAATCTCAGGGTTATAAGGATATCCTTTAATGAGTTCATAAAACTCACCAATAATTTTCATTGCTTGATCAATGTCTTGATCTTTGAGAGTTTCAGTCATGACACTAGCACTTGAACAACAAATCGAACACCCTGTCCCTTGATGTCTAATATCATCAATGACATGATCTTTAACATGCATTTGAATGGTCATTTCATCACCACAACTTGGATTATTTAAATGGACCATCAAGTAACTGGAATCTGCAATCAACCCTTTATTTTTTGGATGTTTGTAGTGGTCCATGATCACTTGGCGATAAAGTTGTTCAATATTCATGTGCTTCTCCTTAAAATTGTCTAAAAAAATCTCTCGCTTCTATGACGCTTTGAATGAAAATATCACAATCTTCTTTACTATTATAAATATGAATCGAAGCTCTTAAAGTGGATTGTACACCTAAAAACTGACTAACAAGTTGTGCGCAATGGTGTCCTGCTCTCACAGATACCTTTGATCCATCAAGCATGGTTGCAATATCATGCGGATGAACATCATCAATGTTAAAGGCAATCACTGGATTATCTGCGGTTTTATTATAAATGGTTATGCCTTCGACTTCTTCTAATTCTTTCAATAGATATTGATGAATTTCATGAGTATGTTGATGAATGTCTTCAAATCCAATCGATTCGATATAATCAATGGCTGCTGATAATCCAATCGCTCCACTAATCACAGGTGTACCTGCTTCAAATCTGAGTGGTGCATCTTTAAATGAGACAAAATCCTTACTCACTTGATCCACCATTTCACCACCATATTCAAAAGGTTCTATTTGATTCAGTAATTTTTCTTTTCCATAAAGGACACCGACACCCGATGGACCAAACATTTTATGTCCTGAGAAAGCTAAGAAATCAACATCGAGTGTTCTAACATCGAGTTTTATGTGTGGTGCAGATTGAGCTGCATCTAAAATGACAATTGCATTTTTTTCATGCGCAAATTTTGTAATCTCTTCAATGGGTGTCAAATAACCCATCACATTTGAAACATGGGTGATTGCAACTATTTTAGTGCGATCACTTAACACTTTTCTAAATCCTTCAACGGTAATTCTACCTTCTTTAGTTAACGGTATATATACAAGTTTAGCCCCTGTTTTTTTAGCAACTATCATCCAAGGAATAATAGATGAGTGATGTTCTAGTTCACTGGTGATAATCTCATCACCTGGTTTAAGCTGCTTAATATATGCAGAAGCTATCGTATTCAAAGCTGAGGTTGTTCCTCTTGTAAAAACGATTTCTTCTTCATTAGCATGAATAAATCTTGCGACATTTTGACGTGCATTTTCATAAAGTGTCGTCGCTTCATAAGCTAGATCGTATGCACCTCTATGGACATTTACTCCCAGTTTTTGATAATAATAATCAACTTTATCTATGACGTGTTTTACTTTAAGCGATGATGCAGCACTATCAAAAAAGACAAGATTTGGATGAGTTTCATAAATTGGAAAATCCAAGCGAATTTTATGTACATCAATCATATTCTTGAGTTCACGAGATTAACGAATCTTTCCTTTAATGGTTCATCATCAATTTCATCGATGATTGGTTTTAAAAAGCCGTTGATAATCAGTTTTTCAGCTTCTTGTTGCGTTAAACCACGACTTCTTAAATAGTAGAGTACATCTTCTTCAATTTTACCGATAGTCGCTCCGTGTCCAGCTTTGACATCGAATTCATCAATTAATAAAATTGGGTTGACTTCAACAATTGCTTGATCAGATGTGATGATCCCTTTTAAGGTTTGGAAAGCATTCGCATTCTTCATACCTTTCTCAATTTTTTCAACACCATTTAAAATGATTTTACCTTGTTTGTTAGCAATGCCAATGTTGGTCATATCACCAATCGTATTTGGTGCTTTGTGAACAATTAATACATCGATATTTTGTTGATTCTCATCAGATGATACAGCAACTGCTCGCATTTTAACTTCAGCACCTTCACCAATGAGATCAACATGCATTTTAGCATCGATAATATCACTGACAAAACCACCTAATAAATCCAACTTGGAATCACGTTCTGCCGTAAAATAATGTTCGACTAAACCTTTTTTACTTTTTAATTCACTCACAAGTAAATATTTAACATGGCTATTCTTCTTTGCAAGTAAATTTAAATGGTATGTGCTTGCTTCTAAAGTGTCATTTTTTACTTCTAATATAATTTTAATGCTTGTATTTTCTGAAACCACAATTTTTAATGAATCATTGTGATCATCTAATATGGTAATTTTAATAGGATCTTGAAATGCTATATTTTTTGGAATGGTTAATGTGTGATTGTCGTAAACGAAATCTTTTGGAAGTTTCGTTTGGACCATCTGTTTTTCAATGACAATATCTCTCATTATTCTTCGCCTTCAGCAAATTCAATTCCGAGTTCATCTTTGATCCATTCATAACCATTCTTGTCTATCTTTTCAATTAATTCTTGCCCACCGCTTAAAACAATTTTACCATCGATCATAATGTGAACATTCGTTGGTTTAATATGATCTAATATGCGTTGGTAGTGTGTAATTAAAATACATCCGAAATTTTCATCGACAAGTTCGCTCACATTTTCACCGACAATTTTTAAAGCATCGACATCTAAGCCTGAGTCAATTTCATCTAAAATCGCAAACTTTGGACGAATGACTTTTAATTGTAGTATTTCATTACGTTTGCGCTCTCCACCACTAAAACCTTCGTTTAAGTAACGATGTGCTAGATCTGGACGCATCTTTAGTTCTTCAACCACTTTTTCATATTTTAATGCAAATTCAAATAAGCCAACTTCTTTGCCAGAAGTTGCACGAAGTGCTTGGCGCATAAAATCACTATTTGTAACACCTGGAACTTCTGCAGGATATTGCATTGCTAAAAATAAACCTGCTCTTGCACGTTCATCGACTTCAAGTTCTAATAGATTTGCTCCGTCAAGTAAAGCTTCACCTTCAGTAATTTGATATTTTGGATGGCCCATTAATGCACTAGCAAGTGTTGATTTACCCGTACCATTTGGTCCCATAATTGCGTGAACTTCTCCTGAGTTAACGACTAAGTCAACTCCTTTTAATATTTCTTTTCCTTCAATTCCAACATGTAAGTTATGAATCTCTAATTTTGCCATGATAGGTCCTCCTTAATTTCCAAAACTATTATATAACATAATGTTTTATAAAGCCATTTATATGCTAAATAGACTTGTGTAAATAATGAAAACGTTTTTATGTAATTTTTGAGTAAATAACGTGAATTATTGTTCATATTGTTGTATAATCAAAATGTATTAAGCCCTTTTTTATGGTGAAATACATACTTGTTTCTATTTTTCTCCCAAAGAAAAAAGCACATCCATGAATTTAGAATGTTGACTGCCATCTAGCATTCTACGAAATTCTTGAATGTGCAAAGCTTCAAGTTTGAAGCTTTTTTTATTTTTATTGGTCGTTAATATTAAATGATGAATTACGTTTTCAAAACCACGGGACGATTATTAGGGTTCCAATTTGGATGCCAGATTTCAGGAATCTGGAATAAATCGATATAAATCGTGACATTAGAACAGCCATAAAACGCATAATACCCAATATATTCAACTCGTTCACCGATATAGATTGATTCTAAAGTTTCACATTGTCCAAAAGCTCCGTCATCTATGCGAGTTATGCTCGATGGTAAGGTTATCGAGTTAAGTTGACGCACTCCATACAATGCATATGCCTGAATCACTTCAATGCCTTCTGCAAGTGAAAGTGATTCTAGCGATGATGCACCAAAAAACGCATACTCACCGATTGTTTTCACTGTACCGGGAATGCTCATCTGCAATAATTTTTCAGCATTTCTAAATGCATACTTCCCAATTTTATTAATGGTGGTTGAAAATACAACATTATTCAGTACAATACATCCGTCACACAAATAATTATTGATTTCTTTTACATTTTCCGGTAATACAAGTTCTGTTAAACTTTCAGCTCCTCTAAATGCACCTGGTCCAATGTTTTTGACTGATTCGGGAATTAAAATAGTTTTCAACAATTTATTGTTTGCAAACGCGTCGCTACCTATCGAGAAAAGATTAGGGGGTAATGTGATATTTTCTAAAGATATTGCACCGCTAAATGCGCTATCTGCTATTGTCGTTATACTATCGGGTAAATTGACGGATATTAACGAATCACATCCACGACAGAAATCTTCGCTGACAGAAGTTATGCCATCCGGAATCTCTAAAGAGACTAAGCTGTTTGCATATTTAAAAACTCCTGTACCAAAAGAAATGACATTTTCGTGAATATCGATGGTTTCTAAGGATGTGGCTCCAGAAAAAACTTCATCAGCAATTACGGTGACGTTTTCTGGTACAACAAAGGATGTTAAACCCGTAGCATTCATGAACAATCCATAATTTAAAGTCATAATTTGATTAGAAAGTTGAACATCATCTAAATTTGGTGTTTCCGAAAAGGCTAAAGACCCTAGATAAACGACTGCATCTGGAATAGTAATTGATGATATTCCGGATCCCATAAACGCTGCATCTTTGATGATCTTTAGACTATCAGGTAAAACAATTTCGGATAGATTTGATGTATATGCAAACGATCCATAACCCAAAGCTGTAATATTATTAGATAGATTTATACCCGATAAATTCGAGGCTCCGTAAAAAAAATAATCTGGAATTTCTGTTAATGAATCGGGCAAATTAATTTCATATAAATTCGAAGCCCCATAAAATAATCCTCTACCTAACGATGCATTATTTGGAAGATTCACTGAGTTTAGATTTGAATTATTCGCAAAAGCATAATCCTTAATTTCATAAATTCCATCATGGATATCGATTGTCTCAACTTGAGTCCCCATAAAGGCTCTTTCACCAATTGAAATTACTGGGATATTGTTTATTTTTTTTGGAATAACAACATGTTCATCTGTTGAACGATAACCGATAATTTCGGCTCCATCTCCCATCATTCTGATGACAAACTTCTTATCAGGAGTTTCAATATTAAAAGATATAAAACTGATGATTAAAACAAACAAACCAGCAACAGAAATCCAAATATTTTTTATCTCACGTTCGCCAAAATATAAGATCAATCCTGCAACAAAGACAAATAGAGAAATTATAAATAAAGCTGTTACAGGGAACCAAGAGACTCCGTTTAAATATGGGATGATTGCGCTAAATGGTAAGATAAGTAAAACCGATATGAATAGTAAGGTTAGATTGATTTTATAGGGAGCGCCACGATAATTCCAATATTTTGTGTTTAAAAAAAGTGTGGAGATCGTCATGGATGTTCCCGTGATAAATAAACCAATCCAAACCAAATTATAAATCGCACCAAATATCATTGAAAGTAAAAATATGACGGCGTTAATCACAATAAAAGGTTTACTTATTTTATGATAGTAAACTTTTTGTTTAGAGAGAAGATCGCCATCTTCTTGTCCTTTCAAAAAGCATTCTAGTGCCTTTTGATAATCTCTTTTGACACCAAGTCCATATTCATATTTTAAACCTTCAATATAATACCTATTTTCTTCTTTTAAATGGTCTTTCAGGCGTTTTTTACGTTTCAAAATCATTTCAATCACCTACTTTTTTTAAGTTAGTATGAAAAGAGTAATTAAAGCTGGAATAAGTAAGATTCCCGCAGAAATCAATACTGTTATATAGTAAAAACTAGGGATTGGATCATCTTGAATTTTTTTCATGTAAGTATAGTAATCCAATTTTGGCTTTTTACCGATGATCATCAGTGAAAACGACTTAACTCCGTGAATAAATGGCGATAGGATATTGTGGTTATACACAAATAACATCCATCCAAACATGAGTTCTATCGCAAAAGCCAGCCAAATTGCATCACCTATTGCCATTAAGCTAAGATCCCATTGCCAAAGTAAACCAAATCCAATTAAAGCGATGCTAATCAAAAACATCGTCAAAAATGCTTTAAAAATTCGAGCTCTTTTCTGTTTCTTTGCATTTATTTCACGCTCAGTATGATTGGGTTTTTCATCCTCGCTTTTGGCTTCATCTTCAGGAATAAAAAAATCTTGTTTTGATGTTTGCTCAACAAATTTAAGTTTGTTCTTTAAATCACTCATTTAATCACCTTATCTTCAACTTCACAAAGTTGTTTTATGTACCAGCACGCATAGTAGTAATATTTACTTGGATATGCTTTCTGCGGGCATAAAAAGTATATCATATTTTGATCTGAAAAATAACCTACAGTGATGTGTATCAAATATTGTTGATTACTTTTAAAATTTATTATTCGGGAAATTTTATTTGTGGTTTCTTCATCCATCTGATCATACATGATAAACTGTAATGTTATTTGAATCTTTGTTTTAAATCCTTTAGGTTCTAAGCTTAATAGCTTAATTTTTTCATTTTCCAAATGCTCGCTGTAAAAGTCAAAACTAGAGTTTTTCGCTAATACGATACTGATACAAGCATCCTTTCTATTTGATATTTTATTTAATTTATCTGTATATAAATAAAAATACATGTAATCTTTCTCATCACTTAATAATTTGAATCCATTTTCTTTTATCTTTTCGACCCAAGATGTGGTAAATATTTTCCGACCAAGTTTAACTGGTCCGATTTCATCCAACAGCATCGACAAATATTGGATATTCATTTCATAGTATGAAAATTTACCTTTAACCCATAAAGTGAAAATCAAGTAAATAATTGAGATCGGTAGATATATTGTGATAATCAGATCATTTCCTAAATTTGTCATATAAGATAAAACAACAAAAATTACAATAAAAAGGAATAGCGGAAAAGAGACAAAAAAGAGAAGTAAATTTCTCTTTTTTATCATTTCATTTCGTTTATTTAATAGACTATCTATTTGGGTTGCCATACGCCATACAATGTTATACGTTGAGTTCTTGTGAAAATTTCATCATTTGCGTACCAAACTCCCGTACCATCTCTTCTTGAATTCCATCCCATAAATGTATATTCATTCGTTTCATCAAATTGAGGAAAATCTATGATATCCCCATATGAAACAGTAAGTGAATTTGGATTGCTAGGCCCTTCTCCCTCAATTGGATAATTAGTTCTAAAGGTTACGACGACTGTAATTGCTTTCCAATGGGCAAACAAATATAAATCTTCATAGACATTAGGTATGATTTGATATCCTTTGTCACCAGGAATCGTTGATGACTCATCCACCCAATCATAGGGGTACCAAGCAACAAATAAGAATCCTGTGCGTTTTGGAAGAGGTAATACTTTATTATCTCCTGGAACAAATGTAAGAGGGTAGTCTGTATCAGGCATTTCTCCTCCATTTGGATCGTATATGATGTTAAAAATCATGGGAACCCACTTTGCATATAAAACAAATGAAACGTCGCCAACGGTATCCACATCAAAATTAAACGGTTCTGTTAGGTAGAAATCTTTATACCAACCATCAAATAAGAATCCTGAACGAGCTGGTTCTTCCGGTGCACTGATTTTAGTATTTGGCTCAATATTTAAATAAGATTCAATTTGCGTTGCTCCTGTGTTTGCAGTAAAGAAAACGACATTGATTTCTTCATTTGATACCTTTTTGTCCGCACAAGCAACTAAAGTCATGGAAATAATTACCAAAAATATTAAATTAAATAATTTTTTCAACATCATTAGTCCTCCAAATCTGTAGCTTTTTTATGCGCGCTAATTTCATATTCTTTTTTAATAATTTCATATTCCTTATCATTGGCAAAAACCATATGACCCGGTGCAACTTCTCTTAAAGAAGGTTTATCTAAACGATAATCATGTTGTGAGGGGTCATAATTAATGCGCTGACGTCCTTTTTCATAATCTGGATCAGGCTGTGGAATCGCTGATAATAAGCTTTTTGTATATGGGTGCATTGGATTCGCAAATAATTCTTCAGATGGAGCGAGTTCTACAAGTTTACCGTAGTACATCACTGCGATTCTATCACAGAAAAATCTGACAACTGAAAGGTCATGAGCAATGAATAGTATGGTAAGACCCAACTCTTCACGTAGCTCTCTCAGCAAATTAATGACTTGCGCACGAATTGAAACATCTAATGCAGAGATTGGTTCATCAGCGATAATGAAGTTTGGATTCATAATTAACGCTCTAGCAATACCAATACGTTGGCGTTGCCCGCCCGAGAATTCATGTGGATATCTTGTTGCATATTCTGCAGAAAGTCCCACAAGTTCAAGAACATCAGAAACACGTTTGGATATTTCTTCATCAGAATACCCACCTAATATCACTAAGCCTTCACTCACTATTTCTTTTACAGTCATTCTTGGATTTAATGATGAAATTGGATCTTGGAAAATCATTTGCATTTTACGTGACGCTGCCAAAGCTTCTTTAGACTTATTCACATCTTTTACATTTCTGATTTGCTCTTTTTCAAGTTTAATCTGTTCATGACGTTCTTTTTTGATTGCATCAATTTCATCTTTATTTGATTTTGCTAAATGCTTTTCATCTTTTTGCTTCGATATTTCTAAAATTGACATTTTTGCTTTTGCTTTAATATCTTTGATCTCTTGTTGCTTTTTGTCAATTTGTAATTTAAATTCTTTTTTTGATTCAATAACTTTTTCCTTGATTTTTGCTTCATCTGGTTTTTGGAACTTTTGCTTATCATTTTCAAATTGATTGTGACGCTTGCTAATCAAATCATCGCGTTCCTTTTTCAATGCTTGAATTCGAATTTTAACCTCAGAATTTGGCAAACGATCTTTTTCAGCTTGTTCAATCAATGGAGAATAGGTTTTTTCTAAATCAGATAAAGTTTCTTGATAAATGGACTTTAAATTCTTAATTCTTTCTTCGATAGTTTCTTTTGTTAGCGCTGCTGAATCTTTTAATCCATCTAATTTATGTTTATATGTATTCTCTGCGATTAAAAGTTCATTTTTATATTCTTTTTCAGCCTTATTATGCTTTAAATTCTCAATTTCACCTTTTTTAAGTGCAAAATCATAATTAAATCTCGCAATATCTAGTGTGTATAGATTTTTGAGTTGATATAAATCATCTGCATACTTTTCAATCGGTGACATAAGTTCTTTTGTCGAAGCGATTTGCTTTTGCTTGAGTTCATCAATATCTTGTTTAATGAAATTTATGCTTTTTTCTGCTTCTTGATTGATTTGATATTTCTTAAAACTTGTAGGATTTAAGCGAAGTATTTTTTCTTTGGCTTCACGTTTAATTTTTTTAATATTTTCTACAATGCTATCATAACCAGCACCAATGCGTATGCCATTTAAATCAACAGTACCATCTGTTGGTGTATATAGTTTAATAATGGTTCTACCCGTTGTAGTTTTTCCACATCCTGATTCTCCAACAAGTCCAAAAACCTCTCTTTTGTGTATATCAAATGAAACATTGTCAACTGCTGGAACTTTTAGTTTATTTTTACCAACACCTACATAGAAATACTTTTTAAGATTTTTTACTTCAAGAATTTTTTGAGAGTAGTCAACATCTACATGGTTATTATTTTTGGTCATTTTTTCACTCTCCCTCTAGATTCTTTTAATCTCTTAACAGCAAGCGGTGGTTCTACCATTGGTGCATCTGGATGTAATAACCATGTTGCTGCATAATGTGTATCGCTTACTTTAAACATTGGTGGTTGTTCCTCAAAATCAAGTTCTAATGCGTATTGATTACGAGGTGCAAATGCATCGCCTTTAGGTGGATAGATCATATTTGGAGGTGTTCCAGAGATAGCATCTAACTTTTTAGACGTTGCGAGGTTAGGCATTGATGATAATAGCGCCCAAGTATAGGGATGCTTTGGATTATAAAACACTTCTTCAGCTGTTCCAATTTCCACAATTTGACCAGCATACATCACAGCGATTCTGTCTGCAACGTTCGCAACAACACCAAGATCATGTGTAATGAAAATGACGGATAGGTTGCGTTGTTCTTTAAGATTATTAATTAACTCCAAAATTTGCCCTTGAATTGTTACATCAAGTGCAGTTGTTGGTTCATCACAAATCAATATTTCGGCATTATTAGCAAGTGCAATAGAGATTACGATACGTTGTCTCATACCGCCCGAAAATTGGAATGGATATTGTTTGTAACGTTTATCTGCATTGCCAATACCCACTGACTCCATGAGTTCAATCGCTTTTTTTCTCGCCATTTCTTCTGGCATACCGAGCTTATAGCGTAAGGCTTCAGCAATTTGCTTACCAACAGGAATAATTGGATTCAATGAACTCATTGGATCCTGGAAGATCATTGAAATTTTCGTGCCGCGAATTTCATGAAAAAGTTCTTCATTTAATTGCATTAAATCCCGGCCACGATACATAATTGAGCCACCTTCATAAATTGAATTACCAGCAAGTAATCCCATAATCGCTCTTGAAGTAACACTTTTACCTGAGCCTGACTCACCAACGATCGCAAGTGTTTCACCTTTATATAAATCAAAAGATACACCACGAATCGCATGTAGAATTCCATATTGTGTTTTAAATGAAATCGCTAAGTCTTTGACTTCTAAAATTTTTTCAGCCATTATTCAACACCTCTCAATGATGGATTAAATGCATCTCTTAAACCATTACCAAACAAGTTGAATGCAATCATAAGAATGGCAATATAAAGTGAAGGATAAATTAAGAGATGTGAATGAACTTGCATCACTGCTTGTCCTTGTTGAATAAGCATACCAACACTTGTTGCATTAGAGTAATTAATAATGCCTAAAAATGCATAGGATGCTTCAGCAAATACAAAAGCTGGGATTGCTAATGCATATCCTGTGACAATCAAACCTAAAGTGTTGGGGAATATATGTTTAAACATAATTCGGCCGTCTGAAGCCCCCAAAGTTCTTGCTGCCAAGACATATTCACGATTTTTAAATCGATAAAATTGCATTCTGCCTGTGTAATATGCCCCAATCCAACCTGTTGCAGTAAACGCTAATACAATGACCCATAATGCAGATCCGTATCTTAAAATCAATAAGGTTAATACAGATAAAAATGGAATTGATGAAATGATTTCAACCATTCGGTCAAATAGCAAGTCTAAAACACCACCGTAATAACCGGCCATTGCTCCAAGTGTCAATCCAACAATCGTATTAATAATCAATACAGAAATGGCCATCAATAGAGAAATTCTTGCACCAGTCCATATTTCAGTAAATAAATCGTGACCTCTTGAGGTTGTCCCAAACCAAAAATAGGTATCTTCTGGCAATTGATTTAACGATGATAAAAACTGATTAATACGTACTTCATATTGATAATATGGTTCATCCGGGTTATTCGGGTTCACACTTTCTTTAATTGCTAAAATATCGATGATGTAATTTTTTGCCATGTACTCATCAAATTTTTCTTTCGTTAAGGTCTGTCTCACTTCCCCTAAAGGATCATTATTAGTTCCATTTATTTCATTTTCACGAATAATTCCAAAATATCTTTCTGGCATATATGAAGTGATGTAATTTATGTACTTATAATAATCAACCTTGACAGTAATTCCAGAGACATTTTCATAGTCTGGATGATTAATGTCTTCGATTAATTCTTCAGGCATTCCTTCTAAAATAATCCCTTCACCAAATTCTGAAAAATACATGTAATGAAGAAATTGTTTACCACGAGTAATCGTTTTAGTGCCATCAAAAATACCTAAATTTTCAATGCCTGGAATACGTGGAGTCAGGTAACCTAATCTGGAAGCAGCTGTTGAATCCCTATCAGGTAAATCATATTTTTTCATGTATGGACCAACGAGAATAAAGAAAAATATTACGCAAATAATCACAAAAGCAGCTAGTGAAGCTCTATTTTTCTTAAATCGATTCCATGAATCCTTATAATAACCGATCTCTTTTGTTTCTAGTGGCAAATCGGTAATCCGTTCATCATCTTCTCTTATTAATATGAGTTTATTCTTATCAACATTGTTTATCATGATAATTTCCCACTTCCCACACGAATTCTCGGATCAAATAAAGTATAAGATAAATCTCCTATAATTGCAGAGAGCAAGAACAAAAACTGTCCGAATGTGTTAATAAGCATCAACAATGCATAGTCTCGCCCATTAAATGCTGCAAGATATAATCTTCCGGTACCATCTACTCTAAATATTTGTTCGGTGATAATACCCCCACTCATGACACCAATAATCCCAATAAAAATACCAGGTAAAAATGGTACGAGAGCGTTTTTCAATGCATGTCTAAAGATCGCTTGTCTTCTTGTTAAACCTTTAGATCGAGCTAGCAACATATAATCTTGTGTCAATTGTTCTGTCAATTCGGCACGCACATTTCTTGCTAGCCCTGGTATAGCAGTAATCGTTAAAACAATTACTGGCAAGATGTAAGTAGACAATCCATATGCTAACCCTCTTTCAGCAAACTCAGATGCAGTTGCAATTACATGTGATGGTGCCCAACCCAATTGGAAATAGAACACAAATTGTGAAAGCACTGCAACTACAAAATAGGGCACAGAAATAAATACCATAATCATGATAGATATGATATGATCTGCGATTTTATTTTTCTTTAATGCTGCGATAATTCCAAGTGTAATAGCGATTGGTATCGATAAAAAGTAAGGAATGATATTAATTTTTACTGATGCTGGAATCTTTCCAAAATATACGCTCGATACATCTCTTCGGTATATAATAGAAAACCCGAAAGACCCATCAACAAAAATATTTCTAACCCAATAGAAAAATTGAACAATAATCGGTTTATCCCAACCTTCTCGAATACGATTTATTTCGTACCAGTCATTCCCTTGAAATATGGGTGGGACATAGTTATCCGGTATTAATTTTATGAACATAAAAAATAGAAAAACGGTAATGATAAATGTAATGAACATTAATCCGATTCTCTTTAGCAAGTATTTTAGCAATCTACATCACTCCTTTAATTTAACAATACTTACAACTAGTATTATAACACTTTAATTTGAATTTACAGGAAAAGTCAAGCCCGAGGTGATGATAAATCCTCAGGCTTAACCTTATATTATCTACTAATTATTTTTTTATTCTTAAGGCTAATTATTGAAAATCTGGATCTGTATTAAGATATCTATATCTTCCTGCACCCCAGCCAAATGCTGCTGAATATGCTGGCCATGTGATTACAACATTATCCGCATATACTGTTGCTGAAGATCTTGTAACCGTTGGAATAAGTGGTGCATATTCGAAGAATACTCTTTCGAATGCTGCAACTAAATTCCAAGTGTCTGAAGTTGCTCCTGGGAAAGGTTCAGCTGCTGTGCCGTCATAAGGAGTATCCATAGAAACCATTAACATACCAATGTCATACAATGAGCCTTTGTAAATGCCGGCTTCCTTAGTGATTTCTCCAGTTTCTTCATCAGTTGTTGCTTCTAAATAACCAAGTAACTCAAGGTGACCTAATAATTCGTTTTCAACCATGTAGTCTTCACCAAGTTCTACAAGATAGTCGTAAGTTGCAGTTAAATCAACTTCGATTTCTTTATATAAATATTCGCCATATCCATCTTCAGTTGATAAATCATGAGGTTGAGATAGCCCAAGGCCGCCTCCACCGATGAAATCGCCCATAAATGCGATAGCTTGGAACTGCCAGAATACGCCATATGAAGCTCCGAATCCAATAGAATTTAACGAGATTTCAAAATTCCAATTACGTAATGAGGCTCTTTGAGCGTCAGGACTAGAATAAACGATTTCAATATTAAATTTGTCTGCACCGAATAATTCTTCATAATGAGATTCAATATATTCAACTAAGTTAACTGAGAATTCATTATTGTCTGATGAGAAAGTGACGGTGATAACACCGGAATTACCTTCAGCTACCCATTCATCATAGGCTTCATTAAATAAAGCAATAGCTCTATCAGGAATATAACCTTCGGTTGTTGGATCAATACCGAATTCATTAAGAATTGCTAAATGAGCTGGTGATTCAGAGTAATATAGTGGGTCTTGAATGTATGATTTAGTATCAAGTGGTACTGGTAACAATGATGCAGTGTTAGGTGCATAAACATTATTTGCATAATATTTTCTATCAAAGCCATAGAGTAATGCTTGTCTAAATTTAACATTGAAAATCATTGGTGATTGAACAATACCATCTTCACCTAGTTTCGAAGCAGCGGTATTAATCACTAAGTATTGTGGATAACCATCCCAAGATTTATAAACATTCGCATTTTCAGCATATTCTGCATAATATTCTTGTGATAATCCAGCAACTGATAATTGACCAGCAGCAAACAATTGCATTCTTTGGTCAACATTGTCAACGATTTGAATAACTTGTGATTTGTAATTGATTGTTCCTTTTAGAACATAATCATAATTCTTGTTCATCACAATCTTTTGATTTTCATCCCAAGATTTAATGATGTATGCGCCATAAGAGACAAATGGATTTGCAGGTGTACCATAAGTTGACTTCGTTTTATCTTTAGTTAATGAAGCTTCAAATTTTTCAGGATGTAAAAGACGAAGGTCATTACCAAATCCTACAGCAGTCGCTTGTGATACAGCTTCAAAGAATGTAACAGTGAATGTGTAATCATCAACAACTTTAAATCCCACTTCTGCAAAATCAGTCACTTCGTTTAAATAGTATTCATAAGCGTTAAGGATTGGATAGCCATTCTTATTTTCCTCTGTCTTGTAGAAGATAGTTGAACGATAGTTATTTTGAAGTGGATCTAAGAATTGTTTAAGTGTGTACTCGAAAGTTTCCGCAGTAATTGGTGTACCATCTTCAAACTTCATATCTTCTCGAATACTGAAAGTCCAAACAGTATCTTTATACGTGGTTGCTGCTTGACGATCATATTTACCATTTTCGTCCAAATGTTCATCGCCTTCAGAATCAACAGGATATTTAGTTGCTCCTCCTAAAATATAATGATAGTCAAGAGCTTCAACTGAAAACTCTTTATTGATAATTTTAGAAAAATCGCCAGGAGCATCAGCAACACCTTCTTCGATTGCTAAATCCCAATCCACTTCAGTTGTAAAGAGTGGCGTTACTAGCATATCGATTAGATCTGTTTCGTGAGACCATTCATACACTAAAGGATTTAAATTTAATGCAGTATCAGAAGTCAATGATGATGTGTAAGTTTCGCCTTCTGAATAGCTAACTGCTTTTGAATCAATTGGTTCCCAATATGCATATAGAGTGAGTGATTCATCTACTTCTAATGGGAATGCAACTGGAGTTGTTTCTAACCAAGTTAGTCCAGGTTTACCATAGAACCAACCACCAAAACGATATCCTTCTCTTGTCGGAATTGGTGCGGATGCAATTGTACCACCATCAAGTGGAAGTAATGCTGGTGAAAGTGTTTCCGTCGTCTTTGTATTAAAACGAACTACTAGATTTTGTGACCAACCTGCATACAAAGTTATATCTGCTTCAACAGGTGCTTCAAAATCATATTCTTGTGTTGCAGCCGCATCGGTAAACCAACCAATGAAACTCCAAATCTCATCGCCTGAAACTCTTGTAGGATCTTCAGGTTCAGTTACAAGTGCGCCTTCTTCAATTGTCATGGCAGCAACAGCTGTACCACCTTGAGAATCGAAAGTCACATTAAAAGTCTTTTTTTGACATGCTGCAAGAGTGAAAATAGAAAGCAGCAGAAACAAAACGGTTAAAACTTTTTTAGTCATTTTTTTTCCTCCATCAATATTTATTATTTATTATATCACACAAAAACGCTATGTGAGCATAATTTGAGACATTTTTTTATATAAGCTTTAATATTTTAACATTTTTAATAAAAATTAGGAAATCCAGTCGATTATTTTTAAGATTCATAAGGTGTGGCTGTACCATTATTAATTTTCTCAATCAATTCTACGATAAATGCATCATTTGTCAAACGATTAACAGAGAGTTCATAATCGGGTGTAACACCTGATTCTATCCCGATATATTCCCATCCTTCTGCTTCAGATCCAATACGATAGCTAATCATATTTAAACTACTGATTTGATAACCTGATCCATCCGGTAAATAAATAGGTAAAATTGAGCAAGCTCCTCCTCCGGATGTGGTACCGATTATGGTTGCAACGTCTTGATATTTGCCAATAGCAGCCATCAGATTTGCAGCACTAAATGTCACTTTTGAAGTCATTAAAAACCAGTTAATTTCAGTTCTAGCTGTCGTATCAACTTCAAGCCAATAGGTTGATTTTTCATTAGAAATCGGATTTTGATAATGTGACGCGATTGGGTTTTCAGTTATGTATCCTAATACTCTATATAATGCACCTAAATTACCGCCTGTATTATAGGAAATATCAATGACAATGTTCTCTATATTCGAATTTTCTAAAAAAATGCTCTGCAGTGTTGTTTCCATGAAAACATCAGAATCAATGACAGTATCCGGATCATCCACTTGTTTAGTCACAAAACCATCTAAATAAATAATTGCGGTATTGCTTCCATCGATGATACGATAATCAGGAATATTTTCCTCAGAACCCCAAGCCGATGAAATTTGATCTTGGACAGAAAAATAAACATCGTACCAAGCTTTTGTTCGATCACCTAAATTAAATAGGCTAATGCTTGGCGTATCGCCATTCGCATTATCATAGAATGATCCATAAATCATTGAAGAATGAAGTTCATCTAAAACTTTATAGACAAAATCGGAATATGCCCTTGAAGAGTATAAAGTGTAGGGACTGAGCATATCTTCAATAAATTGATTAAGTTCCGTATAATAACTTTCAATACCTGCTTCTACTTTTAATCCATAAAAATAATCTAATGTGAATGCAAAAGCATCAAATGTAGCCAATCTCACATCGACTGGTATAGTTGAATCATTCAAGCTCGATGTCATAAATTCGGTGGGATCGTCACCAAATGTATAAATACCTTTGTATCCATCGCCATTGTAATAAACGTTAAAATACGATCCACCACAAAACAGTAAATTTGCTAAATGGAACGGCATGATATAGTCACCATTTTCGTATAGCATGTCAAAGCGATACGCGTTTAAATCAAATATAATGGTATCCCCCTCTTCATAATAATAGTCTTCTAAGTAAGTTAAACCTGCAGAATAGTCTGTGGCAGTTGAGAAGATATAACCATCAAAAAAAGAAAGATTTGGTACTGTAATGGTGTTCAAAGTGAAATCTAAATACGCTACATAGTCATCCGTAACTTCTTCTTGTGTAATCTCATCTACATAAGTTGTACTATATGACAATGTTAAAATTTGAGATTCTTGGTTCCATAAAAATTCAATATCTTCTGAGTGTATATAACCCTGTAAGAGAGTTATCATATCCTCGATATCAACATAAGGTACTGATCCATTATCAACATAATAAGTGAGTAAAGATCCATCTAAAACCTCGTACTCTTCTGTTAATGTTTCGTAAGGAAGTTCTACAAAAGAGGTGATGGTAGATTCATTTTTTGCTGGAATGATTAAATCATATTCAATAATGGATTGTGTATCCCCATTTTTCGCTTTAAGAGTTAATGTCACGGCCTTATCTGTACCGCCAATTGGATTAGGAATGACGACGCCTTTATTTGTTAATGCCGTTTCATCTGAAGAAGACCACGTAAAAGTTGTACCATTATCGCCTTTAGTTGCTAAATCAATCGAAGACGTTGTAACTTCCATTTGATGAAAATCACTAAATGGTAGAATGTCCATTTCAATTTTCTCACTCTCAGATATTTCGACTATCGTTTCTTCCCATTTTGCATACAACATCATATCTTCACTGATTGGTTGTTCGAAATCAAAAACGGATTCTTCGTCAAAATCTTCCGATGTATACCATCCTAAAAAGTTATAACCTTCTTTTATTGGTATTTCTGGCTCATCTAATCTTTGACCAGATTCCACTTGAATCACTAAATTATCATCTGTGTTATCAAAATTCAATTCCACATCATGGTATATCGTCACGGTAGGATTTTCATCCCCTGGTTCGGGAATTTCTTCCACATCAGTACAACCATACATTAAAAAAATACCAATCATTAACATAAAAAAATATACTGCTTTTTTCATTTTGCCCTCCCTAGTAATCTTTACTTTATCGTATAATAAATCTAATATTTATGCAACTTAAAATTTAAAAAACCAAGCTTTTTATCATCAATTAATCATCAGATAACAGTTTTAGGGTTTTAGTTTTTCTATCAGTGAATCATTTCCGGATAAATCAATATAAAGATTAGAAGGTTCTCCATAATAAATCACATATTCAAGATTAGTATTTTTGAATGCATTTAAATCGATATAAGTTACCGTTGATGGAATGACTAGATGATTTACGCCGCTACCTTCAAAGGCTGATTCCGGGATATGGGTAACACCAAATGGTATTTCGAAATATCTAAGATTATGCGTTTGATAAAAACTTCTAATGCCTATTTGTGTCATGTAATCAGGTAAAATAATCACTTCTAGTGAAGTTGCTTTATAGAATGTTGAGTTATGTATTTGATCAATATCATAAAACTCTACTTCTTTTAAACTATCCGGTATTAAATGATAATGCAAATACGTTTTACTACCAAAGAAGTAAACAAGTATATCATGACTTCTAAAGAGTTCAGATGATGTTTCTCTTTCCTCACCAATGAAAGGCGCTCTTAATTTCTGAAGACTGGATGCATTTCTGAAAATACCTATACCCAAATGTTGAATAGAAATAGGTAAATCAACTTCAACAAGGCTAATTGCATTAGAAAAAGCATCATCACCGATTATTTTAATCTGACTGTTTCGTCTTCTTTACAAGCAAAAAGTGTAAATATAAACGCAAGTGCAAACAAGATACTAAAAAACTTCTTCATTCTTCTCCTCCAATTTTTTATTGATCACTAAATCAATAGTGATTTTTCATTATTATAAACCTAAGAACTAAAATATTGTTCATTTTTTCTATATTATGCAAAATATATGGCGTATTATGAATCTTTTTCGTATACTAAGGCTAGGAGTTTTTCTCTTAGTCTTTTATATTTATATGAATGGTAGTAAAATAAGAGCGAAGGCGTAGTTAAATTATTTGAACCTCGAGTTCGTAAAAACTTGTATACCT
>JAQVBA010000066.1 GCA_028690555.1 Acholeplasmataceae bacterium
TTTTTTTGCGGGCGGGGTGAGCCGACAAGCGAGGGTCGTAGACCCGAGTCGGAGAGCAAACTGAAGGTTTGCGAACAGGCTCGCCCTCAGCCGAGCAAGTCGATAGACTTGCGAGCAAATCTCTGATTTGCGACCAACGCGATGGGAATACCTAATTTGTACATTTAAGAATAGGTAATCCCTTTTTTTCGGAAGTGTGCGTTGATTTCGTGTAAGAGATTGTGCAGATCCATGAGAAAGAACCAACCGCGAATCGGCGCGAATCCCGCCCTTCGGGCTCCCAGAATCGGATTTGCTTATCCTCACTTTCGCAAGCCAGCTACGCTGTCTTGCTCCTCCCTCATCGGGAGCGTTCGGGCAAATCCTGTCGCCGCTCCGGCGGCTCCCGTAAGGAGAAAGGGGATGTGTCTTTTGTCATATTTCGGGGTGCGGGGCCGCGACTTCGGCGCGGAGCGGCCCGCGGTGGAGATATCTTATTTTTGGGTTTGGGGGAAGTGGCTATTTTTCTCAGGGGGCGCCTAATCTCCCCTCCTCATGCGAGAATATATATGTGAAAAAATCACATATAATGTATATGGTATGTGGCTCTGCATGTTTTTAGAAGATCAATGCGAGATAAAATCACTTGGGGGCGGTAAAGATGTTAATTCGATTTACTGTTAAGAACTTTCTTTCTTTCAATGAGGAACAAGAGTTCTCTATGATTAGTGGAAAGGTTCGGTCAAAGATGCACCACCTAATAAAGGATCGTAAACTCAGCCTATTGAAGTTTGCCGCCATCTATGGTGCAAATGCATCAGGCAAATCAAATCTCGTCGCTGCCATGGATTTTGCAAGAGCGACTATTGTCCGTGAAATTCCGATAGATATAATGAACAAATACTGCAGGATAAATTCAGAGAATAAAAATGCCCCAAGCAGCTTTGAGTTCGAAATAAAACTTGCAGATAAGGCTTATGTCTATGGATTTGACATTGTTGTGAGTGAAAGCAGCATTCATAATGAGTGGCTTTATCAACTAAATCAGAATGAAACTCGTCGTGAAATATTTGCCAGAGAGCCGAAAAACGAAAAAGTGATCTTTAACAAAGATTTCACAAAAGAAACGAGACATATTCTAGAGACCTATTCAAACAATATGATCTCAAATGATTCTGTATTGTTTCTTACAGAAATGAATAGAAATAAAGGAGATTTATATAAAAATGAAAAGGAGTTGTTACCATTAAATGAGATCTATCACTGGTTTAAAGATCAACTTGTTATAAATTATCCAGATCAGCCTATGACCCCATCATATTTTATGGATGATGAAAATCTGACGGAGGTAAATGCTGCTGTGTCATCACTGGGACTTGGCATCAAGCAGGTAAGATTTGCCGATGGAAACATGGATGAATTACAGAAATTCCTCTCATCAACGTTTCTTAAAAAAATGCTTGAAGATTTAAAAAAGAAGAATCTTGTATGTAAGAAACAGGGAGATGAAGTAAAAGTAGGAGTTATGCTTCGTGGAGAACGTGAAATGTTCCTCCTCAATGTTGATCCGGAAACTCAGGAAATTAAAGTACAAAAAATTGTATTTGATCATCAAAAGGAGGGAATCTCTTTTGAAGTCTCTGAGGAATCCGACGGAACAAGAAGAGTCCTAGACTTAATAGAGTTACTTGTCTCTGCGAAGAGTGGTAGCAAAAAAGTATATGTAATTGATGAAATTAACAGACGTCTTCACCCTAATTTGACCTACCAGTTGATTGCCAAATATCTGGAATTGGCCAAAGACACAGAGATCCAATTAATCGTAACAACTCATGAAGCACATCTCATGGACTTTAAACTTCTCAGACGTGACGAGATCTGGTTTGTTGATAAGAATATGGACGGTGAGTCATCATTATCTTCATTTGAAGAATACAACGAACGTTTTGATAAAAAAATCAGTAGATCTTATCTTGAAGGTAAATACCGCGGAGTTCCATTATTTGACGAGTATTTCCCCATGAATCTGGAAGAGAAGTGACGAGCAATATGTGAGTGTGTCATTATGAAAATAAACAATATAAAAATCTCAAAATTATTCCTGTGTGGAACTATCATTTCTATTATTTTAGATAAAACTGTAGGAGGTAAAAGTATGTAGTAGACAGCTAAACTAAAAAAATGTAGTGTTTGGATCATTCAATCCAAAACAATTATTGCACACAATATTGTTGGTTTACAGAGTATATATACTTTAACAAACGATCACTCTAAATCCGACAAAAAATCAATAAAAATTGTTATGGAACACTGGATAGTCCCACTATTTTTCGTATAAATCACTGAATATATCCACAGATTACGGAAATCAGAATGATTATCAAACGATATCATACAATTAAGGATACTGCTATCTGCAGTACCCGTCCGTGTTTCGACCAGAATTTTTCTGGATGGAAACCGGAACCTCGCTGGATGATCCCCTCGTCCAACACAGTAGAGCCCATAATAGTTGCAACCAATGAAAAATCGTTGTCATTATTACGGAATCCAAACTTTCGATGTTCAAGAGCATTTCTGCGTGCATCAGAGTTTATTACATCGGATGGAAAAGCCTTAACTCCATTATACTATCGTACGGCTGCCAAAGGTGGATTTAACGTTGCAAATAATACCGACACCCCAATTGCCCTGTCACTGATCATGGATGATCCACGGTGCTCTGGATTATCTGCACGAACGGTGTCGAGACTCATCAATGAGCTTAAGCCTGCATATTGTACAACGATGGATGAAGCGACCTACCTTCGTGACAACAGTTGGTCTACCCACAAACTTAAACAAATCAGGATGAAAAATCGTCAACTGATTAAAGCCCATCCGGAAATGAAGTTCATTGGCGTAATTAAGGGATCTACTGTTCCACAAATTAGAGGGCATGTATCTGAGTTACAAAGTCTTGGTATTGATCAATTCATCTTCCATATCGGAGACTACATCGCACACGGAAATGCATATGAACTGAGGTGTGCGAAAGAGTTTGTTCAGACAATACGCGATCTTGTACCAACTCTTTATCTCTATGGGATGGGTTCTAAAGAAATGATTCAAACATTTCCTTATGTTGATGGCATCATTACTCTGAACCACATAATAGAGCCGCATAATGGGATATTTACTGATGCTCAGGGTCGTATTACACATGAAAACGGATACAATCCAACTCAAAAAACGCTGGATTACTACATTGGCACTCTTCCATCCTTGGATCACGTGCGTGATGACGATGTGTGGAACACCTTTCAGCGCATAACCCGTGACTTTTCCGATCGTAAAAACAGCGGCTATGCGTCTGCAGCATGCCTGATAGATACGATGCCTGGTAAATCGCAAATCAGGTTATCATCAGCAAAATGTAGGGCGTGTCTATTACATGGCAGGAGGGTATCTTAATGGGTGGCGGATTATTGAGAGGCAGACCCCATTATGACTATGGTCAGAAGGTTTCTGACTATCCAAAACAAGCAAAATTATCAAATGGGTCGGTCAATGACGTTTTGGATGACGCTGCAAAAAATTCTCGTGAGCGTGATGCCAAATCTCAAATGCAACATAGAAACGATGCCGAAACTGCCATTAATTCTAATATTGAGGGACATGTCGATATTGAGTATGGAGGATCAGTAAGTAAAGCAACCTATGTTGACGGAGTCAGTGATCTGGATTGCCGCGTATATATTAATCATTCATCTTTGGCTTCTAAATCGCCGGATGAGATTAAGAGGTATATCGCAAAGCAGCTTAAAAGCAAGGATCCCCGTTCATCGGTAAAGATTGGGAGGATGGGTGTTACGGTAAAATATCATGACGGGACAGAAATGCAATTCATACCTGCAGTTCGTACCAGATATGGATATCAACTTCCAAATGGCAACAGGTGGTCGAAAGTTATCTATGAGGAGCGTTTCAAGCGTGATTTCTCTCGAACGAACAAGAAATGTGGTGGCCAACTCTATCATTTGGTTACTGTTTTAAAGAAACAGAATAATCAGAACCCCTCTTCCCAGAAGTTGTCTGGTCATCACATAGAAGCTATGGCGAATAATATTTTTAAGCATTATCCGAAATCAGCACCGAGAACGTTGGGAGCAATGATGGATTACTATTATCGCTATGCTCCCAGACAGGTTGTTCATAGAACGAGAGATAAAACGGGTCAGTCATCATTTGTTGACAAAGAAAAGTTAGGGGGTCCTGCCTCCAAAAATCGTCAGGCAGTTGCAAGACATATGGGGAGAGTTAGAAAAATCCTCCAGCAAGCACAAAAAACTGGTGATACAACATCTTTGGAAAGATCAATCAACGGGAAACCCACATGATGGATGAAAGTAATGAGAGAGAATATACCCCTCACAAAACTATTTCTACCAATCTAAAAAGACTGGAAGAAACGGCAACGTTATCGGCACAAGCTTATCTGAAATCCAGTGATAAATTATCATTTAAGATGGGGATTGTACTCTGTATTAGTATAATTGGGAGTATCATCCTTGGGATTCTTGCAATTATCATACCAGTATGGTCTGGACTATCTGTTGTTACGGTTCAAGTTATTGGGATTCTCCTGGCATTTTCTGCCTTGGGGATTTCATTTTTTAGTTTATCTGATCGAATTTTTGGATGGGGGGAGAAAAAATCATCCTATGAAATGGGATTTAAAATCTGGACTGGATATGTGCGAGAATCAAAATGGTTTAGAAAGAATGAACTTGAATCTCTCAAAGAAGATCTTGCCCTAACAAATGCTAAAATATTTCAGGAGAAATATGTCGCTTTTGTAAATTCTCTTCCCCCGAATGGACTTACAAGCAAAGAATTTCTTAAGTGCAAAAGTGATCTTAAACGAAAGATACGAGTAAGTAAGATGCTTGATATTGATCCCTGTGTTGATATTGATGCAGCATATGATTGTCATGATCAACAATCTCAAGTAGAGTCTATGAAATGAATGTTAGTAATATTGCTAATTCCTAGTGGCAAATACCTCCAAGAACCTCTTCAAAATCCTGTTGGATAGAAGAAGCCAAAACGAGCTCTAGTCTGGATATCTAAAATAAGATATCTCCACCGCGGGACGCTCCGCGCCGAAGTCGCGTCCCCGCACCCCGAAATAAGAAAAAAGAGTGGGAGTGGAGAAATGTATTTTCAAATAGGACGTACGCGGTTGGTTTTATCTCACCATTCCACACCCAGCCACACCCTTCCCGAATAGGATTGAAACTAACACCGCGTAACTTCTCTTCAAAAAAAAATCGTTCCTTTCGCGTGTGTTTCACACTGCTTCAAACGTTCGCGTAAAAAAAAGAAGTTACTCTTTTGACTCTTCGGTCAATGAGTTTGGTTTATCCTTCGGGTGAAGGTACATGCCTGTGTAGGTCAGATCAAGCGCCTTCTCGGAGTTCTTCTTCGTAATCAGACTGACG
>JAQVBA010000067.1 GCA_028690555.1 Acholeplasmataceae bacterium
GCCTATTTTTAGAAAACAGGACAGATTTGCCAATCATCTTGTCATTATCCACGTGGATTATGAATTCTTATCGGTTAGTCAATGATGGAGTGGTTTATGGAGAAGCAACTTATGAAGAAATTGAGCATACACGAGAACTCGTTTTAATGAAAATTGATTTTTTTGAAAAACTATTTATCATTGATTATTTTATAGATCATAAAACAACGGTTGAATAAAAAGTCAAAACGCCAAAGTTTTGGCTTTTTTTGTGTGTTATAATGGCTATAATAAGCGAGGTCAACGATGAAAAAAAGTGATTTTATATGGATCTTAATAATTCTTGGATTTACATCACTCGTAGTCATAGAATCTACGAGAGAGATCTATGAATCATGGAATACAAAAATGCCTTATCTCTTGGGATTTATTAAAACAGCATTTTTAGCATCGATGGGTGAAAGATTAGTCCATCGAATCAAACACCAGACATATTTTGGAGATTCAGGGATTCTGTTGAAAGCTATGGTTTGGGGCTTTCTCGGCATGGTTTTTGTTTTAATTTTTCAAATATTTTCACAAGGTGTTAACTATGCCCAACAAAACGAACTATTACCTTTGATTAAGTCATCATCCTTTTGGGCAACTCTATTAACCGCCTTTTTAACTTCAGCACTCATGAATATCTTTTTTGCTCCTACGTTTATGATGCTACACCGAATGACGGACACATATATCGAAATATCCAATGGTAACATTCGAAAGATGACAAAGATTAAAATGGAAGATGTTATAAGTAAAATTGACTTTAAAGTTTTTATGACATTTGTTATTATGAAAACAATCCCTTTCTTTTGGATACCAGCGCACACCATCACATTCTTATTACCGCCTGAATATCGTGTTTTATTTGCAAGTTATTTATCCATTGCATTAGGTATCATATTAACCTTTGCAAAAACAAGAAAGACTAAAGAAGAAACTTTGTGATGCTTTTAAAAATATGGATAATCAGATTTTTATATAAATTAAAATGATGAAAAGATTGTTATTTGCAACTTCTTTTTTAAATATATAGGAAGGAGAGACATCATAATATGTCCGCGAACATATGAGTAAAAAATTCGTAATTATTCCGGATTCATTTAAGGGAACACTCTCTTCAATCGAAGTCTGTGACATTATAGAAAATGAAATTCTAAACGTTTTTAATGACGCAGAAATTAAAAAGATTCCAGTTGCTGATGGTGGTGAAGGTTCTGTTGATGCGTTTTTAGAAGGGTTAAAAGGCGAAAAAGTATTTGTTGAAGTCAATGATCCGTTTTTTCAAAAAATGACATCTTTTTATGGACTAATTGATCAAGGTGAAACAGCTGTGATTGAAATGGCAGCATGTGCTGGATTACCTCTTGTTGGAAATAAAAAAGATCCAAGAATCACAACAACATATGGTGTCGGTGAATTATTATTACATGCCATTGAACATGGTGTGAAAAAAGTGATTTTAGGTATCGGTGGAAGTTCAACAAACGATGGTGGTTGTGGTTTTGCTGCTGCACTTGGTGTAAAGTTTTATGATAAAAATCACGAGATTTTTATTCCTACTGGAGGAACACTACATCAAATCCATCAAATTGATAAATCAAACCTCGATAAAAGATTAAATCAAATTGAATTAATTACTATGTGTGATATTGATAACCCGCTTTATGGTAAAGAAGGCGCAGCTTATGTTTTTGGACCTCAAAAAGGTGCAGATCCTGAAATGGTTGAATTTCTTGATCAAGGATTAAAACATTTAGCGAAGACTGTCCATCAATCCCTTGGAATTGATGATCCATATTTTAAAGGTGCTGGCGCAGCTGGTGGTTTAGGATATGGTGCAAAGATTTTTGCAAATTCAAAAATACAAATGGGTATTGAAACGGTATTAGATGCCATGCAATTTGATGAACTTGCTAAAGACGCTGATTATATCATCACTGGCGAAGGTCAAATGGATTTTCAATCACTTAGAGGAAAAGTAGCAATTGGTGTTGCAAGACGAGCAAAACGTACAAAAGCAAAAGTGATTGCAGTTGTCGGTTCACTGAAAGGTAACAAAGAAGATTATATCAATGAAGGCATTGATGATATTGTCGTCACAAACTATTTAAATTTATCATTTGATGAACTTAAACCAAGAGCAAAAGAAGATATGACCTACACGGTTGGTTTATTTATTGGAACATTAAAATAACAAATGATTGATTGAAAGCATCTTTCATTTCCTAACAAAACCCAGTTCCCTATGAACTGGGTTTTGGTTTGTATGATAATCAGCTTTTTAGATTATAATAGACTTAAATAAATGATTGGAGATCTTAAAGATGAATGATCAAAAACAATTATTATCGATTAGCAAAAAAGCATTTTTAAATGTAATTTACATTTTATTAGTTTTAATCTTATCTGCAGGGATTCTTTCACTATTCATTTCACCAGGTGAATTTCTTAGAGATTCTAACGGTATGGTCATCAGTGGAACTTTCACATTTATAGATAATGTTAACTATCCCATCTGGCGTTGGTTTACGGCACCATTTGAGGTTCTTGTTGGACCTGATGCCTTAAGTGTCATCATGATTGGTTTATTTTTAATTATCTTAGGTGGGACTTTTGGTTTAATGCATCAAACCGGTGGTATTAAAGTCATCATCAATCGGTTGATTTATCGCTTTAGAAACAATAAATATACATTGCTTCGAATGATTATTTTAATATTTATGATTTTTGGAGCTTTTTTTGGAATATTTGAAGAATCCATTGCCTTATTACCAATTTTAATTATCCTGTCATTATCGATGGGATGGGATACGATGACTGGAATGGGCATGTGTTTATTGGCTGCTGGTTTTGGGTTTGCTACTGCAATTACAAATCCTTTTTCAATCGGTATTGCATCTGATTTAGCGAACACAAACATTTTAAATGGTGTTTTTTATCGATTAATTGTTTTTATTATCATGTATGGTGTGCTTCAATTTTTCTTAGTAGCATACGCAAAGAAAATCGAAAAAAATCCAGAAAAATCATTGACATATGATGAAGATCTAAAGAAAAAACAAGAGTTAAAAGAAGAAGTGGATTTTAAAGTAAATGACGAAAATAAAATTTTTAATACCTATGTCATTTTATTCATTATTTTATTGATTGGAATTGTGACCACTGGATTACTTGAACTCATTTTCAGTTTGTCCATTCCCGCAATCCCTGTCATGGCTGCAATCTTTTTAATTGGTGGTTTGATATCTGGATATTTAGTGACTAAAAACATGAAATATACACTAAAAACTTATCTTCAAGGCATGTTAGGGGTTGCTCCTGCATTTCTGTTGATTTTATTAGCAGTTAGTGTGAAACACATCATTTCAAATGCGCAAATTATGGATACAATCCTTTATTATCTATCGAATATGCTCGAAGGAAGTTCTCCAATTGTTGCGATTTTATTTATCTATTTATTTGTATTAATCATTCAATTTTTCATCGGTTCAGCATCAGCAAAAGCATTTTTAATTATGCCAATCATATTACCTTTGGTTTCCTTAATTGGTATTTCATCTGAACTTGCAATACTAGCATTTATTTTTGGTGATGGGTACACCAATGTCATCTTTCCTACAAATGGTGTATTATTAATTGGTTTATCGATTGCTTCTGTAAGCTATTCTAAGTGGTTTAAATTCACTTATAAATTACAGCTTGCAACATTATTGCTAACTGTATTATTCTTAATTATCGGTATTTGGGTTGGGTATTAAAAAAGCCCAGTGGGCCTTATAATTGATCGATAATATTTAAATAAAATTGAACACCATTTAAAACATTTTCTGTTGATATGTCTTCATCTACACCATGTATTTTTGCTAAATCAGCTTTTGTAACATCCATTGGTGAGAATTTATAAACATGATCACATATTGCATGATAATGTCTAGAATCTGAAGTTGCAATCATTAAATAAGGTGTAGGAACAACATCTGGCCATGTCTCTGATATGGCTTTTTCTATGATTTTATAAGCATCATCAATTTTTGAAATCGTCGTAGCTTCTGAAACATCATCCGCTTCAATGGTTATTTGATCATTACGAATAATTTTTTTAATACGCGAGATTACAGTAGAAGAATTTTCTTCTGGTCTTAACCTGTAATTAACACCAATACTCGATTCAGCTGGTAAAACATTAATTGCTTCACTGCCGCTTGCCATCGTAAATGCTTGTGTGGTTTTAAATAAGGATAAAAATTCACCACCTGAGGATTTAGCGATTAATTTAACAACAGGCAAGAAAATCCATAGATTCGCAAAAATCATCCGAATCATAAACGAGTTTGAATGAGGCGCAATATGATCAAATAATGCTTTAACTGGAGGCGTTAATTTAAGTTTGAATGATTTATGATTATTAAGTTTTGTAATGGCGTTTGATAGCATGGTCAAGGTTGTATCTTTTGGTGGAGTTGATGCGTGCCCACCACTACTTTTAGCCGTCATTTTTAGGTTCATAAACCCTTTTTCAGCAATACCAACAACGGCAGCTTTTTTTGATACTCCAGGGAAAATATTAGAAACAATTGCACCACCTTCATCTAAAACAAGATAGGGCTTAATGCCTTGTTCTTGAAAATGTTTCACTATTTTTTGCTGGGAAGTTCCATAGGTTTCTTCATCACCACCAAATGCTAAATATAAATCATTAAGAAATATTTTACCATTCGATAAAGCAAATTCTACAGATTCCATGACAGCATTTAAACTGGATTTAGTATCTAGTGTTCCTCGACCGTACACATAATCATTTTCTATTTTTCCACTAAATGGATTACCCTTCCAATTGCCATTAATCGGAACGACATCATAATGACTCATGAAAACGATAGGTTTTTGATTAGATTGTCCTTTAATGTGAAAAAGCATTCCTCGATCAAAAAGAGATAATTTTGAATTTTCAAAGATTTTAGGATATCTATTTTTTAGATATTCACGGAAATTCACAAATTCCACATCATTTACTTTTAATGGATCGACATTTGAAATCGTTTTAAATTGAATCATTGAACTCAAAGATTCAATCGCATGCATAGAATCGATATCATGAATCTTTTTCATTATGGGTGTCATCTTTGGTTTGAAGTTGATTGTTCTTAGAATAATGATGATAATTAACATTATTGGAATAATTAGTAGTAGATACCACATATCACTCATCTCCCTTGTATTTAGTTTCATTATAACTTAAATATTTAAATAATAGCCATATTGAGAGATTATGCTTTAAAATATTCTTTAATTTTTTGATGGGATATGATATGATTGCACTATAAAATGCAGTCATAAGGAGTGATTTTTATGCGTCGAATGATGATTTTGGGATTAATTCTATTAACCTCTCTTTTTTTAATATCTTTTGAGGTTCAAGCAGAAGAGTAT
>JAQVBA010000068.1:0-1697 GCA_028690555.1 Acholeplasmataceae bacterium
AATCGTTATCGAGATAATATTAAAGTTTTGATTATAGATCAAGGAAGTGAATGCAACAACCACAAATCCTAATCCCCAGGCAACATCGGCAATCCCATTATTCTTTTTCTTTTGTGCAATGATGAAAAATGTCACAAAGAAAATAATTAAAGCAGCTAAAACAACTAAGAAACTTAGATAATTCATGATTGATCTCCTTCAATATAAGAAACAGCGATCGTACCAAGACCTGCATTCATCGCAACGATGGTCGAAATATCCATGACATAGTCTGGTGCACGACCAATAAGTTTCGTATATTTCTCAACATATTCATCAACGCGTTTTCCGCCTTTTGCGTGAACAATTGCATATTTTTCAATGCCAGATCTTTCCATGGCTTCTTTGACGTGTTGATAAATCTTTTGATCTGATGATTTTAAAGATAAGCCTTTATCGGAGATGATCCCTTTTCCGTTTTCATCGATTGATATGACAGGTTTAAGGTTCGTAATTTTACCAATGACGCCGGTAACTTTTGATACACGACCATTTTTAACCATGTATTTTAAAGTTTTCACACTCACATAAATCTTCGATTTTTTAATATAATGATCCATTTTCTGAACAATTTCATCCACTGATAAACCTTGTTGAATGAGTTCTTGAGCTTTCATGACGAGTAAGCCTTCAGCTCCTGAATTTTGTTTCGAGTTAATGACTCGAATTTTTTTATCTTTAAATTTTTCTGAAGCATCCACAAATGCACGATACGTTCCACTCATTTCATCAGAAACTGTAATCACGATGATCTCATCATAATAAGTCGTTAAGAAGGAGAAGAAGTTTTCAAGTTGCTTTTGATTGGGTTGCGAAGATGTTGGGTAATTTGTTAACTCATCCATCATCTGGTAAAAACGTTCACTCTTAATCGTTACTTTATCATAATAGATCGTATCTTCCATATGAAGATTTAGAGGCATTTGGTGAATTTGATGTTCATCAACAAATGATTCAGGTAAGTCAGCAATTGAATCTGTGACTAACGCAATTTTATATTTTGGATGATTTGCAGCTTCAAATTGACGGCGCATATCATCAACTTTTTGTTCGGATAATGTACCGATCTTACTTAACTTTTCAAAAACGATATCTGGATGATCTGAATGGATATGAATTCTAACGGTTTTGTCACTACCTGCAACGACTAAAGAATCTCCGTCATTTGAAAGGGTTGATCTAATGGATTCCAAATTAAAATGAGATCCACGTAATAGTGCTTCAGTACAATAACGATATTGTGAATCTTCTAAGTGGTCAACATGAATATGATCAATTGTTTCTTGTGGTGTAATATCGAGTTCTTCACCTTTTAATGCTTTAACAAAGCCTTCAATAAAATGAACAAATCCCTTAGCACCTGCATCAACAACTTTATTTTCTTTTAATACAGCAAGTAATTCAGGAGTTTTAGCAAGTTCAATTTTAACCATATCATAAGCACTCGATAGAATGTCTAAGAAATCATTGCCTTTTTCTTTTAAAGTTTCAACTGCATGAGCAAATGCTCTCATGACAGTAATCATGGTGCCTTCAACTGGTTTTGCAATCGATTGATATGCATAATTTGATGCGCGTTTTAACATTTCTGCAAATGTTTCTTTTGATACTTCGTTTTCTACTTCTAATGAAAAACCATAAATATATTGGGCAAAAAT
>JAQVBA010000068.1:1797-5452 GCA_028690555.1 Acholeplasmataceae bacterium
AGATTTTTAGCAATTAATCCAAGCCAAATGAGGTCAATCACGAAAAATAATACAAATGCGATACCATAAAGTTTAAAAAATTGTGCCATAAAATAACCTCCTTATTATGATTTCATTATATCATGATTTAATTTGAGGTTAAAATGATTTAGATTATGAAATTATTTAAACAATATGACGAAGCGCTTTCACATAATTAACCGTAAATCATATGTTATAATAATGCTAGAAAATTTAGGAGGTATGTCATGATACTCGTTAGACATCACAATGAGGGAAATTTAAAACCTTACTTTTATTTTGCACTCGAAGAATATATATTAACACATCTCTTAAAGGATGATGAAACCTACTTTTTCACATGGGAAATTCATGGCGTTGTCATTGGAAAAAATCAACTGATTGAAAATGAAGTTAATTTAAATTTTTTAAGAGATCATCATATTGATATATATAGACGTCCTACAGGTGGAGGATGTGTCTATGCAGATCATAGAAATACGATGTTTTCCATCATTACCAAAAAGAAAAACACACAATTTAGTTTTAAAACTTATTTGTCTAAAATTATTGATTCCATGAAACTTCTAAATATCGATTTGACTTTTAGTGGAAGAAATGATCTTTTATTTGATGGTAAAAAAATCTCTGGTAATGCATTTTTACAAAATAAACACGGCATGCTTATGCATGGTACATTCCTATATGATTGTGATTTAGAAACGATGGTTCGTGCGATTACTCCAAGCGATGAAAAATTGGTAAGTAAAGGGATTGACAGTGTGCGTTCACGTGTTACCAATTTAAAACCTTATTTAGGTGGATTGACTCAAGAACAATTGATTAAACATTTTGAAAATACATTGACTTTTCAAACCTATTTTTTAAGTGATGAAGAAGTTCAATTGATTTTGGAAATGGCAAAAAAATATGAAGATCCAACATGGATCTATAAAAAACAACCACCTCACACAAAAACATTAAAAAGAAGATTGAGTGGTGGCTTATTTGAAATTATCTTAGATTTATCCGATGGATACATTCGTTCATTATCGATTCGAGGAGATTTTTTTGACACCAAATCTTTGGAATCATTTGAAAAACAATTTCAAAATGTTTCCTATGATTTAGATACCATTGAGAAGATCTTAATGAATCATCCCATTGAAGACTATATATTGGATGCAAATTCAAAAGAATTTATTGAATTACTTAAAGAAGGCATGCTAACTTACTAATATTTATGAATTTTATAGAAAAAACCTTCAATTTTTGGTAAAATATAAGGTGTATGAGAAAGGTGGATTACGATGCAAACTACGAATTCAAAAGAAGTGACTAATCGTTTAAAAAGAGTTGAACAATACTTTAAAAAAGTATCTGGAAGCACTGCAGACGACATTCACAAGATTATGCATGAAGATTACCAAAGTGCAATTAAAAGAGCAGAACTCATGGCATCCATCGATCGTAAAAGTTATGATCAACCCTATGTTTTACTAATACCACATCAAAAAGAAAAAGGTAGAAAAGTATCTTACCGTCTCGATCTACTGGCTAATGGTGCACAAACCTTACTCTATGATCAAACACTCATTTCTGTTTTATTTTTTGGTCAAGATACATTCCATTATTATCAATCCCATATTGATCATCAAACGGGTGAAATTTCAATGGATTTATCAGGTGAATTTGGGTATTTTGATGTCGTTCATGTTGTGACTCGATTAGGCTATGATAATCCTCAAAAACCGAAATACGAAACACTTGATTTAGAAATCGGATTATCCGATGGTGCTGTCGTACCGATTCACTTAAGAAGTATCCAACTACAAAGCGATTTTAAACCTGAAATTTTCATTTCAAATGATGAACTAAAAATCATCAATAGGCTGAAAGAAAAGGTAAGAGAAAGTCGCGAAGGATAATCACGTTTTAAAGGGATTTTGTATAGTTTAAATCATTGACATTATGTGAAGAATTTTGTATAATACTTTCGTTGAGGTGATATAATGAAAATTTCAATTCATGAGTTAAAAGATCTAACCTCAATTGAATTTGATGCTAACTATTCAAAACATATCGAATCAATCGTTGATTTTATCGATATAAAACTTGCACACATCAAAGGCACACTTAGAATGATTGAAAATGAACTCGTGTGTGATCTTCATGTGGATGTTGAGACCGTTCTTGCATGTTCAAAAACATTAAAACCAGTCAATCATTCCATGAGCTTTGATGCTGAAATCATCTTTGGTGATTCAGAGGATGCAGATTATCCACTTACAGAAACGATAGATTTATCAGATATTATCTTTGGATACATCATTTCAGAAAAACCATTTACCATCTATCATCCAGATGCGATTGAAACTTCATTCGAAAAAGAAAAGAGTCCACATCCTGCATTTGCTGATTTAGATAAGCTGTTGAAAAAATAGGAGGTGAACAGATGGCTGTTCCATTTCGTCGCACGGGTAAAACTGCGAAGAGAAAAAGACGTACGCATTTTAAATTAACTGCGCCAGCTCTCGTTGTTTGTCCACAAACCGGTGAATTTACATTACCACACCGCGTGACACCAAATTCTGGCTATTACAAAGGACAACAAGTATTAGCTAAGAAAGAATCCAAAAAGGATTAAGGAAGAGTGCCTTAGGCACTTTTTTCTTTTGATAAAGCCGTTTTCATGGATTATCGTTCGTTGACAAATGTGCACATTTAAAGTATAGTAAAAATAGATAAAGGGGAAAATCTCATGAAACATGAAACGGTATTACTTCATGAAGCGATTCATGCATTAAAAATCAAACAAGATGGCATTTACGTGGATGGTACCCTTGGTGGTGCTGGGCATTCAAAATGTATGTTAAATGAGTTAAAAAATGGTTTTCTTTATGCATTCGATCAAGATCAATATGCGATTGATTATGCAAAAAATGTGTTAAGAGATTTTTCGAATTATAAAATTATAAAAAGCAATTTCAGATATATCAAACAAGAATTGAATCATCAAAATATTTTTGAAGTCGATGGTATACTCCTAGATCTTGGATTATCATCATTTCAAATCGATGATGAATTAAGAGGCTTTACTTATTTAAAAGAAACAACACTTGATATGCGGATGGATCAAAGCCAAGAGCTCACCGCTGAAATGATCGTTAACACATATACGTTAGAAGAACTTGCAAAAATATTTTATTTATATGGAGAAGAAAAAAACAGTTTTAAAATAGCTCGAGAAATCATTTTAAAAAGACCGCTTCAAACCACAATGGATCTTGTTAAAATTACGGATAAAATTAATCGTCTTGAAAAAGGTCATAGTGCAAAAAGAGTGTTTCAAGCCTTAAGAATTGCTGTAAATGATGAACTTGGTGCCCTTGAACAAGTGTTAAAAGATGGACTTCTATTATTAAAACCAGGGGGAAGAATGGTGGTCATCACCTTTCATTCCTTAGAAGATCGAATTGTTAAACACTATTTTAAAGAAAAATCGACCGTCTCAATTCCTAAAAACCTACCCATCCAACATGTCCCAGAAGCAGATTATGAGTTAGTTACAACGAAACCAATTTATCCAACAGATCTTGAATATGAACAAAACTCACGCAGCAAATCCGCGAAAATGCGTGTGATTCAAAGGAGA
>JAQVBA010000069.1 GCA_028690555.1 Acholeplasmataceae bacterium
CTGGTGCCATTGCCATCACAGTCCAGTTGACCCAAGAGTCTGGTGTCACATTCATATTTAAGAATGTTCCAAATGCTAAAATTTCACGAACGGATGCAACTAATACTAAAACGAGCATATAACCCATACCACTAGCAAAACCATCAATAATCGAATATTTTACAGGATTTTTAGCAGCAAACGCTTCTGCACGTCCCATCACGATACAGTTTGTAATAATTAGTCCGACGTATGCGCCAAGGGCTTTTGCAATCGATGGAAAATAAGCTTCTAAAAACATTTGAAATAAAATAACGAAGGTTGAGATGACAACCATATAAGTTACCATTCTCACTTTTGCTGGAATGAAATTACGAATGAGTGAAATCATTAATGATGAAGCCATCACAACGAATGTCACCCCAAGTCCCATTGCAATCGCATTTTCAACACGGTTTGTGACTGCAAGTGCACTACAAATACCTAATACAGCAACGACAATCGGATTATTCTTTGAAATTCCATCTTTTAAGATGTTATACCATTTGGTATATTTAATTCTGATCCATCTCATATGAATTCCTCCTACCGATTATCCCAAGCATTCTTATGTGCTTGGTATGATGCATTTAATAAATTCATAAATGCTGTTGAAGTTCCAGTAGCTCCTGTAATTGAATCCACTTCATTGTCTTGGTTAGGACTACTATCTTTAACAATCAGTAATTCTGGGATCATTTTGACTCCAGGAAATTGATCTAGAAAACTTCTTTCAGCAACAATACCACCGAGTCCAGGAGTTTCTTGTTGAACTAATACAGTGATTCTTTCAATCGTATCAAATGTTGAATTTAAAGTAATGATGCCACTAATCGGTCCCCATAATCCATTACCTAAAAATTCATAACTAATGGCTTGTGTTGTTTTATCAATATAAAATGTGTAACTTTCTCCTTCATAACTGACTTCAACTGTTTCCACGTTTTCTTCAAATACATCATGGATGTTTGAAAACGTATAGGAAACACCATAAGCATCTAAAATGGTAGACTTTGTTTCTGCAAGCTCATTTTCTTGTATACGATCATAAGTTAATACATCCATACCTAAAATAAGTCCTGAAGTAATCATCCCCATGATTAATACAAAGATTAATACTTTAAGATTCGAGTTCATGAGTTTCTTCCTCCTTACTCTCTTCTTTCATTAACAAACTATCGATAAGTGGAGAAATCGCATTCATAATCACAATGCTAAACGTTAATCCTTCTGGGAATGTCGCAAAATTGCGAATGATGATGGTTAATAAACCAATACCCACACCATAAATGATTCTTCCCCATGATTTCATCGGCATCGATACAGGATCGGTTGCTACAAAGAATGCTGCAAACATTAATCCACCCACAAATAATGAGTAAACAGGATCGATAAAATGATTAGGTAATGCTAAATTACCAATCCATGTGAAAACAAATAAAGTCCCAATTAAACTTAATGGGATCCGCCAATCAATGACTTTCAATAAAATTAATAGTAAACCTAAAACTAAGATGCCTAATCTAAATGTTTCACCAATGACACCTGGCACATGACCTAACATCAATTCCATTATTGTATAGTCCATCGGTAAAGATTTATTAAGTGATATGAGTGGTGTGACTGCAGATACCAAATCGGTTTCGGGATTGAGCCATCGTGTATTCATTTGTAAAGGAAATGAAACGGTAACAAATAATACACCTACTAAAGCCGGATTAAAGATGTTTTTCCCTTGACCACCAAAAATCATCTTTCCAAAAAATACACCAAATGCTGAACCAACTGCAACAATCCACAAATCCATCGTTACAGGCATCATTAATGCAAAAATTAAAGGTGTAATTAAGAAACTTAATCCCATCTTTTTCTTTCTAATTTTTGCAAATGTGAATTCAACGATAACTGCTGCAACATAAGCAACCAACGCAATCCAAATCGCTTTAAAACCAAACACAATAGTTCCATAAATGAGTAAAACAAAAAGTGCACTTAAAAGGATGATGATATTTCGGTTTGATAATTCATCCTTCTTCAATCCAAATTTTTCCGTCATGTGTTCACCACTTTCATCGATTGAGTTTTTAAATTTTATTACATTGTAATTTCACTTATTATAGCACGAAATTTTTAATAGTTCAAAAATGCAAAAAAAACCTAAGCATAAAATGCTTAAGTGTTTTTATGCGAATTTGATATCAACATTCCCTTTAATTGCTTTTGAATATGGACAAAATTGATAAGCCATTTCAATATATTTCTTTTCAATATCTTTCGTAACGCCCATAATCTTAGCGTTTACTAAAGCTTCAAATTTAAAACCACTGTCTCCATCTTTCACAAGAGATGCTGTAACTGTTACTTCGATATCTTCATAAGCTTGTTTTGAAGATTGAAGTAAAAACTCAATGGAACTCGCAAAACAGCTACTGTACCCCATCGCAAATAATTCTTCAGGATTTGTACCTTTCGCAAGTTTTCCACCCATTTCTTGTGGTTTTGCAAGTTTCAACTCAATGGTTGATTGTGTATCTTTAATGATTCCATCTCTTCCACCAATCGTCGTGGCTTGTCTTTCTAATATTTTCATATGTCATCACTCCTCATTATCTATTATATAAAAGAAAAAGCCCCATAAGGGCTTTAACGCTTTATTACTTAAGTATTTGAAATAACTTAATCTTTTACAGCAATCGCATCAATTTCTACATCAACATCTTTAGGTAATCTCGAAACTTCAACGGCTACTCTTGCGGGTTTATGTTCTTCAAAAAATCGTTGATATGCTTCATTCATTTCAGAAAATTTAGATAAATCTTTCATGAATACCGTACATTTTACAATATCTTCTTTTTTGAATCCGGCTGCTTCAACAATTGCTAAAATGTTTTCTAATGATTTTTTTGTTTGATCTTTCACTTCAGGACTAATAAGTGTCATTGTTTCAGCAACAAATGGCAATTGTCCAGATACATAAAGCGTATTTCCGGCTAAAACGCCTTGACTATATGGTCCTACAGCTGCTGGAGCTTTGGGGGTATGGATTTTTTTCATCATTTTTCACCTATACCGCACATTTTTCATAAACACAGTCTGGATCACTACATTGGATACATCCTTGCTTCTTCACTAAGACGCTTCCACAAAGAGGACAAAGTTCTTTTTCCATTTTTTCTGGAGTTACTCCAGTTTGGTGAACATTAATATGTGTCACATATTCTTTGACTTCGTTTGTACGTTTGTTAACCCATTTTTCTTCCATGTGTACATGAGGAGGTGTTGCAGGATTTAAATCTTCTGTGTTTTCATTAACACCAGCTAAAATACCGATTTTTGCACAACGATCTCTAAAGACGGTTGCTCCTTTTAAGCCTTTTTCCCATACCATCATGTAAATATCAATAACATCTTGAACTGTAGCACTGTTCGGTAAATTAAACGTTGAACTAATTGCAGTATCTACATATTTTTGGATGGTTGCTTGAACATTTGCACGATCTACAAAATCAATATTTTGAGAAGTGATTAATGCCCAATCCGGTAATTTTTCAGGTTCTACACCAAGTGATTTAGCGAGTGCTAGTGGAGTCTTTTCCCAAACAGTGATTGTCTTTTCAGTTTCAAACATTGAGACAATGCGACGTGTATAGTTAATTTGGAAGAATGGTTCAACACCACCAGAAACTCCTAAAATATTTGAAATTGATCCAGTTGGAGCAATCGATAATAATCTTGAATTACGCATTCCATAAAGTTTAACGAGTTCATCCGTATCTGGATCAATGGTTTCTTTATAAAATGAAGATTTTGAAATCTTATCATAATCAAAAAGAGGGAAAGTGCCAAGTTCTTTTGCACGGAGCGCACTTGCTTTAACCGCGGTATTTAGCATCCGTCTCATGAGTTTATCCAAAAATTGAATAAACACATCGCTTCCATATGGGAGCCTCATCGATAGCGCTAAATCTGCTAAGCCCATCACGCCTAATCCAATTTCACGATATAATTTGACATGTTCTCTTTGTTCTTTAAGCGCATGACGATCACCTAACATTGTGAGTAGATCATCTAATGCCCAAATCATTTCAGAAACTACAAAATCAAAACGATCCCAATCAAATTCTGGTTCAATCGTAAAAGGTTTACGAACAAATGCATTTAGATTTATACTACCTAAATTACAAGAACCATTAGCCATCAGTGGTTGTTCACCGCATGGATTGGTTGCTGTAAATTTAACATCTTCATATTCGGATAAAAAATGATAGTCATTCATATGGTCAATAAACATGACCCCAGGATCACCCATCGTGTGTGCTGAATAACCCACAAGTTCGATTAAATCTCTTGCCTTCATTTTCTTTTCAATGGTTTCATATGGTGTTTCAAAAGACATGATCCAATCGGTATTGTTTTTAACCGCATTCATAAATGCATCGTTAATCGCAATACTGATATTTGCACCATTGACTTTATTTAAGTCAAGTTTGGTTGTAACAAAATCAATAATATCTGGATGATCAATATTTAATACAAGCATTAATGCACCGCGACGATTATCTTGTTGAGTCGATAATGTCGTATGTGAATATTTCTCAGCAAATACCATCACACCAGGTGTTGTATTACTGCTATTATTAACCTTAGCTCCTTTAGGACGAAGCTTCGATAAGTTCATTCCTTGACCGCCACCATAGCTATATGTTCTAGCAATCTTATAATCAACTTCATAAATACTTTCTAAATTATCCTCAGGATCATTTGTAACATAACAGTTACTACCCGTAATATTACCTTCGCGACCAATCGCGTAAAGGTTTCTTCCACCAAAAATAGCTTCTTTATGTCTTAATATTTTTTCAATTGAAGATTTACCAAATGCAATTCTTTTGATAAATGACTTTTTATCTTCGTTGGGTAGGAGATATTTACTTAAAATGAGGTCTTGTCTTTCATCGTTGTCACCCCATGGATTTTCACGATCATTTCTTTGACGTTCACGATATTTGATATATGCTTTTGCTGCATCGTATTGCTTAGATTCCATTAAAAAAAGTTCAACATCATCTTGAATTTGTTCAATATTGATTTCTTGACCTTTTTTATAATTCTTCGTAATCTTTTGGGCTTGTTCTAGACATTCATCGTCTGTAAAACCAATGCCACAACTTTGATAAGCTTTCTGCATCGCGATTGCGATTTTTTGAACATCAAATGCTTCTTTCGTTCCATTTCTCTTTAATACAAACATAATATCTCCCCTTTATTTTTATCAAGATTCAAAATCCGTTATATGTTAATCAAAAATGAAAAACCATAAAAGGTTTATACGTATTATACCCTTTATAATCACTCAATTTCAAGTCGATAAACCTATGAATTGAATGAATTTACAAATGAATCTTCTTTCATTTTTCTTT
>JAQVBA010000070.1 GCA_028690555.1 Acholeplasmataceae bacterium
TTTCATATTAAAAATAAGGTTAAATCATAAATTCAGTTAATTCCTGAAAGAAGTGGAAATCACAGAACTACTTAATGCTTAATTGGAAGAACACCAGATATATTCATCCCCATACAAGATAAAATATAATGAATTAGTGAGATTATATGATGGATGTAGCCGTAATAATAACCGGACCAACAGGTGCAGTTGGAATTGCTTTGATTAACAAATTGATTCAGGAAGGAATCTATGTTTATGCAGTTGTAAGACCGGAATCACGAAGGATCCAAAACATTCCTATTCATCCACGGGTTGAAATCATACGCTCTGATTTATTAAATCTACCACAAATCAAGGATATGATAACGAGATACTGTAGTGTGTTTTTTCATCTTGGGTGGGATGGAACATTTGGAGATAGTCGGGATGATATGTACCTGCAAAATAAAAATGTGGAATATGCATTAACTGCAGTTGATTTGGCTAATGATCTTGGGTGTACGACTTTTATTGGAATTGGATCACAGGCAGAATATGGTCGTGTTGATTGTAAATTATCCGGGAATACACCTGTACGTCCTGAAACAGGTTATGGTATTGCAAAATATTGTGCTGGTCGTATGACACAGATTCTCTGCAGAAAATATAATATCAGGCATATTTGGGTGAGAATATTAAGTGTATATGGACCCTATGATGGTGAAAAAACTATGGTTGTATCATCCATTGCAAAACTTTTGAACGGTGAGAAGGTTCTGTTTACGAAAGGTGAACAAATATGGGATTTTGTGTATTCGGTGGATGCAGCTGAAGCTCTTTATTTGTTGAGTCAATATGGGATAGATGGAAAAACATACTGTTTGGGGAGCGGAAATGGAGTGCCATTGGCTGATTATATCAATATAATCCATGATGTTGTTAACCCGGAAGTATCATTGGGTCTTGGCGAAATCCCCTATAGTCAAAACCAAGTGATGTATCTTTGTGCGGATATCTCAGAGCTGCAAAAGGATACAGGGTTCATGCCACATACATCATTTCATGATGGCATTAAACTAACAAAAGAGTGGTATGAAAAGAGTAAGTTCAAAAATCATCCCATCAACCAGTGAATTTAGACTATTTTGCCTCAGCCTCGTCTGATGTGAAGTCGAAAGAGTATAATAAAAATTCAGAGCACCACAATCTATCTTCCCTTATGACCATTCAATTATACACATATCTTTTGTTTAGATTTAATAAATGACATTTATATCACATAAGATACAAGAATGATTATGAAAAATGAGCGGGTAATCACAAATGAAATTAATAGCATAAATAATACTCTAGATTTGGAGAAAAAGAATAACTGCTTGGCGTGTAAAAATGAAAAAATCATTTCTCGGGATACCATAGTAACTGGTTTTCTTTCCGAGCGTATTTTTGGGATTACAGACGGATCCCTTATTCCCGTAAAAATATATTATTGTACTAATTGCGGATTCACATCATATGACCGAAGATTAAGTGAGAATGAGGAGAAGAAATTATACTCTGGTTATCGATCTGAGGAATATCAGTTAATGCGCCAAAAGTATGAAGAATTCTATACAAAAGATTTTAATTATCTGCTTGGTCATGATGAGAAAGGATTACAATCAAGAGAGAGTCTATTATCCGATATTTTAATAAAACACATTCATAATCATATTTACAATGGATTAGATTATGGAGGAGATTTAGGACAGAGATATCCTAAAAACTTTCCGATAGATAATAAATATGTGTATGATATTTCCGGAGTCAAGCCATTAGAGGGGATAATCAGTTTAGCATCATACGATATGGCAAAAACAATTGATTTTGATTTTATTATGTGTAATCATACTTTAGAGCACATAGCAGACCTTGATTCATTTGTTGAGTTAGTAAAAGGGTTGGGAAATATCAATACTTGGTTTTATTTTGAAGTTCCTTTTGATAGTCCATTTTATCCTTGGTCTCCTGAGAAACGAATCAGAAATCAGTTCACTCTCCAACTTCAGCGAATGAAGAGATATCTCTATCTGCGATTAGAGAAAGTAGTAACAATTCTTGCAAAAAGGGGGCATTATTTTTGTCAGATGCATGAACATGTAAATTTTTTTACACCCAATGCCGTGAAGGAGTTGCTTGAGAGGCATGATTTTAAAATATACTATAACGAAGTTAATATTACTGATGGAAACTTAGGTAAAGTAAGATTGATATCAATATTATGCAAATTAAATCAGTGAATGACACTGGAACAGGATTATTCACTCACACACTCAAGTTATCAGTAATGATATATTATATGATTCCTAAATAAAGTAATGGGGAAGTATACTTTTCAAAAAGAACGCATAGACTATATCTATGAAGGAAGTTCAAAAAATCAATTAGATTTGAAATAGAAAAGGATAAATAATTACCTAACAATATAGATTAGTTTACTTCAAAACAGAAATACATATGTGATTATTATGAATATTGAAAAAGTCCTAATTAATCGGTTGTTAGAAATCAGAAATCAAATTGACAAAGATGAATCTCATCCTCACAAACTTGTCATATGGGGGGCTGGGAATACATCCAATCTTTATCAAAGTTGTTTCCAAAGGAATAATATCAACCCGGAATGTTACATTGATAAGGATACGCACAAACAGAAAGAGTTGTTTTATGGAAAAAATGTGATAGCTCCTGCTGAAATCAGTAAAATCAATAATCCATTTATTCTGATTTCTTCACAAAATATTAACATGACAAATGAAATAAAACAAGAATTAACTGAAATGTCCTATCCGACCTATACAGTTGATGAATATATTTTTGCAAAAAATATTGAAAGAATAGAAAATGTAATACAACTATTATCAGATGAGAAATCTATATTCGTTTATTGTAGTATGATTCTCAATCGTATTACAAACACCAGACCAAATGAAGAGATATTTGAGGGAGATCAATATTATGCTATTCTTCCTTTCAGAAGAATAGCAAGCGATGAAATCTTTGTTGATATGGGGGCCTTTGTTGGGGAAGGAATAGAAAAACACTTGTTCTACCGTCATGCTACCTTCAACAAAATAATAGCATTTGAACCGGATGAACGCAATTATGCAGCAATGTGTCAGCGTGTTGGAAGATTAAATCAAGAATGGGGGCTTACCGAAAACAAAATTGAGTGTGTTTTTGCAGGGGTTGGGGAAAAAACAATGTCCCTCATTTTTTCTTCAAACCTCGGAGCAAGATCACGATTTGTCTCATCAGATGGTGATGAGATGGAAGAGAATAAATCAAAGATATATAGTCTTGATGATTATGTTGGGGAACTGAGAATAAGTTTCTTGAAAGCAGATATAGAAGGTTTTGAACTAAAAATGTTATATGGTGCCGAGAAGGTAATCCTCCGGGATCAACCAAAAATTGCGATTTGTATTTATCACAGTCCCTCAGATATGTATGAAATTGCAGAGTATTTGGCAAGTTTGAAAATAGGATATAAATTTGCCATCAGGCAACATTCTGCAGAGTTGGACGAGACAGTATTATATGCATATATAAATTAATTATATTAAATTTTTATTCTTTATCAATAAATTTTGAGATGTGTTTCAACATTCCATTAGTTTATGATTTTATACAAAAATAATACATATTATAGAGGAACCTCTTTATAATATTAAAGAATAGCCTCATTTTGAACTAACATTATTACAAACCTCTATTCAAAATCAACTTTTTCAGAGATTCAACATGCGCATAGGGACTATCGATATCGTCAATATTTATAGGATCATCCTTTTTGATAGAACAAATCAACATTTCACCACTCATCAATTCACGACAGGATAACTGACCTTTCTGTAAAGGAACAGCCAGGTAAACATCCTTATCGGTAATTCTCTCTCCAATTTCCAAATCACGATTTGCATATACTCCTCTTACCAGAGCATCCAAATATTCAACCTCGCATTTTGGTGGGATGCGCTTGGTATCACTGCTCCCACCACATTTAACTTTTGCTAACTCATATGCCTTAAACATCACATCCACGTCATTCGGCAGAGAACAATAGGGGGATACAGAGACTCCTTCAAAGTCAATATCGATATGGCGCTCTATAGTCCTAGCCCCTTTAGCATAGGCAATCAACATTGATGATGTTAAGTCTCCTATCTCATGGGTTGAGAGCCCGATTATATGATCCGGATATCTTTCTTTCAGAAAGTCTATCTGATTTAGTTCCAAATCACTATCCTTTGAAGGATAGAGCGAAACACAATGATTAATCGCGAGGGGGATATTACGGTTATCAAAAAACTTCACCAGATCATCGATATCTTTCAAGTTGCTCCCCCCTGTCGAAACAATGACCGGCAGTTTGGTCTTGGCAATCCGCTCTATAAGAACCCAGTCGTTTAAATCACTGCTGGCTATCTTGATAATTTTGACACCCAGTTCCTCACATAAATCAACAGATGCCTCATCAAATGGGGTAGCCATTGGGATACAATTCATAGCCATGATTTTTTTGACCAAGGCCACATATTCTTTCTTTGTCAGGACGGTTGCAAGTGTCTTTTTTATATATCTGATATCTTCTCTGCTCCGGAAATCTTTATGAATAAAATGATCAACATCACGCAACTGTAATTTTATTGCTGCTTTTACACCATTGAACCGCACAACATGACCGTAGTCTTCAATTATTTTCAGACCACGCTCCAGTTTACCCCAATGATTGTTCGCTAACTCCAATACAAATAAATCTTCAAATATTGCATTTGGATTTTTCATCTTTTTAAGTCTCCGATATTCATATTGATTCCCACTGGTAAATAATTTATCCAATATAAATCTGACCTAAAGTGGTTGGAATTTCAACCAAAATATCTATTAATAAGGATTGAGGGGCAAATTAGGGATATTTTATGAAATTTATTGAAGTTTCAATATATTTATAGATGTGCCAAAATTATATATAAACATATTTTATCTATCAAAGGAAATCTCATCAATTGATGATTACCTAATACTGAATATTACGTCCCATATGACACACCCATTCCGCTCACCATGACACAACAAGTCCGCTGAAATGATACACGAATTCCGCACATGACATACCTCCATATCCGTATGAAAAATAGAACGTGGGAATAATTCCACGTATTACTTCTTTACTCCCAGAATCTTTCTCATAGACTCCCCCTCAAGAACAATCGTATAAGCATTATGAACGACCCTATCACAAATTGCATTCGCAAATCAAATTGATTTGCTCAACTAAGGACGCTAAAGCGTCCCGTATCAACAAATGTCGCATCCCCGATTTTTTCATACCACCCCTCGACCTGAAACTGTGAACAGAAAACCGTTGACCCTCGATCATATCTCGCCTCAACAATCTCCAGCACATCCCGTGCTTCCGTTGCTGTTAA
>JAQVBA010000071.1 GCA_028690555.1 Acholeplasmataceae bacterium
TTAAAAATACAAAAACTTTAACAACAAATTTCATTATGAGTCACCTTTTTTCTTAGTTAATCCACTAAATATATTTAACACTTTTTTATAGAGTTCTAATACTAAACGATAGATTTGAATCAAAATGATTCCAATAATCGATAATAAAACTAATGCAAGACCTGTCATCCCAATTTTGTCAAAATTTGATAGACCAGCTTCGAATAGATCAAGTCCATACACCAAAAAGGCAATGAAAGATCCAATAATTGATGCAAATATTGAAAATAACAACGCAATGACTAAGACGATTGAAATCGTGTACATGATCGTCAAAGGTATTTTTAATGATGTTTGAGCAATTGCAGTCCACAGTTGTTTTGTCGTCTTAAATCGTTCTTTTTGTGTCTCATTTGTCCGTTTAGACAGAACATCAGGCATCATTTCACGTACAATCTCTTTAGGATCATATCCTTTGCATATATCATCCTCAAGCTCACCATTTTGCATCCGATCCTCAATGATTTCTTGATAATATTCTAAAATATCATCAACTTCATCCGGATAAAAATGTTTATTCAATTCTTCTTTTAATACGTTTAACCATTGATACATCATGTCACCTACTTCCTTAAAATCTCATAGATTTTTCTGATGGTTTCCCATTCTTCCATGAATTCATCTAAGTGAATTTTTCCTTTTTTTGTAATTTTATAATATTTTCGATTTCGACCCTGAAAAATTTCATTATAACTCTCAAGCTCACCCTGATTTAATAATCGCCTTAAAATCGGATATAGCGTTGATTCTGTGATCACAATCGTATCCGATAAATCATTGATAATTTGATAACCATAAGATTCACCTTTAGATAAGACTGCAAGTACAAATATTTCAAGGATTCCTTTTTTTACTTGTTGTTTCATAAGTCACCTCAACCATCCTTACACGATATATTATACATTACATAGTATCAATGTCAACAAAAAAAGTTCAAATTTCTGAACTTTCTTCATTAACCATTTCATTTTTCTTTGAAGAGGATAAATAACTTATCCTTTCAGCAATGACTTCAAGCATATTGAGCTTCCTTTCATCATTAAGCTCATACTTCCATGATTGAACTCGTGCTTTGACGGCAATCATCGCGCCTTTTTTGCAATAAGATTCAATTGCTTGAGCTAAACCTTCCCAAACCGTGACTTTAATGAAATCTGTATCATACTGACCATCCATATTCTTAAATGAACGCTGTACTGCAATAGTCACATCGGAAACTTTTCTTCCATCTTCTAAGATTCTCGTCTCTGGATCATGTGTCAATCTGCCAACTAAAACCAATTGGTTTAACATAAAAATACCTCCTTAAGTTACCTTAAGATAACATATCAAACGTTTGATGCAAAACTGACATTGCTGAACTTTGTAGTTATAAATTGATAAATTTTTTAAAAATCAGCAATTGAGTTCTAGCATCTAACAAAATGATATATAGAATCACATCAGATTATAAAAAAAGCCTATCATTTAGGCTTTTTGATAGATAAGGCTCGCAATATGACGTTTTTTAATCCGAGTTAACTGAAAATTGATGTCTTCAAGTTTCATATCATTGAGCATGTCAATGACTTCAAAAATGGTCATTCCTCCATGCCAGTACTTCCCATAATAGTATACTTTGGCTTCAATTGAGTTAATCGCATAGATTAATTGCCCCATATACATTTTCTTATATCGTGTAAATGCTTCTTCTGAGATTTCATTTGATAGATCTTGAGTTAAAAAATCAATTAATGTACGTTTCAGTTTAAATATACGTTTATTTTCACCATAAATGATGATATTTTCTGCATATTTTTGAAAGTTAGAACTTACAGAAAAGCTTTGATTAATCAACTTTTCAAAAGTAAGCTTTTCAAGAAATTTTGAAGATGGTCCAAGAATTAATCCCAAAGCCATCGTCATAGCAAGATCTTGGCGCAGTTTTTCTTTCTTTGATCCGGCAATTGGTTTTAGTTTGATACCTAGCATAAACTTATGAATGCCGATGTCTTTTTTCTTTTTGAGGTTATGTTCTACGAGCGCTACTGGTTCTTTTGGATATAGAATGGTTGGTTTTCTATAAGATTCAACCGCATGATCATATTCTTTAATGAACTTTTTAAATAAACGCAAATCAATTTGTCCAGCAATGACCATCAAACGATTTTTTGGATGATAAAAGGCATCATAAACTTGACTTAAAGTATCTTTCGTGACTTCATTGATTGAATCTAAGGTTCCTCCAATGTCATACTTTTGAGGATGACGATGATACATCATTTGCAAAAGTTCATCTTGCATGGAGTATACCGGGTGATCTTGATACATCTTTAATTCTTCACCAATGATCATTTTTTCTTTTTCAATATTTTGATTGGTAAAATAAGGCGTATCTAACATATTTAATAAGTGCTTTATGGCATCATAAAAATGATCAGTTGATTTAAATAAGTAAGATGTTTGATCATATGAAGTCATGGCATTCGCTTCAACGCCTAACTTTGAAAATGTTGAAAAAGCATCCCCATCGGGCATCGCGAATATTTTGTGTTCAAAAAAGTGTGCAGTGCCTGGAGGTGTTTCGAATTGTTTTTGTTTGAACTTATAGTTTAAATCAAGCGCTCCATAAGGAACTGAAACTTCAACATAAGTTGAGTAAAATGGTGCTGGTTGCGGCATGATATGTATTTGCATTCCATTTTTTAATTTAAAGATGTAAACTAACTCGTTGAAATTTGGATATGCTTTTTTAATCATGTTTATCCTCCAACATATAAATCGTATCAAGTGTCAACTGTTCTAAGACTTTGTGAATATCATCAATCGTCACTTGAAGAATCCTTTCTAAACGATCATCAATTGTCGATGGATCATTTAAAATAAGCGATGAGAATTTTCTTCTTGTCAGTGCTGATTGTGAATCCGTATTACTCTTAAACATATGTGAAACATACGATTTTGCACTATCAAGTTCTTCTTGTGTAATCCCATGTTTTATGAGGTCATCGACTAATTCAACCATCGCATTTAAAGCTTCATTTTTTTGTTCAATGCTCACACCTGAATGGATCATTAAAATGCCTTTATACCCATCATATGATGATGAAACATCGTAACAAAGACCTTTTTCTTCACGAATGTGCTTAAATAAACGACTTTCAGGGGTTTCACCTAAGATCGCATCACATAATAATGCTGCTTCATATAATGACTCTTTAATATAAATCGGTAAAACATAACCGATAAAAATTACCGCTTGTTTTGTTTCAATCGATTCTTTAATCGTTTTTAAATTCCGAGGGTTACGAAATTTAGTGATGACTTGATATGTATTTTCCTTTTCATTTGGAAAAGCTTTTAATAGATCTTCTTTCATTTCATGTGATAAAGAACCATTGACAATCACTTCAATTTTATTTTCTTTTAAAACTGATTGATAATACTCTGATAATCCTTCAAAAGTCATTTTCTTAATATCAGACAGACTTCCAGCTATCGGAACTCGGTCATTGTCATGGTAAAAGAAGTTTTCAAAAAACTTCAGTTGTGCATATTGTCTTTTTCGATCTTTTAAGCCTTGATAGAGCTCGATAAGATTTCTTTTTTCATCATTATAAGCTTCTTCATTAAGTAAGTTTCTTTCGAAAATTGTTGATTTGAATAATTTAAGTGCTTGATGAAATAATGCTTGATCTTTCACGATTTTTGGATCAGGGATCGTTAAAGTGATGCTGATGACCGACTGATCACCATACTTTTCTACTCTTTGACGAAAATAAGCACCATAGAGATCCTCAAGGTGCTCATTAAAAGTTAATTTCGTTTTATATAAATCATTTGTCTTTGTTAAGACGTTTGGCAACACATTTCGATATGCTCTTTGATGCAAATCATCAGGCATTGTAAAAAATGCTGAGAATTGAATCGTCTTAAAATTGCTATCAATAAAATGCATTATAAACTGTGGAGTGCAACTTCCATCATTTTTGTAAATGCTTCTTGACGTTCTTGGGACGTTGTTGCCTCGTGCGTCACAAGTGAATCAGAAACCGTTAATAAACATGCTGCTTTTTTATTTAATGCCTTCGCATTTGCAAATAATGCAAAAGATTCCATTTCAACTGCATCAGCACCATAAGTTTTGTGAATATCTTTAAATTCATTTGGATTTAAACGATAAAAGACATCCGATGAATGGATCGTTGTCACATGAAGTGGTGTTCCAAGCTTTTCAGCTGCTCTTGTAATTCTTTGATTTAAAGATTTCGATGCAGATAAATATTTACGGGATGTAACACCCATCGTTTTTGCATAACTTGATTCTGAATAAGCTTTTTCAACTAAAATCACATCATACAATTTTAAATCATCGGTATATGCGCCGCATGAACCAATGCGAATAATCTTTTCGACATCATAAAATCTGAATAGTTCATAAGAATAAATACCAATCGATGGCATCCCCATTCCAGAACCCATGACTGTGACTTTTTTCTTGTTGAAATAACCAGTATAACCAAACATATTACGGACAGTATTAATTTGAACAACATCCGTTAAAAATGTATCGGCAATATATTTTGCACGAAGTGGATCACCTGGCATTAAAACCGTTTTCGCAATTAAATCTTTATTTTCTTGATCAATATGTGGTGTTGGATACATTTTCTGATCCTTTCTTTAAGACAATATCAACGCCATTTGACGTTCCAATACGGGTTGCTCCAGCTTCAATCATCTTCATGGCGTCATCATAAGTTCTAACGCCACCACTCGCTTTAACAAACGCTTTATCGCCTACTGTTTGTTTCATGAGTTTAACATCTTCGACCTTCGCACCTGATGGTCCAAAACCTGTCGATGTTTTCACGAAAGTAGCACCTGCAGATACAGCAATCTTACAAGCTTTCACAATTTCTTCTTCAGTTAAATAACATGTTTCAATAATCACTTTAACGGTTCTTCCTTCAGCCATTGATACAACGCCTTTAATTTCCATATGAATTAAATCATCATGTCCTTCTTTTAAAGCATTGACATTAATTACCATATCTAATTCATCGGCTCCAGATAAAACTGCAAGTCTTGCTTCCATTGCTTTAACTTCAGGATGATGCGTTCCATGAGGGAAACCAATCACCGTACAAACTAAAACATTAGTATTTTTCAGAGCTTCTTTCGCATGTTGGACAAAAATAGGGTTGACACAAACGCTTTTAAAGTCATAAGCTTTTGCTTCCTCAATCAGTTTATCAATTTGTGCATTGGTGACATTAGCACCTAATTTCGTGTGGTCAATCATTTTATTCAGTTGCATGAATAAATCCTTCCT
>JAQVBA010000072.1 GCA_028690555.1 Acholeplasmataceae bacterium
AGTGATGAAGTGAGCGTGTTCACTGATGATACGAGCTTGGCGGGTATAGCCAAGTCGATGAATAATGTGAGCCAAACGATGATAAGTAATAGCCATATAGCCAGGATAAGCTAAAACTATCTCCTCTTTACTATCAACTGCCGGATCACTTTCAAAGAAGAATTCTAAATCATCTTCTAATTGCTTTTTAATGCTTGGCAAATCAGCTAAAAAGATATTGCATTTTTTTTCGTTTTCATCGATGTATTTCAAAAACATGCCTTTAACATCGACATCCTCTTTACAGATGAGATAGTCCCGTAAGGAATGAGCGAAGATAATTATTCTTTCTTTTACCATGGATAGCGATCTCCTTTATCTGGAAAAATGACCACAACGTTCTTATCTTTTAAATCGTTCTTTTTAATGTATTGAATTGCACCTAACAAAGCCGCTCCGCTAGAATAGCCAATATCAATGCCTTCGACATCACGAATGGTCTTAGCCATTTTGATACTCTCGAGGTCATCGACGTCTTCGACATAGTCGACAACTTCACGATTAAGAGTGTTGGGAATAAAGTTAGCGCTTATTCCTTGAATCTTGTGGGGAGCGGCCACTCCTTTAGTTAATAAAGGTGACTGGGCAGCTTCAACACCGACCGCCACTAAGGGTTTCTTTTGTTCAAGGAAGTATTTCTTAATTCCACTGATGGTTCCACCAGTTCCAATGCCAGACACTAGAACATCAACATTTGGTAATTGCTTTAAAATTTCTGGACCAGTGGTTAAATAATGAGCCATCGGGTTGTTTAGATCATCGAATTGGCCAAAGATGAAGGAATTAGGGATTTCTTTAACTAATTCTTCAGCTTTCTTTTTGGTGTCAGCCATTCCACCTTTCACTAAGACTAATTCACCACCATATTTAGCCATCATATCGCGGCGTTGTTGGCTCATGCTCTCGGGCATGACCAAAATCGCGCGATAATTGAAGACATTATGGTAGAAGGCTAAAGCGATACCAGTATTTCCTGAAGTTGCTTCAACAATCGTTGTGCCTTCTTTTAAAAGACCTTTTTTGACGTCTTCAAGCAACATGTTATAGACTGGGCGATCTTTGACTGAACCGGTTGGGTTCGTGTTCTCGACTTTGGCGTAAAGGTGGCTTTTTAAGCCATATTTATGCTCAATTTTAAGTAGCCTAACTACTTCGGTATTCCCGGGGATGTATTTTTTATTCATTATTAATTTTTCCTCATAAAAAGGCGGGCTTTGACGCTCCGCCGATTCCTTTATTTTTCTTTGGCTAATTTATGCGATACTTGTTGTTTGCACATTGGGCAAATAGTAAAGCCTTCTGGTTTAAGGGGAGTCGTTTGGATTTCGTCCTCACTATAGGTATAAACAAATCCGCAATAAGGACATCGAACTTCATAAACTTTGTTTGACATATGACTGAGTCTCCTTTTTTCTTGATTGTAAGTATATCATTAAACTTTTTCATGCGGTAGTCGCATACTCAAGGAATTATCGAAATTTTATAATCATGATTTGATGTATGGATTATTTAAGATATAAGCTTTGCTTTCAATCACTTTCCCCATCTGGGTTTTGTATTGACGGTTATAAGCGAATTTAAAACCAGCTTTTTCAATCACTCTTTGGGAACGGGTATTTTCTAGGAAATGCACCGCGGTCAAGTGATTGAGCTTTAAAACTTTGAAACAATATTCGATTACTCTACTGACTGCTTCACTCATTAAACCTTGACCCCAATAGTCTTTCGCTAAGACATAACCGATTTCTCTGGTGGTCTCTTTAGGATAATATGAACGAGGGAAACTGGATTTTTCAATGCCGAAAGAACCAATCACTCGATTAGTCTTTTTAAGGACAATAGCGAAGGTTTTCTTTTCCTTAACAAACATATTGAGAATGTAACGGGAGACATCTTTGTTCTCGTGATGTTTCCATCCCGCGCATTCTCCTACGCCTTCTATAGAAGCATAGTTATAAAAATCTTCTAAATCCTCTTCTTTAAATGGTCTAAGGATGAGGCGTTCAGTTTCTAAAATGGTATGGGATACATCAATTTTTCGGTTAATCATATTCAACTTTTCCTTAATATAGATACAGGTGTACTAGGTTATTTTATCTCTTTTCTTTGAAAGATTCATCACTTTCGAAATTGTTTGACAGGTTAAATTACTTAATATAAAGTGATAGCCAAAGACAGTGCGAAAGAGAAAGATATCCAGAATCTTATAGAGAGTTTGCGGTTGGTGTAAGCAAATAGAAGAGGATATGTAATATACACTTTCAAGTCGGGTACTGAACTAATAGTAGGCTACTCCGGAAATCCTCCGTTATCAGGATAAGAGTTAATAGACTCGTTAAGTGATGGCAAATCGCCATAACATGGGTGGTACCGCGGAAATCATACGATCTTCGTCCCATAAGCTAGGGATAAGATCGTTTTTTATTTCCACTAGCTAAGAAAGGAACATTTTTATGTCACACATCGCCCGTTTCAAAGCTGCCCCGTTTCCTTTAGAGATGCACAAAGCTCGCATCGTTCAAAAGATTAATCTACTACCAATCAAGGAAAGATTAAAAGCTATTCAAGAAGCCGGTAATAATACCTTCTTACTGCGTAATCGTGATGTCTTTTTGGATATGTTGACCGATAGCGGCACTAACGCGATGAGCAATGAGCAAATCGCCGCCATGAGCATCGCTGATGATGCTTACGCCGGAAGTGAAACCTTCTATCGTTTAGAGAATACCGTTAATCACTTCTTTGGCACAAAATTCTTTCTTCCCGCTCACCAAGGAAGAGCGTGTGAACATATCTTAGCCAAAACCTATGTTAAGCCAGGAGATGTCGTTCCCATGAATTATCATTTCACCACCACTAAGGCTCATATTATGGAATGCGGTGGAACGGTAGAAGAATGTTTCTTGGATGAAGCGATTAAAACCACCAGCGATTGTCCATTCAAAGGTGATATGGACATGGCTAAATTAAAAGCCATTGTCGCAAAAGTTGGTAGAGAACATATTCCTTTTATTCGCATTGAATTAGGTACTAACTTGATTGGTGGTCAACCTATATCAATGAAAAGTATTAAAGAAGTCCATGCTTTTGCCAAAAAAGAAGGCATTATTGTTGTTATTGATGCTTCCTTATTAGCCGATAATCTCTACTTCATCAAAGTGAGAGAAAAAGAATATAAAAATGCTGATACCTTAACAATCGTTAGGGAAATCGCCAAGTGCGCCGATATCATCTACTTCTCAGCCCGCAAATTAGGCTGCGCGAGAGGTGGAGGATTTGCCTTAGCCGAGAAGAAATTCTTCGATGATATGAAATCCCTTGTTCCACTATATGAAGGATTCCTCACCTATGGTGGCATGTCCGTTAGAGAAATGGAAGCCATGTCAGTCGGCATTATGGAAACCCTCGATATCGATATGATATCTCAAGGTCCAGAATTCATCGGTGAATTCGCCACGATGATGAAAAAAGAAGGGATACCCATTATCACTCCAGCGGGAGGATTGGGATTACATATCAACGCTAGAGAATTCTTACCCCATATTAAAGATGAAGAATACCCCGCCGGAGTATTAGCCACCGCTATCTACATCATCAGTGGAACTAGAGGCATGGAAAGAGGCACAATCTCGGAAGCGAGAAACCCAGATGGAAGTGAACATATTGCTTCGGTTGAATTAGTTCGCCTTGCTTTGCCACGACGCGTGTTTACTCTCTCACATATTACTTTCTTAACTGATCGTATCGCTTGGTTATATAAGAACCGCGATTTAATCGGTGGATTGAAGTTCGTTGAAGAACCTAAAGTCTTGCGTTTCTTCATCGGTCGCTTAGGTGAAATTGGTGATTGGCAAGAAAGACTAGTCGCTAAGTTCATCGAAGACTTTGGCGAAGACGCTTTATAAACAATTTTTAGAAATTAAGTTTTGTGTTTAATATAAATTTTGTATAAAGATTGTTCTATTTTGTTGAATGGAAATGACTTTATTTTCGCATTATACTAGCATGTAAAAAAAGTTAACAAAGCACATTTGTACTTTACATCCTTAAAAGACTTCAAGAACATCACCACTTCTCACGGTGAATCTTATCTTCTTCTAAGATGGGTTTTCCTTCTTTGACGCTAAAGAAATTTGTATCATCTTTGGGGTAACCAAAAGTAATTATTGAATGTGGGATAATGTGATTAGGTAAGTGGAAGATTTCTTTTTGGATTTTCATCTTTCCTTCTTTTGGAAAAGTACCAATCCAACAAGCACCTATACCTAATTCATGAGCGGCAAGAATCATATTTTGAGCAGCAATGGAACAATCAACTTTCCAAAAGTCATCCGCGGAGAGTTTTTCATCCCCTAAAACGAGAATCGCCATCTTCGCGTGAAGCAAAGGAGAAGCGACAAGTAAACCGATTAATCCCGCCATATTCTTTAAAGTGGCTGAATCTTGAACCACTAGGAAATGCCAATCTCGACGATTTCTCGCGCTTGGTCCAGCTTGGCCAGCTTTTAGAATGGTTTGTAAAACCTCTTCTTCGATTGGTTTATCACTATATTCTCTTACGCTCTTGCGAGTTAAGATGGCTTCAATTGTTTTCATAAATGCATCCTCTGTTTTAATTATATATCGAGATATAAAGACAAACTCAATTTTTCTAGTAGAGTCTTGCATTGATCGAGATAAAGAGTATCTTAATAGATAATAATTAAGGGGAATGTTATGGATATTAAAGAAGTTAAGCAACAATCAATCAAATTCTGGGATGACTATTTTAAGCAGTATCCCACTTTCAAAATTAAAAAGAGTGACATCACCATCGATACTGCTTTAGATGAATGCTTAAAGTTTTTAGGGGATCGCTGTGAACATGTCCTCGATATCGGTTGTGGCGAAGGCTTATGTCTAATGGAAATCGCCTTAATCGGAGAAAAAGTCAAATCTTGTTTAGGAGTTGATGCTTCACTAAGCGCGATTGAAAAAGGCAATGACATAGTCAAATTATCGGAAATTAAGAATATTAACTTTGAACAAGGGGATGAAAACTATCTAAAAGATATTCCCTCACAAAGCTATGACGGCATTGTCTGTTCGAACTTTCTTGATGTCATTCCCACAAGTCTCAGCGATGTTGTTATCAAAGAGATGCTAAGAATTATCAAACCAAAAGGATATATTCTTTTAAAGTTTAATTTCTTTCTTACTCAAGACTTAATTGAGAAACTCCATATGACCGAGATAGAAAAAAACACCTATGCGATGAATGGGGTGATTCGAGCGATGAATCGCACC
>JAQVBA010000073.1 GCA_028690555.1 Acholeplasmataceae bacterium
CATTTTTTTCTTTTGAAATGATTGCTTTTATTCTTTTCTTTATGCTATACTTATTTATGCGTCTAGGGGTATGGTGTCAATGGTAGCACAGCGGTCTCCAAAACCGTCGGTACGGGTTCGAGTCCTGTTACCCCTGCCATTAAATAATTCAAGGGAAATTTTCCCTTTTTTTATTTTATTGGAAATTCAATCGTAATTTTTGTGCCTTTGCTTAATCCGGATTCAAGATTAATTTTCCCTTGATATTTTAAAACAATGTGCTTAACGATTGCTAATCCAAGACCTGTACCACTATCGATTCTGCCTTTATCAATTCGATAAAACCTTTCAAATACTCTAGATTGATGTTCTTCTGGAATTCCATGACCTTGATCATTCACAACAAACGAGATTTGACCATTTATTGCCGATAAAGATACTTCAATCTTTTTATCGTAATCAGAATATTTGATGGCATTTTCAATGAGATTTTTAAATAGTTTATATATATCTAATTGATCACAAATCATCTCAATATCTTCTGTCTGAGTTTTAATATTGATATTTTTCTCAAGTGCAAAAGGTTTTAATTGATCAATCACTTGTTCTAAAATCGGTGCTAAAGATATTTTATTTACTGGCTCTTCATCTAGATTTTCTAATCGTGATAACATGAGCATATCTTCAACTAAAGCGTTCATCGTTGTCACTTGTTTATTAATATTTTGGGCAATTTGCTTAATCTCCTGATCTTTAATCAAACCAAATTGAATGAGTTCAGCATAACCTTTAATTGCTGTAAGAGGTGATTTCAACTCATGAGATGCATGTGAAAAAAAGTCTTTTTTCATCACTTCAACTTTTCTTTCATGTGTCACATTCTTTAGTGTGATTAAGACGGTAGCGGTAGCTTCTTTCATCCGAATCATGACTGGAAAAACGCGGATTTCAAAGAGCTTGCCTTGAATTTTCATATCAAAAAAATTTAATTTTTTATCTTGATTTGTCGATTGAATAGCTTCTTTAATTTTGACTTCGCGAATATATTGATACACTTTCAAGTTTTCTAACGGATGATTTAATTTAAAGAGTGCTTTAGCATCCTCATTAAAAAATAAAATGTTATCCTCTAAATCAATCAATAAAACCGCCTGATCCATTTCATCTAAAATATGGCTTAATTGCGATTGATAATCTTCGATTTCATCGACATGTTTTGCAGTCGCAAGATTAATTGTATTCATTTCATGAATGATTTGATTTACTTCGGGAAATGTCGTATTTGGTGGTAAAACTTGATATTTGCCTTCTCTCAACATGATTAAGTTATCTTTGACTTTCAACCAAGGTTGATATAAATTTTCACCAATTTTTTTAAGAATTAAAGTGTTGATGATCATCATACCTGCACCGCTGATGAATAGCCATAAAAAGAGAAAATTAAAGGTTTGTGCTTGAGGTCTTAGTGGAATAGACACTCTTAAAATATTCCCATTATCCATGATTTTTGCTGTATAAATTAAATCGACATCGATGGTCGCTGAATGTCTTCTGACGACACTTCCTAAGTTAAGTATTTCTGGTCTCTGGCTCTTATCTGTACCAACTCTTTCATCGTGTGAATCAGCAATCACCAAACCATTTTCATCTAAAATCGTAATTCTTCGATCATTTTCATGTGCAAAATCAATGACAAAATTTGAATCCGTATCTTCATAGACTTCATAAGATAGTTCCACTTCTTCAATCAAAAAGTGCATAAATTCTTCTTGTTTTCTTTGGTTAAACCAGTATACAATCGCAACCACAACAAGAAAAAACAAAATAAATGAGATTGAATAAATTAAAATGTTGTTTCTGATCAGTATGCGTTTCATTCGACTTGGTATCCTATTCCTCGAATTGTTTTAATTGAAACATTGGAATGATTATTTTTTAGTTTTTCACGAATTGATTTGATATGCATATCTAAGGTTCTTGTTTCACCAATAAAATCAGTATCCCATACCATTTTGAAAATCGTTTCTTTTGAAACTACTCTTCCTTTTTCTTTAATGAGTAGTTTTAAGATATCGTATTCTTTTTGCGTGAGATAAACTTCTTTTTCACAAATTGTGAATAAATGCTTATGATCATCGATTTTTATATCTTGATAATCATATGAATCAATCGATTGTCTTTTTCTAAGTTTTGCTTGAATTCTTGAGGTTAATTCGAATACTCCAAATGGCTTTGTCATATAATCATCTGCACCATAATCAAGTGCAATCACTTTATCCATTTCGCTTTGTAATGCAGATATCATCATAATAGGTACTTCAGTATCTACTTTACGAACCGTTTTTAAAATATCAATTCCTGATATTTCGGGTAACATGACATCGAGTAATATCATATCTGGTTTTTTTTCACGAAAAGCTTTAAAAAAATCTTCGGCATTTGAAAAACCAGAGCCTTTAATCCCTGCATGTTCTAATGTTTTTTCGATGATGTATGATATGGATGAGTCATCTTCTACGAAATATATGAGTGCCATCTTGCCCTCCTAAAATAATGGTGTGTTTTTGTGTTTACCACTCACCATGAATATAATCCATTCTGCAATATTTACTGCATGATCTCCAATACGTTCAAAATATTTAGCAACCATGAGGACATAGATTGCTTCATTTGGATCGACTTTATCGTCTTTCAATTCTTGGGTCATTTTTTGGATCAATTGATTGAACAAATCATCGACTAAGTCATCAGTTTCAATCACTTTCAATGCGAGGCTTTCATCGACATGGACTAATCCTTCAATACTGGTTAACACCATGTTTTCAACGATTTCAGCCATTTTTGATGTCATAGGCATGATTCTCTTATTTCTTTGATCATCTAAATGCAAAGTCATTTCTGCAATATCACTTGCATGATCTCCAATACGCTCAATATCAGTGATTAACTTCAGTATACCAGTAACTAATCTTAAATCACTCGCTAATGGTTGTTCTCTCCAAATAATTTGAATCGCTTTTTTAGCAATTTCTTCTTCATATCGATCAACTTCAGAATCTTTAGCCATCACTTGTTTCGCAAGTTCTTGATCATTGTTCTTAAAGGCATAGAGTCCTTCTCTAATATTAGATAATGCGAGATCAGCCATCATGGCAACATCTTTTTTTAACGTTTCTAAAGATTCAATTAATGTCGTTCTTAATGTCATGATATACTCCTATCCAAACCGACCGGTAATATAATCTTCGGTCTTTTTATATTGTGGTGTTGAAAATAATGTTGAAGTATCTCCGTATTCAATCAGTTCACCCATTAAGAAGAATGCTGTTTTATCAGCAATTCTTGCAGCTTGTTGCATATTGTGCGTGACGATGATGATGGTGTAATTCTTCTTTAATTCTACCACGAGATCTTCGATTTTAAGTGTTGCTACGGGATCTAATGCCGATGTTGGTTCATCCATTAAAATCACATCTGGCTTCATCGCAATCGTTCGAGCGATACAAAGACGTTGCTGTTGACCACCAGATAATGAAAGTGCTGACTCTTTTAATCGATCTTTAACTTCGTCATATAATGCTGCTTGTTTTAATGCCTCATCAACGATTTCTTTCAATTTTTGTTTATCTTTGATTCCTTGGCATCTCGGTCCATAGGCAATATTATCAAAAATACTCATTGGAAATGGATTTGGTTTTTGAAATACCATACCCACATGAGTTCTTAAACCAATCACATCCATCGTTTGATCATATATATCTTGATCATAGTAATTAATTTTACCATCGAGATGACATTCGTCAATTAGATCATTCATGCGATTCAATGCACGCAAAAATGTCGATTTCCCACAGCCTGATGGTCCAATTAATGCTGTGATTTGATTTTTATAAATTGGAATTTCAATATTTTTTAGTGCTTGTTTCTCACCATAAAATAAATTTAAATCTTTCACATTAAATACGATTGAATCAATCATTTTTTTACACCTTGCTTTCTTAACATTCTTTTTGATAAAAGCTTAATTGAAATATTTAATACAAGTACGATTGCAAGAATAATTAGCGCAATCGTGGATGACAATTCGATATTTGCAGGTTCATCAGTCATCATGGACCAGATATGAACAGCTAATGATGTGGATTTTTCGGTTAATCGAATATCATCTTTCACCGCGGTCCCAATCGCAAACACTAAAGCGGCACTTTCCCCAATGATTCTACCAATAGCTAACAAAGTAGCAGTTAAGATTCCTGCGGTTGCATTTGGTAAAACAACTTTGAAAGTGGTTTGAGTCTGACTCGCTCCAAGAGCTAGTGATGCATATCTGTAATCATCAGGTACAACTTTTAAACTTTCTTCTGTGGTTCGGATAATGACCGGTAGTAATATCACCGTTAAAGTAAGTGCTCCAGATATAATATTTGCCCCAGTAGCATCAGTTAACCGAATGGTTAATGGAACAAAAACAGCTAAGCCCATGAGCCCATATATAATCGAAGGAATTCCAGTTAATGTTTCAATCATCTGTCTTAAAAATCTTGTAAATCGGTTGTTTTTCGCATATTCCGTTAAATAAATTGCAGCTCCAACACCAATGGGTAGTGCAAATATCAGTGTTAAAACAATTAAATATAACGTGGTAATGATCGATCCCCTAATTCCTCCACCTGTTGTTGAAAATTCAAGTTCACGAAAACTATCTTGTGAATCCCAAACTTCAATCATATGCTCAGCTCCATGAATTGCAAGTGCTGAGGAAGCACCATCAAAAGCAACTCTGATGATTTGATAATCGACATCCACGGATAAATCTTCAATTCCTACTCCCTTATTATTTAATGCATTGAGTGGGGAATCTGGATGCACATAGGTTATAAATACTGATGTTCCTCCAATTAAATTTTCATCATCTTTAATCGCAATTCCCCATTTCGTTGAATAAAACGAACCATCATCAAATGTCTTAGTAGATATAAATGTTCCAGATTCTTGATCTTCTTTCAAATCTGCAATATACGTTACCGATTGATAATTGTGGGTAATTAAATCCCAGCTAATTAAACGATATCCTTTTTGAAAAACAAAGAATACAATCGCTAATAGAACAACAATCGAAACGATCGATGATAGATAGGTCAAACTTTGCATGGTAATATCATATACTTTTCTTTTATTTAACATTGACATTACCCACCTTTCGTTTCACAAAATTGAGGATAATATTAGTTAAAATAATCACAACAATCAATACAATACCCACTGAAAATCTAATATCATAATCTAATCCAATCGTTTCTTTCATCCCTTCAAGCATGATTGTG
>JAQVBA010000074.1 GCA_028690555.1 Acholeplasmataceae bacterium
ATGCGGAAACACATTCAGTTCCCGACCGATACGCCTGTTTTTCGGTTATGGTCATGATACGAATGAACCCTTGGTCAACAAAATCAAATTAGGATAATTGCGCATAATTACTGTTACGCACAATCACAATTATTGCTCTTTGAAAATATTGTACGCCAATATTCCGTCTGAAGTCAGACGATACAGATTTTCTCTCCCCTCTTTTTTCTCCTCGACAAGATCCCAGCTTATGAGTTTTTTCATATCTCTTGTCTGGTTCACCTGATCATTTTTGCCTACACGTTCGGAAACGGATTTAATTACGTCAAGCTCCCGGAGAATTTCCTTATTTCTCATCCATGTATCATGTATCTGTGAATTCTTTTTTCGTGTATCATCTTTATCGCTTACCCGGATCTTATTTTTACTCTCACCTCCCAGAACTCGGATAATTTTCATCAGATCCCGATTCTCCTCAAGTTCTTTGAGCGACATTTTTGGAATTTTCAATTCGATGAATGTGTCCTCTGTTCTGGTAATACACACCCTCCCTCCCAGCCAGATAGCCATAAGAAAAAGACTCGTGGAAAAGAGGGCTGTACCTCCCGTGACGTTAAACGAAAACTCTGCCTCCTTGTGCTCATTACGAATTTTAAGAATAGTCCCGCGAATGATATCCTGATCCAGTTTTGGGAGCTGCACTAGGGCAAACTCCCTTCTTCCGTCAAGTTCAACCCGCTGCCTCACTCCTTCTATTGCCTGACGAATTTTAGGTTTTTCCAATTTAAGGAAATCTGTATCTGCCTTATAATCATGAAATATGCTCTCTTCGGCCAAAACAACGATATGTGTCGGCTTCAGTTCTTCAACGGTAATTGCATATGTTTTATCGATACTTGCCCCGGCACTGATGAAGAGGATATGTTCATTTGACATGATGGTAAGTTACATTCTGGACACCATAATAGTTTCCAATTGGTAGAAACTGTTTCACGTTTGACATATGCATCCATATTGGCCACAATAATGTATGACATCCGAATCAGTCATAAAATCCGTGAACTGGCACATCACCAACCGCTGCAACTATGCATGCAGTTTCTGTTTTGCCCAGAATATTGGGAAACATGAGGTGTCGTTTGAGGATGGGAAAATACTCCTGAAAAAACTCAGCGATTCGGGTATTGAAAAGATCAATTTCGCAGGTGGAGAGCCTCTTCTTCATCCAAGACTATCGGATTACTGTAAAGAGGCAAAGAATCTTGGAATGACTGTTTCAGTAACGACCAATGGCTCTCGTCTGGATCAGAATATGGTCTCGCAGCTTTCCGGGAGTGTGGACTGGATCGCCATTTCCGTTGACTCATGCCTTGATATGGTTGAGGCGGCAATGGGCCGTGGAAGAGGTGAACATGTAACAAATGCCTTGAACGCGGCCAATCTTGTCCATGAAGCAGGCATTCATCTGAAGGTGAATACAACGATCACATCGCTTACTTGGCAGGAGAACATGCATCCTTTAATCCAGATGATGAACCCTGATCGCTGGAAAGTCATGCAGATGCTCGTAATTAATGGTGAAAACGACACATCATCCATCGGTTTGGGTGTAAGCAGCGCACAGTTCCGGGAGTTTGCCGAACGTCACCGTTCTATCTGTCTTAGATCGGGTATGTATCCTGTGTTTGAGTCGGTGGATGATATGGAAGGATCATACTTCATGATCACTCCTGATGGTCAGGTAATGTCGAATGTGGGGAGGCACATTTCTAGGTATGATTTAGATAATATTCTTGAGCACGGGGTTGATAAATGGGTTGATTCTGGCAAATATCTGGATAGAGGGGGAATATATGATTGGAAGGGTTTACATATGGATGGTAAGGATAAAGAGACATGTACCTGAGCATTCGGATCAAAGATAATCTATGTTCTTTTTTTTAACTAACATCAATTTCAAGGAAGAGAAGGTTCTTTTCTTTCTTCTCTTATGCATTCAAGAATACAAATGAATGATGAATCGGAAAAATGAGTATTTTATAATTTAGTTTCATGTATTGCGAAACAGTTTCAAAATTATTTTATCTTAACATCTTCCCCATCTTATTTTATCAACCGAATGGGGGGTGAAAAATTCATGTCTAAAGAACCAATGACCAAAGAAGCAGCATCCAGAATCCAGTCAAATTCGGACAAAACCGGAAAGAACTCTGATTTTAAAGAACGGGCACAAAGCTCCGCTGCAAAAAATTCCCGTAAGTAAACCACTTGGGAAAATATCTTTTTTTTGATTATAAAATACTTAGAACTAGCGGAGAGCATAAATGATAACATTTATTGATTTATAAACTAATCTGGAAATTGGACTTGTTTTAAAAAATGGAATATAATGTCTCCCCAATTCGTGATTTTTTATGGGAATCATATGAAGTCTTAAAAAACTGTGAATATTACAACTCACTGTCGGACTGTAAAGAAAATGAAAAACGTGAACGATCACTCGATCATGCTCTGGATAATCTGCTTTTGGCCAGAAGCAAACGTGATCCTGGATTCAATCTATATATTCGTGAAAAGTATTATGCGAATCCAGTTCTGCAGGAACGTGTTCGGTTAACTGTATTAGACCTTTTTTCGAAGACATCATCGCTTTCATATGATATTGATCCTCTCAAACCAAGGCCCCATCTCCTGGAAATTGAGAAATGGGAGGGAGATCCACACTGGGATCAAAATAAACTTCAGAGCGAGTATCGGAATTATTTGGCTACACGTCTCGCTTCTGAGGAAAAACGAAAACTCGAGTATCTTCAGGTAATGCTTGATGATGCGGAAAACAGGATGGATACGGCTGTGGAAAAGTTAGTGATTCGTCAGGCCATGGTTGATCACGGTACTGGTAAGTATTTTGGCTCTCTCCTCTCAACAAAAAATCCATTATTTCCTTATGCAGAATCACCGGAACAATATTATATTCAAGAAATTGGATATGGATTCCGGAACCTGAAATTTCGCGGGTTATATTTTGGTATGGATGGCTCACGGTTTGAGCGGCCACAACTCATGGCATGCATTGTATGGCAGGATCCAAGCGCTAATGACCTGGAAAAGTTATTATTTGGGAAATCGATGGATGTCCCACCCGAGGAAAAAGTCTGTATCCAAGATGAATTGTGGAAATTTATTGCTGATTTAAATACCATTTCAGTATATGAGTGGATAGTAAGTCTTTCCCGCGAGGAGAAAAGAGCGACCCTAAATGCTGATTATCCATTTAAACTGACAGATCAGGTGCTGGAAGAAATATATCAATATGATAATAAATCTGCTGAAAGTATTGCAGGTCTTGCCACTAATCTCATGATGGGAAAATATTATGAATATGGAATAAATGCGGCAAAGTATGCCTATAAAAAACTAAATAAAGGCAAAACAAAAAAATTCTTGCCAGAAGCAATTTCCAGATGTTATAAGGAACTTGGGGATAAAAAGAATGCGGAACAATGGCTTCAAACTGCACACCCTGAGGTCCGGCGCAATCAAAACCAAGCTATTGGACTAAAGGACATTCACCCTCCAACTTTGGAGTATTACTGTGAGATGGCACGTGCATTCCATCTGCAATTCCAGTATGATGAGGAGTTGAATCTGCTTCTTGAAGCGGAGAAACACTATGATGATTTAGAGGTTCGTCAGGAAATTGGTACCTTATATCAACATAAACGGGAATATGGTTTGGCTATTTCCTATTATGAAGCTGCCATTGCTGGTAAACGATTAAACCATGATAGAATTTTTTGCCAGATAGTTATCGCTCTTCTCAAGACCAAGTGTGATACTTGCATTAGCGATGAGACAATAGAATTAATTCGTCGTGCTGTCCAAGGGATTTTGCAGGAAACTGTCTCTCCCACTGAATCACTATCTATTTTGACTAGGCCAATTATTTTCGAGATTGGTTTTTGGGATAATGAGAAACTTGCGTTAGAATTTCTTCAGTTCACGGTTGAAGTTCTCAGAGAGACTGGTGTCACTCCAAATCCAGAGTTTTATTTTGGCAGGATTTTTACAGAACATGGAATCCTTAAGGATGCAAGATATTGGTTTGAGCAGGCACTACCTCATGCAGCTACTGCGAGTGAACGTGCTGCAATTTATCAGCAACTGGGTCATGTATATCTTGCAGATGGGGATAATAGGCAGGCTCGGATCTATTTCACTAAGGCACTTCAGGATGATCCAGATTCAGAGAAGGCGCATCTTGGACTTGTGTTCTGTTATATCAATGAAATGGAGTATGATTCAGCTCTTAATGAGCTTGTTCAGCTACAAAAAATGTCCCCTCAGAATTCGAAGTATATAGAACTCGCTGAAAATATTAAAGCCCTGAATTCTGGGGTAATAGGCGTGAAGCGTATTTCATCTATTCCAATCAAAAAAATCTTTGCGACAGGGGACTGGCTTTTGATGGAGGTATTTAAAGGTGAAGAGCGCGGAGAGTATGATTTGGGGCCGGTACTTGTACAATATGGCAAAGGGACTGAACGACTACTCTATGAGAATGTTCTCAAAAATATCCGTCAGGCGGTACGTAATGATTCTGAGTTTATCCAGATCAAAGAAAATGGGGAGACAACTATCATTAAGAAGTACTGGAAAGGGGATAAAAATGGAAATATTCCTCAACTTCCTAATGCATTGAAGGGGATTCTGGGTATTAAAGAGAAAACGCTTGCTCTTGGGCAGTGGGGACGTTTGGAGGAAGACCTTAAAGCATATGATAATCCTCTTGTCAAAAAAATAAGCAACCTGCTTGAAGAATCAGGATATGGGCCTGAATTATTAAACAAGATTGGGGGTTTGTGTGCTGATCTCGCCAATGATCGTAATGGTGCGGCACACAGTACCTTTTATACTCGTGAGGATGTGATGAAGAAACGCGAAGAAATTGTGGCGATTGTTAATTATATAATTGATATCGTTGTTAAATCTGCATAGATTTGACTGAATTGTCCATATTTCAATACAATATATCATATTTTAAATATCTCTCAGTAACTAAGATATTTTGTCACATCCAAATTTCGGTTAATTCAAGTTATATGGAACATGCTCTTGAATACTTTTTCAGCATCATCATTCATTTATGGTGCTCCTTTCTCATCTTATAGCTATAAGGAGACTCGTGGAAAAGAGGGCCGTACTTCCCGTGA
>JAQVBA010000075.1 GCA_028690555.1 Acholeplasmataceae bacterium
ATTGATTGATAGATTTTTTAATAGTCAGTGCTATACGAACCAACCAGCATCTTCACAGCTCTATTTTACCTCAAATATGTAAAAAAGTACCACATCGGTTGATATGATACTTTGTCTACAGTCTGAAGGAACTTTGAAAAGTTCCTTTATTCTAATGTTGATCCACTTGGTACGAATTTTGATGTAAATTTGCCAGATTTAAAGATGCGACAATTTCTTCCAATTTTAGTATCAGATGGGATGATAGCACCTTTTTCAATCACAGTAATACCAGTTCGTAATAAATCTGGTTTTGCTTGATTAGGTGTTAAATCATCACCATAGCCGATATAAGTGTTTCTACCAATCGTTACTTTCTTATCGATAATACTCTTATGAATCGTCACTAAATCACCGATAATCGCATTATTTAAAATGACACTGTCTTTAATCACTGCACCCTTACCGACTCTAACACCTGGGCTTAAGACCGAATTAATAACAGCACCTTCAATCACACAACCATTTGAAACTAAACTGTTATGTATGGTAGCTTCACTGGATACTTTTACTGGAGGTAGGTCTTCACTCTTGGTGTAGACTTTCCATGTTGGATCATAAAGATCAAGTTCAGTGAAATCTTTTGTCATTTGAAGGTTTGTTTCTAAATAAGAATCATAGGTACCGACATCCATCCAATAATCTTTGAATAGATAAGCATAAACTTCCTTTTTCGTTGATTCAATTAAATGAGGAATAATATGTTTTCCAAAGTCTAAATCGTCTTGCTTAATTTCAAGTAATACTTTCTTTAATAAATCAAAATTAAAAAGATAAATACCCATGGATGCTAAATTTGATTTTGATGTTTTTGGTTTTTCTTCAAAATCGATAATTTCAGAATCCTTATTGACTGACATGATACCAAATCTAGAAACTTCCTCTGGTGCAACAGGTTGACATGCAATGGTTAGTCTTGCATTTTTTTCTTCGTGTGCTTGAATCATTTTACGGTAATCCATTTTATAAATATGATCACCAGATAAGATTAAGACATATTTTGGTGTGCGTCTTTCAATAAATTCTAAATTTTTTAATACGGCATCTGCAGTTCCTAAGTACCAATAATTATGGGGTTGTAATAACGTGACAGAAGAATCTCTTCGATCTAAGTCCCAAGGTTTACCACTACCGATATGTTCATTTAATGAAAGTGGTAGATACTGAGTTAAAATACCAATATCATAAATCCCAGACTGTGTACAATTACTTAATGCAAAATCAATAATTCTGAATTTACCAGCAAAAGGCATCGCTGGTTTACTACGTCTTTGGGATAAAATATCTAATCTTGATCCCTTGCCTCCAGCAAGAATTAAAGCTAACGTTTCCATGTCTTCACACTCCTAATATATTTTGGTAAATCTCTTCATATGCTAAAGCCATTTGTTTTAAACTGAAATCTTGTTTCATCGCTTGATAGACAAGTTTATTCCAAATTTTAGGTTGATTTTTATATAAATGAATGGCTTCAAATAATTTTTCTTTAAACTCATACGCATCATAGTTTCTAAATGAGAACCCTGTACCTTCACCTGTATACATGTTATAAGGTATGACGGTATCTTTTAATCCACCCGTTTCTCTTACTAAAGGAAGCGAACCATAGCGCATTGCAATCAATTGACCAAGGCCACAAGGTTCAAATCTTGATGGCATCATAAAGATGTCAGAAGCAGCATAAAGCTTATGGGCAATCGTTTCATTAAATCCAATATAATTACCTACCCGATTTGGGTATTTACTTGATAAATAGCGGAAGAAGTCTTGGTAAGAATCATTACCTGACCCCATTAAAATAAACCGTGCATTACTAAATTCAACGACTTCTTCTAAAGCTCTTGTCATTAAATTAATCCCTTTTTGAGTTGCAAGTCTTCCTATATAAACGACGAGGGGTTCATTTAAGTCGACATCAAGATTGAAATGGTGAAGAATTGCTTCTTTATTCGCGAGCTTACCTTTTCTGTAAGTCTTTAAATTAAAGGTTTTATCGATCATAAAATCATGATTTGGATCATAGATTTCCGTATCGATTCCATTCAAAATGCCAACAAAATCTTTTTCACGATTGTTTAATGCCCCATCTAAAGTAAATCCGAATTCTGAAGTCATCACTTCATTACGATATGAAGGACTCACAGTATTAATTTTTGTTGCGCGTTCAATGGCAGCTTTCATAAAATTGACACGCTCAAAATGAATATACGTGTAATTGAAATCGGTATTAAAAAATCTTGCAACAAAAGTATCAAACGAACCTTGATATTCCAAATTGTGAATGGAGTACAATGTGTGAATACTATAATATGAGTCGTTTAGATGACGATAATGTTCATCGAGCAAGTAAGGAACCATACCGGTTTGCCAATCATTTAAATGTAAGATTTGGGGATAAAAATCAATAGCGCGCATGGCCTCTAATATGGCATAAGAGAAACATGCAAACCGTTCTGCATCATCACTATAACCATAAAGAAGATCACGTTCAAAATAATGCATATTTTGAACAAAAATATAATCAATCCCTTCATGAGTTAAAGAAAAAAGAATGACAACCGTTTCTAATCCACCAAATTTAATTGGAAAGCGTGCAAGTTCTGTCATTTTTTGGTGATGTTTAGAAATTTGTTTGTAATAAGGCGTAATAATTTTAACGTCATGGCCAATTTTTTTTAATGACTTTGGTAAAAAATAAGCCATATCAGCAAGTCCACCAGTTTTGCTAAATGGATAAGCCTCTGCACTACAAAAGAGAATTTTCATTGGATCACCTTCTTTTCTACTATTGTTTCTATATCTTCAATTATAGACTATGAAACCGGTTTTAGCAACCAAACATAAACCGATTTGATAGATTTACGATGAAGTTATTGAAGAAATAAACTTGGATATGATATACTTTAAGAAATATGCGACGGGAGATGATTTCATGATAAAAGAAAAGTCATGCGGCGCAGTCATTTTTAGAAAGCATCAAAATTCTTATCAATTTATGATCATTCAACAGCGCTTTGGCTTGCATTTTGGGTTTCCAAAAGGTCATGTTGAAGCAAATGAAAATGAATTGATGACCGCAAAAAGAGAAGTTAAAGAAGAAGTTGGATTAGACATTAAAATTTTTGAACATTTAAGAGATGTGACACATTATAGTCCAAGACCTTCGGTTTCTAAAGAAGTCGTCTATTTTCTTGCGGAAGCAACTTCTGATGAGGTAAAACTTCAAGAAGATGAAGTGGATCTAGCATTATGGGTTGATCAAGAAGAAGTTTTAAACAAATTGACCTATGAAACAGATCGAAATATATTCAAAAATTTATTAGAGAAAGCGAACATTCATGGATAAAAATCTTTTAGATTATCTACATCATCAAATCATTCCTCAATATCAAAGCCTAGACCAAGCACATCAAATGGATCATGTTGAAAAAGTGATTCATGATGCCTTGAAAATCGCAAGAGATTATCCAGTGAATTTAGATATGGTTTATGTGATTGCTTGCTTTCATGATTTAGGATTACTTACAGATCGTAGATCACATCATATCATCGGTGGGAACATGCTTTTAGAGGATCAAGTGATCCGTGCTTATTTTAGTAAAGATGAAATTAATCTCATGAAAGAAGCGATTGAAGACCACAGGGCTTCCAATGAAAATCCACCACGTTCTATTTACGGCAAAATTATTGCTGAAGCGGATCGTAATTTAGATCCAATGACCATTTTTAAACGGACGCTTCAATTTGGTTTAAAACATTCAAGCACATATGATAAAGATCAACAAATTGAACGGGCAATCGATCATATTAAAGACAAATATGGTCCTAAAGGATACCTTAAATTATGGTTAAATACCGAGCAAAATCAAATAGGCTTGAAAAAAATTCATATGCTTTTAGAAGATGAACCACAATTAACAAACATTCTTAAACAAATCTATGACGAAATTGAAAAATAATCCAATTTTGTCTTTTTTTTATACGCAATTTATGTTACAAAGCTTCTGTAAGAAAACGTTTACATTTTAAGGAGAGAAACATGATTCTAGGAACTGTAAAAGAAGTTAAGAACAATGAATTTCGCATTGGTCTTACACCAAGTAGTGTACGTGAATATGTGCATCATCGTCACCAAGTTTTAGTTGAATCGAATGCTGGACTTGGCGCAGGATTCACAGACGTAGAATATCAAGCAGCAGGCGCTGAAATTGTCAATAAGGCTGCAGATGTTTGGAAGAGATCAGATATGATTGTTAAGGTTAAAGAACCTTTAGAATCAGAATTTGGTTATTTAAGAGAAGGGTTATTGCTTTACACATATTTGCACCTTGCCGCAAATGAAGCATTGACTCACGCACTTATTGAAAGTAAGACTCAAGCTGTTGTATATGAAACCATTATGTTACCAGATGGATCACTTCCTTGCTTAAAGCCAATGAGTGAAGTTGCTGGACGCTTAAGTGCCATTGAAGGAGCAAAACATCTAGAAAAGCCTTTTGGCGGAAGTGGTGTGCTCGTTTCTGGTGTACCAGGTGTTCCTGGTGCTAAAGCAGCAATTATCGGTGCAGGTGTTGTTGGTGAAAATGCACTTAAAATGCTTGTTGGTATGGGTGCTGATGTCACAGTGTTAGATATTAACTTAAACAAGTTAACATATCTTGATGACATTTATGGCAACCGTATTAAGACTTTATTCAGCAGTTCAGATAATATTGAAAAAGCAGTAACTGAAGCTGATATCGTCATTGGTGCCGTTTTACTTCCAGGTGCAAAAGCACCGAAGTTAATTAAGCGTGCCTATTATAAAAATATGAAACCCGGAAGTGTCATCGTTGACGTTGCGATTGACCAAGGTGGATCAACTGAAGTGTCAAAAGCAACTTATCATGACAATCCAACATATGTTGTCGATGGAATCATTCACTATACCGTTGCAAATATGCCAGGTGCAGTACCAAGAACTTCAACGATTGCCCTCAATAATGCAACATTAAGATATGGTTTAATGATTGCTGATTTAGGTTTAGATATTGCGATGAATCGATCAGAACCATTAAAATTAGGGGTTAACATTTATCAAGGAAATTGTACATGTGAAGGTGTATGTGAAGCCTTCAACCTTGAATACGTTCATCTTGGATAATTCATTA
>JAQVBA010000076.1 GCA_028690555.1 Acholeplasmataceae bacterium
TTCAATGGGACCATCACTCCGTTGACAATGGCTCCCGTAGTGTTGTCCCCCACTTTGGTATGAATGCGATAAGCAAAATCTACTGGGGTGCTACCGCTAGGTAATTCAATAACTTTACCCTTTGGGGTAAAGACATAAACATTTGCTTCAAAGATATCTTTACTGAGATTGTTTAAATAGTCGCTCTCATTTGATTCAACACTGTCATTTGTAGCTGAGACGAAATCTCGGAACCAGTGGAGCTTGTCTTCAATTTCTTGCTGTTCGCGACGTGAACTATAACCACTATTTTCTTTATATGCCCAGTGAGCAGCAACACCAGTTTCGGCGATGTTATCCATCTCTTTGGTGCGGATTTGTATTTCATAGAAATTGCCGTTTCCTGAAACAATAGTCGTATGAAGCGATTGGTACATGTTTGGTTTAGGCATGGCGATATAGTCTTTAAATCGACCAGGTACAGGTTTGTATGTCTTGTGAATTAAGCCGAGAATTTCATAACATTTCATTTCCGTATCAGTGATGATTCTTAAGGCTAAAATGTCATAAATTTCATCGAAAGGATGACCTTTCACATACATTTTGGTGTAAATCGAGTAGATAGATTTGACGCGAGCAGAAATATCAAAAGCGATGTTGTTTTCGAAAAGGATATCAGCGATGCGTTTACGAATTGCATCCAATGATTTACCCATCGTTTTGGCCTTATTAGAGAGGAGTTTTTTGATCTCGTAATATTTCTCAGGTTCTAAATATTTAAGACACAAATCTTCCATTTCGGATTTGACAACATCAAGACCTAGTCGATGAGCGATAGGCACAAAAACATCGATAGTTTCTTGAGATATAGCAATTTGACGTTCATCAGATAAGGCTTCTAAAGTTCTTAAGTTATGAAGACGATCACATAGTTTGATGATAATAACGCGAATATCCTTCGCCATACCAATGAGAATTTTGCGATGATCTTCGGCTTCAAATTCATCACTGCTGATTTTGGATAGTTTCAAACGTTGAATTTTGGTTAAGGCATCAACAATTTTCGCTACTTCGCTTCCCCAGCGCTTTTCAATTTCAGCTACCGTGACATCAGTGTCTTCAACAACATCATGCAAAAAAGCGGAAATAATCGTGGCAGGACCGCCTTGCAAAGAAGCGACAATATAAGCAACTTCAACGAGGTGATGATAATATGGCTCACCACTTTTACGAAGTTGCCCTTGATGCTTTTCAACGATGAAATCATAGGCTGCACGAATTTGTTTCCGGTCTTCAACGGAAGAAATATAATTTTGGAAAATAGCCTCGACATCTTCGAAAGTGTGTAGAGGATATCCGCCATTAACAAGAATATTTTTCTTTGGTTCCATAAACTTATAAGATAATGATAAAGGTTTTTCTTTATTTTTTAAAGAAATATGATGCTCTAGGCTTTTAAAAAAAGACGTTTTTACGTCTTTTAGTTATCAGCGAACTGAAGTTTATATAATTTGTAGTAATGACCTTTTTGTTTCAATAGAGACTGGTGATTGCCCTTTTCGATGATTTCGCCATGTTGCAAGACGATGATTTGATCGGCTTTTTGGATAGTTGATAATCGGTGAGCGACAATCAGCATCGTGCCAATGTTTTTCATTTTCTCCAGGGATTCTTGAATCAACACTTCAGTTTCAGTATCGATGTTTGCTGTCGCTTCATCCAAGACCAAAACTTGTGGTTCGCTTAAGACAGTTCTCGCGAATGAGATGAGTTGTCGCTGGCCTTGAGAGAAATTCTCACCGCGTTCAATAACCATTTCATTCAAGCCTTTTTCGCTTTTGTTAATAAAACTGTCAGCGTTGACATATTTGCATGCCTGCATGACTTGTTCATCAGTGTATGAATTATCATGTAGGGTAATGTTATCACGCATCGTCCCCGAGAAAAGGAAGACATCTTGAAGCATTTGACCAATCTTTCTTCGCAACGATTTAATCTTGATATGTTTGATATCGATGTCATCGATGAGAATCTGACCTTTTTGGATTTCAAAATTGCGGACAATCAAACCGAGAATGGTCGTTTTCCCCGCTCCGGTAGCTCCGACAAAAGCAACTGTTTGCTTTGGCTCGATAATAAACGAAACATCCTTAAGAATCCAATTTTCTTTTTCATAAGCAAACCAAACATTGCGGAATTCAATCTTACCTTCAAAATTATCGACTTCAATGGCGTCTGGCTCATCGAGAACTTCTGGTTTGATATCCAATAAGTTAAACAATCTTTCCGAAGCCGAGTTAGCTTTTTGAATAGCGTTGAGCTGATCGGCGATATTCTGAACTGGATTGAAGAAACGGCTGACATAAAGATAGAATTCAACTGCCACGGCTGCTGACATCGCAGAATTCAAACCAACGATAAAGGTCGTAACAATCGCTCCATAATACAATAATGTAAGAAGTGGACGATATGTGCCAAAGGCAAGGATTACTTGATAACGAGTTTTGCGAAGATTTTCATTCTTCACTAAAAATTCAGTTTCTTTACGCTTTTGTTGATTGAAGATTTGAGTAATTTTCATACCTGATAAATTCTCATTTACGAAAGCGTTCATTTCAGAAATATATTGTCGTTCTTTTTTGAAAATACGATAAACAATGAGACGGAAGAAATAAGAAATAAGGAAAACCGCACACAGGAAACCTAATTGAATCAAAGCTAAATACCAAGAGACAATAAGCATCATCACGAAAACGGCGACGACCATCAAAATGTTTTTAACCAGATTAACTAAGACGTTAGTGAACAAATCAGACATTGATGTCGTGTAATTAGTCACACGAGTGACAAGTGAACCAACTGGCATCTCATTGAGTTGATTTTGAGACATGCTCTCGATGTGTTCAAAAACTTCCATACGGAGATTGTAAATGATTTTTTGTCCGGATTTTTGTAGAACGATGCCTTGAACATAATAGAACAAATAAGAGATGATACTGAGACCAAAATATCCCATTGCTATCCAAATAATGTAGTATAGAGAAGGAACACCCGTTTTAACATCGAGTTGATCGACAATCATTCCAATAAATTGTGGCATGGCTGCTTCAATTCCGACATTGACAAGAATTAAAAGAAGGGCAAAGATAAAAGACCAAATTTCCGGTTTGATGTAGTGCCAAATTCGTTTAAAAAGAATTTTAAAAGGTATCTTTTTATCACCTTTGAGAGACTCATTTTTATCAAAATCAGACATCTTATTGGCCTCCTTCCTCTTCTTTTTCGAGTTCTTGTAGATGAACCATTCTCTTGTAGAATGGCGAAATTTTCATTAAGTTTGTATGGGTGTCGAAAGCTTCGAGTTTTCCCTCATCTAAAACGATGATGCGATCGAGATGTGAAACTGTCGAAACGCGAGAGGCAATGACAATAGTAGTCATTTCTTTTCTCTGGTCATTTAGATTACGGATAATTTTCTCTTCAGTTTTGACATCGACAGCAGAAACAGAATCATCCAAAATCATGATTGGGGCATTCTTTGCAAAGGCTCTCGCGATGGAAATACGCTGTTTTTGTCCACCCGATAAAGTGACACCTCTTTCACCACTGATGGTTTTATAACCATGTTCAAATTCGCTGATATCGTCGTGTACATCAGAGAATTTTGCGGCTTCTTCCACCATTTCTTGAGACATATCAATATCGCTAAAAGCGATGTTATTAGAAATTGTATCGCTGAATAAGAAGTTGTCTTGAGGGACGTAAGCAATCGAGCGGCGAATGGAATCAATATCGCACTCCATAATGTCGTGACCATCGATAAAAACAGTTCCAGGTTCAACATTATATAAACGAAGCAAAATATTCATTAAAGTGGATTTTCCACAGCCAATTTTACCGACAACACCAATTTTTTCACCTGGTTTAATATCTAAATTAATATTGCTTAAAATTACACCCGCTTCATTAGGATAAGAGAAAGAAAAATTACGGAATGAAATCTCACCTTTAATGTTTTCTAATAGGAACGGATCTTTAGGATTTTGAATATCTTCAGGCTGACCTAAATAATTGGCGATACGTTCCATTGAACTCTTAGCGCGTGAACGCATACTCACGACTTGCCCAAGAGCAATCAATGGCCAAATCAAAATATCGAAATAGCCGATGAATTCAAAGAATTTTCCAGGGGTTTGCAAAGCAATCACTTGACCAAACAATGTCATCGGTTGACTGGTGACAGCTTGATAAACAAACCATCCACCAAGACAGAGAATTAAAGTTAAGATTGAAATGATGATAACCTGCAAGATTACATCAAACATGATATATAATTTGCCGAAAGAAAAGTTGATATCCTGATTCTTTTTGGCAATTTTAGAGAAGGCTAGCAATTGTTGGTTCTCTTTGACGAAAGCTTTGATAACACGAATACCGGTAAAACTCTCTTGGGAATAATCGTACATCTCGTCGTATGCTTTTTGTCTTTGCATCCATTTCGCGGTGACGAGTTTCTCCACTAAGGCTCCCCAGAAAATAATGAGAATCATTGGAGCAAGAGAAATTATGGCTAATTGCCAGCAGGAAATAAACATGAAAATCAAAGCAAAAACGGAGAGAAATGTCGCATCGATGAACATGATGGTTCCCCATCCGACAAATTCTTCAATCGTCTCAAGATCACTAGTGAACCACGACATGATGGTTCCAACCGAATTTTGATGATAGTAAGAGATAGAAAGTCTCTCGCCTTTTAAGAACATATCATGACGAAGACCGGCTTCAATTTTTTGCGATGCCATAAAGATGGTGAAACGCCAGACAATACGGCCGACAAACATCCCGAGGCCAATGAGCATTATCGTTAAACAGGATTGCAAAATATCATTGGTGTTTCTCCACAAGTCAGCGCTATCGCCTCTCAACATATCGACAATGCCGCCGATAAGAGAAGGAATAAAAACTTGAACTAAGTCGACACCAATAAGCGTTAGTATGCCAATCACGTATAACCAAGCATAACGTTTATAGTATTTTTTGAGGTATTTGTTCCAAAGCATAATGTTATGTAATCATTTTAATGATTTACATCTCTTGTATTCTAGCACTTCTTCTATTTTTCACAATAAAAATAAAACCGCAAATCGCGGTTTTTG
>JAQVBA010000077.1 GCA_028690555.1 Acholeplasmataceae bacterium
AGAATTATTAGTGTTGGGACAACTTCTGGATTCATTGATTTAGATGTTGGGAATTTAGTATCACTTGGATATGACCGAATAGAAAATAAAATTCAAACTGCATTCACTCATGAAATCATGAAAATCTCACTCTTAATTGATAGTATTGAATATGAAGACATCAAAGATGAATCCCCAGTCATTTATCAAAACGGAAATTTCAATGCGTATGATTCTTATTATCCATTGGTTTCAAATGTACCATTAGTAAATGAAGGAACCATCAGTTCATCCACCATTATATATTTTGATTTCTATTTTGATCCCAATGTATATGGCATTGATTTAGAAGGTATTCCTTATACTAACAGTAATATATTTATGAATCAAGTATTCCAAATTCGTAACATTTATATGACTTTGCATCCTTAAGTGAGGAGATTGCACCTTGAAAAAACATTTACCTAAAATCATTACGGCACTATCCATTATGATTTTCTTGATTGCACTTTCTATCATGGTGATTGGAACAATCGCTATTAAACGAAATGAACCACTCTATATTTTTGGAAGAGCAGTAACTGCAATTCCAACAGGATCTATGGAAGGTGACCTTGAAGATTCACTCGATATTGGTGATCTAGCCATTATCAAAAGAGGAAATTATGAAGATATAAAGATTGGTGATATTGTCGTCTTTCAAAAACCAATCACGGATGATATAAACATCCTAGTCATACACCGGGTCATTGACATTAAAGAACAAGGATTAGTTACTAAAGGTGATGCGAATAGCACTCAAGATCAAGGATTTGTTACAGAAGATGAATATCAAGGTCTCTATGTATCAAAGATTACGTGGCTAAAACCTGTCGTGACAACCGTTACAACAAGCCTTGGTAAAACCGTCATCTTTGGATTAATCACCATATTACTTTTAGGATTACTCTTCTCAGAAGTGATTCATATCATTAAAACGATATCACATACACAAAAAGAAGAATTAGATAAAAAAACACAAGAAGAAATCGAAAGATTAAAAGAAATCGAAAAACAAAAAGTTATTGAAGAAACGCTTCAAAAAAAAGAATAAATTAAATCAAAAAATATAGGCAAAACTAGGGAAACCTAGTGACGCAAAGCTATAGGGCCCATATGGGGTAGCCAGTTGCACGAATCTATTTAGATTTGTTCAACTGGCTTTTCGTATTTATAAAGAAGGAGGCAAGACGATGAGAAAGTATAGTTTAATCATCTTATCCATTTTAATCATTGTACTATCTGTCGTTGGCATAAGCTACGCTTGGTTTACATACCTTGAAACCAAATCGCTTGCATCTTTCACAGCTGGTGAAATTGATTTAGAATTAAAAGCAAATCAAGAGATCGTCATCGATAGTTACGATTTATCAGGTTTAGCCTATATTGATTATGAAGATGATTTATTAAACAATATTTCAGGATCATTTGATGATATGGCATCGGTTTTAAGATTAGATTTTTTCGCATCTGAAAACACGGTTGCGATTAAAAATCAAATTGAACTGATTGAAAATGATTCCACAGAGGGTTTATTTTATATCATTCTATTTGAAGGTTTAAACTTAACACTTGAAGACCCCATTCAAAGTAATTATCGTGACATAATCTTAAGCATTATTGCATCTGAAACAACAAAAGTAGAACAACTACAAGCCATCCGTGATTATAATCAATCGACAATTGATTACTTAGAAACTGTAGGATTAACGGCAAATGAAACACTCACCATTCAAATCGCTTTCTTTGGTGATTATGATGGACTTCCTGTCGGTGAAGATTATTTGAACCAATCTTTCCCATTCACATTGATCATTCACACAATCAATGAAAAGGGCGTGTTCCAGCCATGATGCACTTAAATTTTAGAAGACGAATCGTCATTTCAATGATGATTCTCATCTTAACGATGAGTTTAACATTTGGAATCACCTATGCTTATTTTGAAGTCAACAAAGAGCATGGGATCATCATTGAAACTGGTGAATTTGATGTTGAAATATTTGTTTATTTTGGGGATTTATTGTTAGATTCAGAATCACCATATTATGATTCAGAGAAACAAATTATTATCGTAAATGCTTTTGATCCTCTGGCTGAAAATTATATTGAAGATTTACAAATTTATCTAGTTATTAACCCTTTAGTCGCAAGTCGACTTAGATTAAAGTTTCAAGACCAATGGGAAATGCGAAGAGTTTATATTGATCAACCCATCGAAGATCCGATTCCAGATATCGTAGAAAATCTATATCATCCGAGAAAAGATAGTACATATTACCCATTTTCACTCTTAAAAATGAACCCTGAATTCACCTATATTTATGGGGGAGATAAGTATTTATATTTTGATCAAGTGATCAGAAGAGATGCATCAACTACCCTTCATATCATTGATGGTGGAGATCCTTATCCGGTGAGAAGTAATGAAGTATTTAATGAAACAGTATATGTTTATATTGATCTAACGATTGAATTAGTACAAGCCAATCGATTTTCTCAGGTGTGGGGTATTCCATTAGATTTTTATACGAATCCTTAAAAAAAGGGATGTGAATGAATGTTAATTCTAAAAATGGCAAAAAAAATAATATCCATAACTTTCATCCTTACGTTAGGATTTTTTGTCTTTGATTTTTTAGGATTAACAGATTTAAGAGGAAACGATTATCAGGAATCCACCTCATGGCAAGGTGAAGATATCGGCTTTACACCTCAACTTGATGTCAGTTTTGAGAGCACATATGTGCCTTTTTCTGTTATTTATCAAGACCCATTACAAATTGATAACACCAAAACTTATGTCATTGAAAATGCAGAAGACCTCTATTTTTTATCGCGCGCGTCACGCGAGAGTTATAAAACACAGTTTATGTCATTAAATTATGTTTTAGGAAATAACATTGATTATTATGAAATCGTACAACAAAACATTGATAATCGTTTCGTTCCTATTGGATTCATTGAACCATTCAATGGAACATTTGATGGACAAGGTTATGAAATCACAAATCTTTTCTATCAAACGATTATGAGTGAAGACTCATATAATAATGATTATTTTGGATTAAGATTTTATTCGATGTTCTCTAAGATTGGAACAAGCGGTGTCATTAAAAACTTTGGTTTAATTAACCCAATCATGATTCAACCGATTGAATGGGGTATTATGAATCATGCCTCATTTATTGCGGGTGAAAATCGTGGCTTAATTGAGAACGTTTATGTCAGAGATACAAGAGGCGTCAGTGCTGGTATGTCTGTTGAAGGTAATTTTCATTTATCAGGACTTGTATCAATTAATTATGGAACCGTTCAACAAGCATATCTTGCGACTCCACATGTACGTGCGATCGCAGTACTCGATTATCAAACAACCAATGTCGGTTTTTATCAAAACACTGGAACTATTACGAATGTATTTTATGATACATCGATCTATGAAGATACCAATACAACCAATAATTACATCACACCACTTTTAACAAGTCAATTTATGAACCATGCTCTATTTTCAGAAGATTGGTTTTTTAGTGATTCATATCAAGTTCTAGCTTCTGATCCTAGTGAATATCAACAAGTCACTTTAGATCATATTTATCCAATTTTACAGGGTCTCGATGTAATTAATAATAAACTCGTCATTAAAGATGCTGTGGGCTTTAGTTACATGAATGAACTTTTAAAGTTTTCAGGATTTTTTAGAAATGCAACGTATGAAATCATTCATGATATTGATATGAAAGAATTATCCAGTGATAACTATAAAGCTGCAGGGGTTGCATTTAATGGCACATTGACCAGTAGTATAGCTACCATTGATTCTGTTTTATATCCACGTTTTGAAAGTCAAGGTGGAAGTCCTAATCACCATTCGATTTTAAATCTATCGATTGAAAATGGAACTGTATTAGGTGTTTATCAATCTTATGCATTATTTCCTGCGCTTTTTGGACACGTTAAAAATTTAAATTTCATCGATTTATCAATTAATGCATTCGATATATCAAACGCTTCTAATATGACTAAAGTATTAGTTGGAGCCATTGCTGGTCAAATGAATGAAGGCTCAATCGAAAATGTTCACATTCTTGGCGATCTATATGTTCCACAAAGTAGCACTCCAACGACAAAACTTATCGTAGGTGGATTGGTTGCTGAAGGAAATGGACAAATTAGTCACTCGTCAACTAATGGTAATTTAACAGTTGATACGCAAATTTTTGATATCAAGAGTAACGAAAGTGCTGTTGGTGGACTCATCGGTAAAACAAGTGGCATTGAAATTAATGAATCGATTAACAATTTAGCAATTTTATCATTTGGTTATACGACCTTAAATGATTCTACCATTTATGTGGGTGGACTCATCGGTCATGGTGATCTACGTTCTTTAAACCGCAGTATCAATAGTGGAAACATCACATCTACAAAAGTAGATAGTTATCAAAAGCATATCTATTTAGGTGGTATCATTGGGAAACAAACGAGCCAAATGTCAGATGTTTCTCACATCTTTAATGATGGCAACTTAGATTTATACATTAACCAAGCAATGCATGTTAGAATGAATGGCTATGGTTATTTTGAATATAATAATCTGATTGAAGATCAAGAATTAGATATGTTAAGTATCACGAATAGTGGACGTATCCGTACACTATATCCAGAAGGTTTAATTTTATCTGCAACCGATATGGAAATGATGGATATTAATATCTCTGGTGTCTATGCAAGTTTGGGTGTTGAAGCAACTTTCAAAGGCTTATTTAATAATGGTGATATGATTGTTGACCCAGCAGCTACAAAGATGCTCGCAGGAGTTCTCATTTTAAATAATCAATTTGATTCCTTATTGATTCATGCATATCAAACTGGAACTTTCACATTAACTTCGATGCAATCTTTAAACAGAATGGAAACTAAAGTTGCAGGAATAAGCTTAGGTGAACACATTTCTTATGATCATTTAAGAAATGAAGGAAATATAACCGTTACATTTGATCATCAAACATCTGTGTTACAAGGTTCATTATTTGTGAATGGTTTATTTGATTCATTATCTGATGGACAATTAGCAACCAATCTTTT
>JAQVBA010000078.1 GCA_028690555.1 Acholeplasmataceae bacterium
TTCCAGAAGGACAAAGCATCTATCGAAGAAACCATTAATGAGTTTGGAGAAATAGTTGATCAAATCCAGAAAAAGAATTATTCCAATATGTCGGACTCAAAGATTCTTTGTGAAAACTGTGATTTCAGATATTATTGCGGGTCGGAGAGGGGTGGTGAATAAAAATGATAGATGAAAGACAATCAACATTTGAATTTGAAGTAAAATCGACGATTAAGGGCTATCCGGAACTTCACTGGACTGGTAAAAGGCCCTATCGTTCTACGCAATATTTCCCCGCACAACTAAAGGAAAAATACGGAGAGGAAATTAATGGATGGATAAACAAAATTTTCTGGGGAGATAATCTTCAGGTGATGAGCCATCTCCTTAAGGAGTATCGTGGAAAAGTGGATTTAATCTATATTGACCCGCCGTTTGACAGTAAGGAAGATTATAAGAAGACAATCAAACTTAAAGAAGGATTTGTCCAAAATGACAGCTCATCTTTTGAAGAAAAGCAGTATGGGGATATTTGGAATAATGATGAATATATCCAGTTTATGTATGAAAGACTTATTATCATGCGTGAATTGTTGTCAAAATGTGGTAGTATTTATTTGCATTGTGATTGGCACCAGTCTCATCATCTTCGTTGCATATTAGATGAAATATTCGGTCCTGATAATTGTCACAATGTTCTAACATGGAAAAGGTCACATGCGCAAGGAAATGCAGGGCAGGGAGCGGAACATTTTGGTCGCGTTTCTGATACGATATATCTATATTCAAAAACCGGAAATCCCATTTGGAATCCTCAATATTTAAAATACACAGAAAATGTGTTAGATCGGGATTATAAATACATAGATAAAAAAACTGGAGAAAAATACCGGCTTGCACCTGTTGATGGACCTGGTGGTGGCAGTAAAGGGAATCCTTATTATGAATTTCTCGGAGTCAGGGGTTATTGGAGGTATTCCAAAGAAAAAATGACGGAAATGTATAATGATGGCGACATAGTGTTGTCATCTACTGGGAAATCCTTAAGCAAAAAAATTTATTTAAAGGATGCAAAAGGGACCCCTGTAACAGATCTCTGGGATGACCTCAACCGTGTTAGTCCCACTTCATCAGAACGTCTGGATTATCCCACACAAAAGCCCGAATGTTTACTTGAGCGAATAATAAAGACCTCGTCTAATTGTGATAGCCTTGTCTTCGATTGCTTCATGGGTTCTGGGACCACTCAGGCAGTTGCGATGAAACTTGGTCGTCGTTTCCTTGGTGCTGACATAAATTTAGGAGCGATTCAGACCACGACCAAACGTCTCTTAAATATCTCAGCGGAACTTGACACAGAACAGAAACAACTCATAGCTGAGGATGAAGACCTCAAATACACCGGTTTTGAGGTATATAATGTCAACAACTACAACATCTTCAGAAATCCGATCGAAGCAAAAGAACTTTTAATTGAGGCCTATCAGATTCAGAAGTATGACTCCAGTTCAGTCTATGATGGGGAACTTGACGGAAAAATGGTAAAAATAATGCCAGTCAACCGTATAGCTACCAAAGAAGACTTGAATGGACTAATCACAAACCTTCCGTACAAAACATTTGATATCCGTAAAAATGAATCTCCGAATGAACCCGTAGAGAAGATAACACTCATATGTATGGGTCATGAACCTGATCTTCAGGCTGCGTTTGAAGCGGCTCTACCAAATTACATGATCGACATTGAAATCGTTGATGTCATGCGTGATAAAGCGGAATTGAAATTCAAACACGAATCAGATGCTGAAATTCTGATAAATGGAGACAGCCTCATTATCAAAGAATTTTATCCGATGAATCTCATGCAAAAACTCAGCTGGCAGGAAGATGATGTTAAAGACTGGAAACAATTGGTCGAATCTGTTATGATTGACTGGAATTATGACGGAGCAGTTCTCGAACCAACTATTATCGATGTTCCTGAGAAAAACGAGTTAGTCAAAGGGACATATAAAATTCCAAAAGACGCCGGAGTCATCAAAGTTAAAATTACAGATTTATTATCTGAATCCTTTGAAACGGAGATTAAGTGAAAAGATGGTCAAAAGGAAGATAGAAAAAGTGATGGGAAATCAGTTCCCATTCTACGAATTCCTAAAGACTTTTTACAAAGATAATAAAAGTAAAGTCCGGAGATACTACAAAGATCTAACAAAGAAATTTCTGGACTACAATGATAAAGAGAAAAATTCTGAAGCCTTCCTTCGTGAACCCCAGTTTGAAGCTCTGGAAATGTATGTCTTCATCAAAGAGTTCCTTGACAACAAACAGATGTATGAAATCTTTGATGAATGGAGAAATAAAGAAGGGAAATTTGCAGATACGAATTACTTTAAGGGTTCCATCAAAAAAGGTCAGTTAACATTCTTCGATGAAACTGCAAAAGAACACGACATATACTTCAAAGAACTCAACAAATTCAGTGCTGATTACTCCAACTACATCTTCTCACTTGCTATGGGACTTGGGAAAACCCTACTAATGGCAACATGTATCTTCTATGAATTCCTCCTTGCCAACAAATTTCCAAAAGATGAAAGATTCTGTCATAATGCTCTCATCTTTGCCCCGGACCTCACAGTTCTTCAATCACTCTCCGAAATACTCACATTCGATAAAACAAAAGTCGTCCCAAAAGAATATGCAGCAGTCCTTGATGCAAATATCAAAATTCACTACCTCACTGAAGGCAACACACTAAACACTATTGACAAATCTGACTTCAATATCATTATTTCCAACACTCAGAAAATCATAGTCAAAAGAAAAACCTCTGAAAAAACACCAGGCTCTAAACTTTTCACACAAACAAAAATTATAGCAAATACTTCCTTAGATGATGCCATATCATTAATCTACGGTGAAGCGGTAAATCCAGATAATCTTGATTTAAATCAGAGATTTATGAAACTCTCTCGCCTTCCCCATCTTGGGATCTACGTGGACGAAGCGCATCATATGTTCGGTGCTGATCTAGAGAAAGCCCTGCGTTCAAAAGATAAAACAGACCACAGCAACACCAGTCTCAGAAACACAATCAACCTCCTTTCTGAATATCTCAGGAATGAAAAAAATAAGGATACTGGAACAACGCATCTGAAATACCAATCGGGAATAGTTGGCTGTTATAACTTCACTGGAACCCCTTACGTAGAAAACAGCATCCTTCCGGAAGTAGTCTATTCATATGGCCTTAAAGAAGCTATTCAAAATGAATACCTTAAGGAAGTAGATGTCATAGGATATGAAAACGTCAAAAACGAAGATTTCCTTCGTGGTGTAATAACAGAATTCTGGGAAAATTATGGTGGTAAAACATACGATGGACTCAATCCAAAACTTGCAATATTTGGTTCAAAGATTGATGAGATTATAAATGAAGTCAAACCAGCTGTTGAAGATATTCTCTCAGAACTTGGAATACCTATCACAACGATTCTCGTAAACGTTGGTGATACAAAAGACGGTAAGAGATATACAAGCGAAGCGGACATTGGATTATTCAATAGTCTTGATGTCAAAGAAAGTGAAGGTAACAAAAAACAATTCCTTCTCCTAGTAAACAAAGGGAGAGAGGGTTGGAACTGTAAATCCTTATTCTCTGTTGTCTTGTATCGAAAACTTGAGAAGAAATCACGTGTATTTGTTCTGCAGGCAACTATGAGATGCTTGCGACAAATCACTGAGGAACAGCAAAAAGCCCGAGTATTCCTATCAAAAGAAAACTATGAGATTCTAAATGATGAACTCGAGAAAAACTTCAGACTCCAAATATCAGACCTGACGAAATCAGAGTCAAAAAGAGAGAAATATCAGGTGAAAGTAATACCCCCACCGCGATATATCAAAGTTAAAGTTATACGTCACGAATATACCTGTGATCCAAAAAAAGCCCCAGATAAAGTAGATTTCAAATTATCTGAGCGTGATTTTAGTAAATATAAGGCAACCCGATATCTCAAAGAATTGGGGGCAAACTACACAGTAAAAGAAGAAAATATAGACTATGTCAGAAAGACAACTCATCTTAACAGATATCAGCTTGTATTTGAAATTGCCCTTTATCTCAACATTAAGCCAACAGTAATTTCCAAAATACTTGACACTGCAACCGATAGGATTGATAAGATTCTAGAATTAGTCAACACGTATAATGACATTCTCTATGACATCCTAATACCCGAAATATTTAATTCGCTCTACGAAGTGAAATCAAATATCATTACTGAAGAAAAGACACTGCTTCTATTAAAAGAACCAAAGAACGCCGGATACTATGAATTTTCTGCAAACCCCGATTTAGTCATCAAAAACTCAGACAGTGAGGTTCAAAAATACGTTTCAAAGAGTTTCCACGCAGATACGTATTGTTTTGATTCAAAACCTGAGATGGAGTGTTTCAGACAGTATCTAAGGAGTTCAAAAGTAAACAAGGTATATTTCACCGGAATGTTCACCTCAAATCAGGGAGATTTCTCAATACAGTATATCGACCCGGAATCAATGAGATTACGAAGATACTATCCAGATTTTATGGCAGAAATGCAAGATGGAACCTATCAGATTATCGAAGTAAAAGGAGATAATATGATTGATGATTCTGTTGTTAAAGCAAAATCATATGCAGCATTAGAGATTGCCTCTATTGACAGCAAGATGGAATACAAGATTTATCCTGGCAATCTTATTATGAAAACAAATGTATTGGAAGAAAATACACAGAGAAATTTATGAATCTCTTTATATAATACTGCTTTTTTCCTGAATATAATGACAATCACAAACCCGTCTTGGAGATAATTATTCTGTTACAGCACATCACATAGATCCATAACCTAGAAAAGTATGTGTTATGTATGTCCCAATCTATTCCCTGTCCGAAATGTAAATCCCCTTCAGTAAAACAAAGTAAAAAAAGAATGTATTGATTTGTGAAAAATGCGGAAACACATTCAGTTCCCGACCGATACGCCTGTTTTTCGGTTATGGTCATGATACGAATGAACCCTTGGTCAACAAAATCAAATTAGGATAATTGCGCATAATTACTGTTACGCACAATCAC
>JAQVBA010000079.1 GCA_028690555.1 Acholeplasmataceae bacterium
TAGCACAGCATGCAAATATTGTCGTGAGATATCAAGGTGGAAATAATGCAGGTCATACGGTTGTTTTTGGTGGCAAATCCCATAAGCTTCATCTTTTACCATCGGGCATTTTAAATCCTAAAATTCATAATGTGATGGCAAACGGTATGGTGATTAATCCAAAAGCTTTTTATGAAGAATTAAAAGACTTATCGAATTATAAACTATCTGTGAGTGACCGGGCACACATTGTGCTCCCCTATCACATGATTGTCGATGGATTACAAGAATTAGATAAGGGAAGTCATAAAATTGGAACAACTAAAAAGGGGATTGGACCGGCTTATGCGGATAAGGCAAACCGTATCGGCATGAGAGTCTCCTCATTTGTCGATCCAGAAAGACTCCCAATCCATTTAAAAGAACTCATCGATTTGAAAAATAAAGAGATTATAGTCCATGGAGAAAAACCACTGGATTTTGATGAAGTGTATCAAGAATATCAAGTCTATGCGGATTTTATGCGTCCATTTGTGACAGATACATCACTACTCTTAAATCAAGCAGTAGAAGCGGGAGATAAGATTTTATTTGAAGGTGCTCAAGGATCTTTATTATGCTTAGATCATGGAACTTATCCTTATGTGACATCGAGTTCTCCAACCGCAGCATCCGTTCCCTTAAATACCGGACTTGCACCATGGCTCATTGATGGTGCATTAGGGATTACCAAAGCTTATTCGACCAGAGTCGGAGAAGGCCCAATGCCTTCAGAAATTCACGGGGAATTAGCCGATAAAATTAGAATTAAAGGGAATGAATTTGGAACAACTACCGGTAGACCAAGACGGATTGGTTATTTAGATACAGTTGTTTTAAGACATACAAAGAGAGTGAGTGGCTTATCATTTTTAGCTGTCACTTTAGTCGATGTTTTATCTGGACTTGATGAACTTAGAATCGTGAATAGTTATGAACTTGACGGTCATACGATTGATTATATTCCTGCAGAAATCGAAGACTTTAATCGCTGCAAACCAAATTTCATCATCATGCCAGGCTGGCATGAAGATATATCGAAAGCAACCACGCCTTATGAACTTCCACTTAACTGTCAAAAATATTTAAGAAAAATCGAAGAATTAGTCGGTGTAAGGATTGCGATGTTCTCAGTTGGACCCGATCGAAGTCAAACCATTTTAGTTGAAAATATCTTTTAGGGAGCATATATGATCACACGATACCAAAGACCAATATTTAGAAAACTATGGAGTGAGAAACATCGTTATGAAGCATTTTTAAAGGTCGAGCTTGCTTGTCTTGAGGCATGGCACAAGCTCGGTCTTTTTGACCATGAAACCTTGAATAAATTAAATCAAGCGACATTTGATTTAAAAACTGTTCATGATCTAGAATTAGAAACGAAGCATGATGTGATTGCCTTCACCAGAGCAGTTTCTATGTCATTAGGTGATGAAAAGAAATGGTTCCATTATGGTTTAACCTCAACCGATGTTGTCGATAGTGCGCAGTCACTTATTTTAAGAGATGCAAATCATGTCATTAAAAAAGATTTATCGAAACTTAAAAAAGTTTTAAAAGAGCTTGCATATCGCTATAAAGGTACATACGCGATGGGTAGAACCCATGGCATCCATGCAGAAATCACGAGCTTTGGATTGAAGTTTGCACTTTGGTATAGTGATTTATGTCGTATTGAAGAAAACTTATATCAAGCGATGGATGGTGTTGAAGTCGCAAAACTATCTGGAGCTGTTGGAAATCATAGTTCAAATTCAGTAGAGTTTCAAGAAATTACCGCTCAAAATTTAAACTTAAAATCTGCAAATATATCGACACAAACTCTCCAAAGAGATCGCCATGCATTTTATCTTGCACAAATCGCTTTAGTCGGTTCTGAATTAGAAAAAATGGCTATTGAAATTAGACATTTATCACGGACTGAGGTGTCTGAAGTCTCTGAAAAATTTAGTGAAAATCAAAAAGGATCTTCCGCAATGCCACATAAGAAAAATCCGATATCCAGTGAAAATATCACGGGATTATCTAGAGTCTTAAGAGGCTATATGATGACTGCTTATGAAAATATTCCTTTATGGCATGAACGTGATATCTCACATTCATCGGCTGAACGGATTATTTTAGCGGATGCTACCACGTTAATCGATTACATGCTCAATCGGATGACAAATATATTTGAAGGTTTAGTTGTGAATGAAGATAAAATCTTAGAAAATATTGAATTAACACATGGTGTGATCTTTGCCCAGGAAGCTTTAAATCAATTGATTCATTCTGGCATGAGCAGAGAAGAAGCTTATGATTTGATTCAAAAACTTTCGATGCAATCACTTCAATCTAAAATTCATTTTAAAGCGTTATTAGAAACGAGTGAAGTGATTCAATCCAAGTTATCCAAAATGCAAATTGAGAACATCTTTCATCAAGATAAATATTTAAGATTCGTTGATGAGATTTTTTCTAAAGTGTTTCACTAAAAACGATTCACTTTATCGTTGATAAAGGTCTTTAATTATGCTATAATCATGAAGAATGTTCCAAGGAGGAAAGAAGTATGGCACAAAAGAAATATAACACATTAGAACCACAAGTTAGTAAATGGACGTATATCATTATTGGTTTTGTGATTGTATTAATCGTTGGTTTATTGATTGGTCTTCAACCAAGTAACCGCGAAAAGATATTTGCAAGTTATGATTTAGTCGCAAATGATGATTTTACAGAAAATCACCCATTTTATGAAGTTTCTTATAAGAGTTCACTTTTTAATCAAGGGTTAGATAAAATTTTAGAAAATGAAGAAGTTGTATTCTTATATATTGGCTATAATGGCTGTGCATCATGTAACGCACACATTGGTGCTTTTGAAAAATATTTTTATAGCGAAAACGTCGATGATGTTGTCGATCAAATTTATTATTTTAATGCAACAAGTAATGAAAAAGATTTCTATGCACTCTATGATAATGTTTTAGGTATTGGTGAAGAAACACCACAACTTGTACTCATTATCGATGGAGAAATTCAATTGAGTTTCACCGTTCAAAGTGCAGATAACACACAACTGATTAATAGTTCAGTAAAAGCATTCTTTATCGATGCATTAGAAGAAATTAACAACGCCTAAAAAAGCACTCGGTGCTTTTTTTTGAAAGGATTGATTTTCATGATTGAACATATCAAACATAAGATTAAAAAAGTATTAGAAGAACAATTAAATATTGAAGATTTAGTCATTGAAGAACCTAAAAAGGGGAATGCGGATATTTCGATTCCTTTATTTAGCTTTGCGAAAAAGATGGGCGTTTCACCACTCGCTGTTTATGATCGTTTTCATATCATTGAAAACTTAGTGGATGAAATCGATCATATTGAATTTTTAAATGGCTTTTTAAATATTTATGTCAAACGTAAATTAGTGGCTAAAAAGATTATTCATCAAATCCAAGTTGAAAAAAATCAATATGGGAATCAAAAGACAGGCGAAGGCCAAACGATTGTGATGGATTATTCAAGTCCTAATATCGCAAAAAGTTTTGGTGTAGGGCATTTAAGAAGTACTGTGATTGGAAATTCAATTAAAAAGATTTATGAAAAATTAGGGTATCAAGTGATTGGTATCAATCATCTAGGTGATTGGGGTACCCAATTTGGTAAAATGATTGTTGCCTATGAAAAATGGGGTAAAAAAGAAGCCATTGACCAAAATCCAATTGAAGAACTTCAAAAGTTATATGTGAAGTTCCATGATGAAGAAGCACAGGATCCAAGCCTAGAAGACCAAGCACGCGAAGTTTTCTTAAAGTTAGAAAAAAATAATCCACATTATATGAAGTTATGGACATGGTTTAAAGATGAATCCATGAAAGAGTTCATGGAAATGTATGACTTACTCAATGTATCCTTTGATTCTTATGATGGTGAATCCTTTTATAATGACAAAATGGATGATGCGATTAAAGAATTGGAAGATAAAAATCTACTTAAAATTGACGATGGAGCAACCATCGTGGATTTAGGAGTAGATTTACCACCTGCTTTAATTAAAAAATCAGATGGGGCAACGCTTTATATGACACGTGATTTAGCTGCGTTATTATATCGCGCAAGAACATATCATACAAAAAAAGTATTATATGTTGTTGGGAATGAACAACAGCTTCATTTTAAACAACTTCAACGATTAACCAATTTACTGGGATATGATTTTGAAGTGGTCCATGTGGGTTTTGGACTCGTCATGATTGATGGAAAGAAAATGTCCACCCGTGGTGGGAAATTTAAACGCTTAGAAGATGTCATCATCCAAGCGATTCATGATGCTAAACAATCGATTATCGAAAAGAATCCGAGTTTAAAAGATCAAGATAAAGTATCGAAAGCGGTTGGGATTGGCGCGATTATCTTTAATGACTTAAAAAATGAACGCCATTTAAATGTTGATTTCAGCTTAGAAAACATGTTGAAATTTGAAGGACAAACCGGTCCTTATCTTCAATATACCGGGGTTAGAATCCACTCGATTCTAAAAGATCAAACGGTGGATCATCATAAAGTTAACTTATCTTATTTTGAAGAAGATCACTATTTTGAAATCATTAAGCTTTTAGCACAATTTCCAGTGATGCTAGAAAGAGCGAAAGAGTCCTATATGCCTTCTGTCATCGCAAGATATTTAATCAATCTTGCGCAAGGGTTTAATAGTTTTTATGGAAAACAACGGATTCAAGTCGAAGATGAAGGGCATTATATGGCGAATCTCTTATTCTTAGAGTCGATTGAAATTGTCTTAAAAGAAGGTTTAAGAATTCTAGGGATTGAATCCTTGGAAGAAATGTAATGTTATACTTGATAGAAAGTATTAAAATATGTTATCATAACTTTGCTCGACTTTGAGCAAAGGATGACCCCGCGTGATGAAATTGGTAGACGTGCCAGACTCAAAATCTGGTGGATGAATAATCCGTGCTGGTTCGAGCCCGGCCGCGGGGACCATAAA
>JAQVBA010000080.1 GCA_028690555.1 Acholeplasmataceae bacterium
GCATGATATAATGAGTTAAAGGAAGTGAATCTATGAAAAAGAAAGACACGACCAAAATATTTTGGTATTTAGTGGCCATCGGATTTGCATTACTCTTTATCTTAATCTTAACTTCAAGCGTCTTAGATGTGGGTGAACGTCTAAGAAATATACATGTTTATGTTGAATATGCATTTTATGGAGTTTCTGTAATCTTAATTTATGTTTTAATCTTAAGACCCATCCATATTATTTTCTTTTCACCAAGTTTTTCTGTTGAAACGACACTCGAACACGAAAAGAAAATCAATATGCCGCTCTACAGAAGAGTTGCACATCGTTTAATCGATGGTGGGATGCTTCCTGAGGAAGAAGTTGAGCAATTAAAACTTGCCATGCGAGACCCCTTAGTTTTACAAGAAAGATTAAATCACGCCTTTACATTTCATGTGAAAAAGAAAATGAATTCAGTCATTAAAAAACATGCAAAAACGGTGATGGTATCCACAGCGATTTCACAAAACGGGCGCTTAGATTTTTTCACCGTTGTGGTCGTCAATTTAAAGATGATTAAAGAACTTGTCGTGATGTGTGGATTTAGACCTTCATTTAAAAACCTAGCAAAACTTACCATCAATGTTTTTACAACAGCCTTAATTGCCGAAGGATTAGAGAACTTAGACTTAAATGAAGTACTTCCAACATCAACGATTAACACATTAGGTGAAATTCCAATTGCAAAACCGATGCTATCATCGATTACTCAAGGCATCTCAAACGGACTATTAACTTTAAGAATTGGCATTGTGACGAGAAAGTTTTTATTTAGCGATGCAAATGAAATCACAAAAGAACAAATTAGAAGAACAGCACTTTTAGAAGCTGCGAAAATGATTCCTTCAGTCATAGCTGACGCATTTGTTTCATTTCCAAAACGAATCGCTAATTTTTTCAAAAAGCCTGAGGTAGAACCTGAACTATAGAAATGTATTATAAATGTATTAAAAAATAGGTAAAAAATGCCGGTATTTTAAAGCGCTTACACTTGCTTTTAGAGCCTATACCATGTAAAATATATAATGTTAGGGGTTTAACCCGAAAACATCACAAAACAAAAGGAGAAAAGTATGAAGAAATTTTTTGCATTATTTATCTTATTAGTTGCCGGCTTCGTTTTAGTAGGATGCGCGGGTAAAGAGTATAAGATTGCTATGATCACTGACTCAGGTGATATTGATGACCGTTCATTTAACCAAACAACATGGGAAGGTATTGTTGCTTATGGTGAAGAAAACGATGTCACTCATAAGTATTACAAACCAACAGAGATTAGTTATAACGCTTATGTTGCTGCCATTGACTTAGCAATTAAAAACGGCGCTGAAATCGTTGTAACTCCTGGTTATTTCTTTGAACAAGCGATTCACTTTGCTCAAACTAAATATCCAGACATTAAGTTCTTACTCATCGATGGTTCACCAAACAACGTGTTGGATTGGGATACAATGGAAACTTATGATGGCTCAGATCCTGATTTTGCAATTGCACCAAATACATTATCAGTCATTTACCAAGAAGAACAATCAGGTTTCTTAGCTGGTTATGCTACAGTTAAAGACGGTCATGATAACTTAGGATTCTTTGGTGGTATTAAAGTTCCAGCCGTTCAAAGATTTGGTATTGGTTGGATTGCAGGTGCTTACTTAGCAGCTGATGAACTTGACATTGATTTAACATTTACTGCAGACCATTATGAATACTTAAATTCATTTGAAGCAAGTGATGCTTCTAAGAATAAAGCAACAACTTGGTTTAACTCAGGCGTAGACGTTATCCATGCTGCAGCTGGTGGTGCTGGTAACTCTGCAATGACTGCTGCATCAACATTAACAAACAAATGGGTGGTTGGTGTTGACGTTGACCAATCAAGTCAATCAGAATATGTATTAACATCCGCAACTAAAGCTTTAGCACGTACTGTTCAAGAAACTCTAGAAGCATTCTATGCAAACGCATGGGTTGGTGGAATTTCTAAAACAAGCGGCGCAGAAGATTTTGGTGTTGAACTACCAATAAATGAAGATGCTTGGAGATTCTCGACATTTACAGTAGCAGAATACGAAGCATTATTTGACAAACTCGTAGATGGCACCATCGTTGTTCCTAAGACTGGGGCAGAACTTGAAGCATTCTTAGCTAACTTAGGCATTACCAATGCTGACCTTGTAGCCAAAGTATAATATTTAATTTGATGATGGATAAAAGGGGAGAGCGAAAGTTTTCCCCTTATCTATAATAAAAAGGAAGTGAAAAGATGACTTATAAAATTGAGATGAATCACATCACCAAAGTGTTTGGATCATTAGTTGCAAACGATGATGTGACACTCAAAGTCAAACCTGCCGAGATTCATGCATTACTTGGTGAAAATGGTGCAGGAAAAAGCACTTTGATGTCCATTCTTTTTGGACTATATCAAGCTGAAGATGGCGACATTATCATTGATGGAGAAAAAGTAACTATTCTTAATCCAAATGATGCCAATGATTTAGGCATCGGTATGGTTCACCAACATTTTAAATTGGTGGATACATTTAGCGTATTAGATAATATCATCTTAGGAGCTGAAGACACAAAGTATGGTGTTATCTCCTATGAAGAAGCACGTAAAAAATTAGAAAATTTAATTGAAAAATATCATCTAAAAGTAGAACTTGATGCACTTATAAAAGACATTACCGTCGGACAACAACAACGTGTAGAAATCTTAAAGATGCTTTACCGTGATTCTAATATTTTAATATTTGATGAACCAACCGCAGTTTTAACACCTCAAGAAATTCATGATTTGATGGGTATTATGAGAAATTTTGCTAAAGAAGGCAAAACGATTATCTTAATTACACATAAACTCAATGAAATTAAGGAAGTTGCTGATCGTTGTACCGTCCTTAGACGTGGAAAAATGATTGGCACAGTCAATGTGAATGAAACGTCAGTTGAAGAAATGGCAACCATGATGGTTGGCAGAAAAGTTTCATTTACCGTTAACAAACCTGATGTAAAAACAGGTGAAGTCGTTTTTAGTGTTGAAAATCTTAACCTAGAAGGCAAAGGAAAAAAGATTTTAACGGATATCAATTTATCAGTCCATCGAGGTGAAATTGTAGGCATTGCGGGTATTGATGGTAATGGGCAAACAGAATTTGTCCAAGCTATTACAGGTTTAATTCCTACACATCATGGAAAAGTCATGTTAAATGGTGAAGATATCACGAAAGCTTCGATCCGTAAAAAATATGAAATTGGGATGTCCCATATTCCAGAAGATCGTCAAAAACATGGCGTTGTTTTAGACTTCAATTTAGAAAGTAATATGGTCATTCAAAATTATTATCAAAAGCAGTTTCAACGTAAATCTTTCCTTAAGTTCAAACAGATAAGAGAGTATACCAATAACTTAATTGAAAAATTTGATATTCGAAGTGAACGTGGAGCAGAAACTGATCTACGTAGCATGAGTGGTGGAAATCAGCAAAAAGCGATTTTAGGTCGTGAAATCTCTAGAAATCACGAATTACTCATCGCTGTTCAGCCCACTAGAGGTTTAGATGTAGGGGCAATTGAATTTATTCACAAGCAACTCATCGAAGAAAGAAGTAGACAAAAAGGAATATTATTAGTTTCATTAGAACTAGATGAAATCTTGGATTTATCTGATCGCATTTTAGTCATGTATGAAGGTGAAATTGTAGCAGAATTAGATCCTAAGAAAACCAACTATGATGAAATAGGATTGTACATGTCTGGTGGAAAGCGAGGACTTAAAGCATGAAAAATATGTTAAATAAGTTTATAATCGCTATTAAGCCAAGTTTAATCGCTGTTGCATTTGGTCTATTTGTTGGACTTATTATCATGTTAGCTTTCAATCCAATGGAAGCATTTCCGGCTTTAATCACACTTTTATTAGGTGGATTTAATGGAGGGCTTCAAGGAATAGGAAATACTTTGTACATGGCTGCACCTATTATCTTATCAGGTCTAGCTGTCGCATTTGCATTCAAAACTGGGCTATTTAATATTGGGGCTTCAGGGCAGATGATGGTTGGTGCTTATGTTGCAGTTCATATTGGTGTTTTATGGAATGTTCCTGGGTTATTGCATTGGATAGTAGCTTTACTACTTGGTGGATGTGCAGGGCTTATCTGGGGATTAATTCCAGGACTTTTAAAAGCATTTCGTAATGTGAATGAAGTTATTGCATCCATCATGATGAACTATATTGCCTCATTTTTACTCATTATGCTTATCAATCAAAATGTGATTCAAGAGCTTCGAGCTGAAGCCCGTATTGTTCAAAGATCCGCTGTCTTACCATCATTATCATTTTTGTTTCCTGGATCAACTATTAATATTGGGATTGTTTTAACAATCATCATTGTGATATTAGTCCACATTTTAATTCATAAGACGACTTTAGGATTTCAACTAAGAGCATCTGGATTTTCGATGGATGGCTCTAAATATGCCGGGATGAATACTAAACGTAATATTGTAGTTGCTATGGCTTTATCAGGCCTTTTTGCTGGACTTGGTGGTGCGATAATGTTCTTAACATTTGGTAAAGCTTTACCTGCAGATGGCGTGATATTTGCTGAAGGTTTTGATGGGATATCAGTAGCTCTATTAGGCTTAGGTGAACCTATTGGTGCACTATTCGCTGGTCTTTTCTTAAGTAATATTCGCATGGGCGGGTATTATTTACAAAGTTTTGTCTTCGTTCCACAAATTGTGGATATGATTGTTGCGATCATTATTTATATGACTGCAATCTCTATTACCGTTCAAGCACTCTTTAAACGCTATGGTGAACAAATTAAGACATGGAAAATAAACCGTAAAAAGAAGGGAGATGAAGCATAATGGATGTTATTTATAATCTCATTCAAATCACCCTTGGTTCGATGACTATTTTATTAGTGGTTGCATTAGGTGGCTTACTCTCTGAACGTAGTGGTGTGACCAATATTGC
>JAQVBA010000081.1 GCA_028690555.1 Acholeplasmataceae bacterium
AAATTTACAGAAAAATTGAGGTACTACCTGTCCTTATGATGGAAAACAAAGAAATGGTGCGTAAGGCCTATTAATTATAGAGAATAACAACATTGATAATAGAGGGTTTATGGCAAGTGTTGAATTAATTAATATTACTAAATCTTATGACAATATCCAGAATGCTGTAGAGAATATTAGTCTAAATATAAATGATGGAGAATTTTTAGTACTAGTTGGACCTTCTGGATGCGGGAAAACAACATTACTGAACTTGATTGCTGGTTTAGAGAAGCTTACTAGTGGTGACATATTAATTGGGGGTATCAATAGTAACAATATTTCTCCAAAAGATAGAAATATTGCAATGATATTTCAAAATTACGCATTGTATCCTCACATGACTATTTTTGATAACATCGCCTTTCCTCTAAAGAATAAAAAAGTAAAATCGGATATTATTAAAGATAAAGTAAATCAAGTTGCGAAACTGTTGATGATTGAGGATCAATTGCTTAAGAAACCAGCACAATTATCTGGGGGACAGAAGCAAAGAGTTGCTATTGGTCGTGCAATCATTCGAAAACCAACATTGTTTTTGATGGATGAACCCCTCTCAAATTTGGATGTATCTTTAAGAAATCAAATGAGGGGAGAGTTGAAAGAGCTGCATAAAAATCTTCATACCACTATTATATATGTAACTCATGATCAAGTTGAGGCATTAACATTAGCAACCAAGCTTGTAATCTTAAATGAGGGGAAGATTCAGCAAATTGGTTTACCATCTGAAATCTTCAATAGTCCAGCAAATGAGTTTGTTGCTCTTTTTGTGGGAACCCCACGAATGAATCTCTTTAAGGAATGCCCAGTTAAAGAGGAGACAATATCAAAGAAAAAATATATCATTTTTTTTAATAAAAGGATTGTATTTAATGATGCAAAGATACTAGACACGACCTCTGTTGATATAGCTGTGAGACCTGAGGATTTTGAAATTACTACAGACACAACTGAGGGTGTGAATCTGCATGTTATATATTCAGAATTTCTCGGATCAGAATATATTTTTCATTGCGAGGGAGGGACTCAATCGTCTCTAGATAATAGGATAATTATAACGAGCCATATTTGGAGTGATGATAATTCAAAGAGGGATAGAATACAAATTAAACCTAATTTTGATAAGCTCCACTTCTTCAATAAAATAACAAAAGAGAGGATAGATTTATCATACTATCTGGCATAATAAAACTGTTGTGTGATGCTTATGAGTGGAAAAAGAATGCCACATAATCTCTCTCTTTACCTAATCCTTATTTCTTTGATATTGTTATGTGTAATAGTAAGTGGCTGTGTTACGTCATCAACAGTTAATGATGATAAGAAAATTGTTATTTGGGGATATGATTCATCCGCCGATATAGCAGAAAAAGCAGTTGAAATTTATAAAGAAGAACACCCAGATTCTATTTATGATTTTGAAGTTGTAAAACTCGGTCAAGATGATATGGTTGAAAAATTTAAAATCTATTTAGCTACAGGCTCCCTAGATTCCTTGCCAGATATTGTTTATGATGAGGACTACAATTTTCTAGAATATATGACATATTATGGTGAATATTTCGTAGATTTAACTCCATTTATTGAGTCTGATGATTATCCTCAGTTTAAAATTATTAATGTAAATTATGATGGAAAAATTTATGCCCTGCCATATGATTGCGGAACGGGTGTATTGTTCTATAGGATTGACTTAATTGAACAGGCAGGATATGGTGAGGAAGATATGGCGAATCTAACGTGGGAAGAATATATAGAAATCGGGAAGAAGGTGAAAGAAGTCACAGGTGTGGATATGTTGACAATTATCCCTGAAGGTGATATGGAGGGAAGATTATTGTATCAATCTGCTGGCACGTGGTTCTTTGATCAAGATGGAAATGCAAATATTAAAGATAATAAAGCATTTGAAGATGCTATTAATACATTGAAATCAGCGTTTGATGCGGGAATTGTGTATAAAGCTAATAGTTGGGATGATATGATTGCTGCAATTAGTAATCAAAAAATTGCAAGTTTGGTTGGTGGATCTTGGTGGGCCTCAATAATATCATCATATGATAGTCAAAGTGGTTTATGGAGAATTGCTGAAATGCCAAGAATGACTGGCAGTGATAATTATTCAAGTTATTCTAATCTTGGTGGCGGGAATTGGTTCGTATTGAATAAAAGTAACAAGGATTTTGCAGCTATGTTCGCCGTAGAGATGTTTGGTGATAATAAAGAGGTGGCAAATTTTGCAGCTCTTAATACCTATATTATTCCAACAAATAAAAATATGATGAATTATCTTATAGAAATTGATAATGGGAGTTCATTCTTTGGTGGGCAAAAAGTCGTAACTTTTATGTGCAGCACTGTGCCAAAGATCAAACCAGTAAAATACGGATTACATACTTATGAAATAACGTATACGATTGGGGAAAATGCTGGAGATTATATTAATGGCAAAATGACATTGGAGGAAACGCTTACTCAAATGCAATTGGCTACAGAAAAGGTGGTGACAAGTAATTAAGTGGGGAGAATATGGTAGGATATTCAAACATAAGGATATTATAAAATTAATTTTTATCCTTCCTAGCTTTATCTTAATTTGCATACTATCTTTTTTTCCGTTGTTATATGCAATATTTCTATCTTTTTTTGGAGGGAGAGGAACCGATTTCTATTATGTTGGCTTTGGTAATTATTGGGATTTATCTCAGGATGAAACGTTCATTGCAACTTTGGATAACACTATTATCTTTACAATAATAATTGTCCCAATAATTTTATGTATTAGTATTTTTTTAGCACTATCAATTTATAAAGTAAAATCTAAGATAGTTCAAGATATTTTTATAACATTATTATATATCCCATGTGTAACATCCCCTGTTGCATATGCATTATTTTTTAAACAAATGGCATATTCAGATGGTGTCTTATCTACAATACTAAGAGGATTAAATCTAGTAGCTTCAGATTTCAATGTTTTACAAGACGTCTGGGGAGCACGTTTACTAATCGTATTTGTCTGTATATGGGCATGGTCTGGATTTTATATCCTTATCCTTTTGATGGCAATGAAAAATATTGACCCAATGTTGTACAAAGCAGCAAAAATCGACGGTGCGTCAACTATAACTATTGTCAGGAAAATTCTCTTACCAACGCTTAAGCCTATATTAATATTAATTACGGTATTAGCAACATGCAGTACTTTTCAATTGTATATTGAATCTGTCATTATTACAAAAGGAGGCCCGGGCATGTCAACATTAACTCTTGTTAGTTATTTATATAAGAAATCATATTATTATGTTGCGCAATATGGTTACTCCTCAGCTTTAGCAATTATTATTTTTACGATATGCATTGTGGTAACTAGTATATTATTTATTTTAGGACGAAAACATGAATGAGAAATCTGCGAGTATATTAAATATTATTTTTCTCGTGATTGTTTGTATTATCGCTCTTTCTCCCTATATTATTATGGTAATTTCTTGCTTCAGTACTAATGCGAGTATTAAAGGTAATTCTATTATTACCGACCTCTCAATCACAAATTTTATGAATAACTGGCATACTCTCTTAAATGAAAAATACTTTTTTTCATCATTGATGAACTCATTATTTGTGTCACTCATGTCGTCATTTATTGGTGTGTTCATTGCATCAATGGCAGGATATGCATATACTATTTTTAGAAACAAAGGTAGTGACGTATTATTTTTAATATCATTTTTTTCTATGCTGATTCCAACTGCCGCATTAGTTGTTCCAATTTTTCTTATCTTCAACTATCTAAATTTGATAGATACATACTTGGCTGTTATATTAACATCAATGTCATTGCCGTTTTTGATTTTTTTATTCAAACAAAACACTCGCTTAATACCAATAGAACTTATAAAAGCTGCCAGGATGGATGGAATAGGGGAATTCGGAATTTTTTTAAAAATCTATGTTCCGATATTAAAACCAGTATATGTTGCAGCGATTATGATTTCATTTTTTGGAGCGTGGAATGCCATACTACTCCCAGTTGTTCTTCTTCAAACACAAAGTAAATTTACAAATGCTATTTTTCTTAATAGTATGGGATCTTTGTGGTATGGTGATTATGCAGTATTAATGCTAGCATTATTACTTTCAACCCTACCAACATTAATAATATTTTTGATATTCCAGAGATATTTAAAAGATAGTTTAACAGGGATAAATTGAATCAATGATTGAGTTGCTCTGTTATAATGCATTTCATCACTCCCGGAAACGCTAAGTATATGCACAAAACCCGGAAAAATTATAGACAATTCAGGATAGACACACATTGCGATTTATCTGGATAGATGATGATGCATGTTTGATAAGATTAGTAATGAATTTGCCTGTTATTGTTGTGTTTTGAAAGGTAATAGCATCATTCCCTTTGTAAGTCATGTGAATTTCAAAATCTACATAAATGATTGGGCAATTACCCCACCTGATATCGGTGAGGAACGTGTCAAGTGGCCTCACAGTTTCCAGCACGGGACTCATAATCCTAAGATGGGGTAGCTAGGTCACCGTGATATAAACCCGATTTAATCATTTAATAAGAGTGGTTTGCGGAATTGCTCCATATATTTCAGCTAGTTCAGAGTGGAAAAATATTCAACTCTCGTCAGTTTGGAGATCCTATATTGAATTAATGGTTTAACTGATCATTATGTCCCCTATCCATGGAGGAAATAGCCAAAAAGACCACTAGAATATCATTCTCCTATGATTGAGTGTCCATAACAGTAATTATGCGCAATTATCCTTATTTGGAGCAAAAATAGCCAGCATAACCCGGGCCAATAAAATCTGGATAAGATGGTTTAAAAAACCTCACGTCATATTGGGTAAACTTTGAGGTAAATTA
>JAQVBA010000082.1 GCA_028690555.1 Acholeplasmataceae bacterium
AAAACAATCATATTTTCTAAATGATATGATGATAGTTACTTTTCAGAATCGCTTTTATGTTCTTTTATGATTAGATTAATTTTTTCTAGTGATTTTTCATCTAGATCTTTAACATTAGACAAAAATTGAACGACTGTTTCTTTTTGTTCTTTTTCAAGATTTTCTAATGTTACATTGATTTTGTGAGATGTTAAATCTCTAAGATGAATTAACTCTCTTTCGGCCATTTCGTCTAATCCATAGACTTCGACAATTTTTTGAACTAACTTGTCACTTAAATTTCTTTTCCCGCTCTCTATCGCTGATAAAAATGATTGGGAAATATTAAGTTTGTTCGCCATATCAATGAGTCTTTCATCATTATGGTCTAGTCTAAGTCGTTTTAAATAAATGGAGAGTGCTTTATCTATTTGCATATGATGTCTCCTTGTCTTTGTAAATAATATTTACAACTTACTTCTTTCATTCTATCTTAAACAGTCTAATTATTCAAGAATATAACAGTAAAATTACCAAATAGGGTTTTTGAATGCACTTTTTTATTTTCACCCACAAAAAAGATGGATTTCATAACCTTTGAAAACCATCTTTTAATGAGTTACTTAAATCTTTTTATGATTGATAAAACCTTTTCTAAAGTACGATTTGACGCGTTTCATAAACTTCGTTTGATCATATGACAAAATAGCCACACGATAAACTGGAGATGCAATATATAAAAGTGCAATCAGACTCAAAAAAGTAACAACCAATCCAATCACAGCTTCTAGTGTTGAAATATAACCTGAAGCATATGCCACTGGGGCAACCATCGGTGAGAAAAATGGTACAAAACTCATCACTTTCATGAACCCATCACCACTTGCCATTGGTGCAAATATTGAAATATAAAATCCACCAAGAAGCATAAACATCAAAGGACTTTGAAACTGTTGATAATCCTCTTGTGTCACAGCCATGGATGCAAATAAAGATGCAATTACTAAATAAAATAGAGTTCCAATTAAAACAAATAAAATTGCAACAACTAAAACGCCACGCCAATTTGGTAACACTTCAGCAACAAAAGCTAAAAGCGTTTCTCCATCCATACCTTGTGTCAATCCACTTTGTGCACTTGCACCACCAATCAGTGCTCCAATTAAAGAGTAAAGCATCACAAGTCCACCTTGGATAATGACAAAACTAATGGCTGAAGCAATTTTTGATAAGAAATGAATTTTTGCTGGAACGCTAGCAATAATCGTTTCGATTGCCTTTGTTGATTTTTCTTCGATAATCTCAACACCGACAAATTGGGTTGCCATCGTTATCAGTATAAATAAAGGTAGCACTAAGAATGTTGATAATGATGAAATCATCATACCCGCTTCTGGATCTTCATAATCTGGAGCTTGGGGAAAATCGTAGGTAAGTGGGACATAGTTTTCAAATTCATATCGAATGAGTTGAAGTTCAACAATCGATAAAATCATTTGATTATAAGTGTCTTCTTTACTATAAATTAAAACGTTCGGAACTTCCGGTGTGCCTTGAAAATCCAAAACAACTTCATATTCATCACTATCCCAAAATGCTTCAGGATCAAATGTTAAAACATCTTCGACAATGAAGAAATCAGGTCCTTCAATGCTTTCATTTAAAATGGATGATAAATCATCAGTGATTGGATATGGGTAATCAGAATGAATGCCAATATTCAATTCTGTCAATTCTTCATCACCACCAAAAAGCCCAATGATGGTTGGAATATTTATAATCGCAATCAACAAAATCGCAATCGCAATATTCGCGATCATAAATGATTTTCTATGAATTCTTTTCATCAATCCATATTTTAATAAGAACTTAAACTTCTTCATGATGATTACCTACCTTTGCGATAAATATCTCCGATAACGATGCTTCTTCAACATCATAGGTTTTGATATCATCAAGCGTTTTAATATAATCAAAAACTTTACTAGCAACCAAATCATCCTCAATTTTAACAATGAGTTCATTGGCATTTTCAACCACTTGATAAACCCCTTCAATACCTCTTAAAACTTCTGGATCTGCAGATCCTACAATCCGAATCTTTTTCTTTTGAAACTCTCTTTTAATCGTTTTTAATTCACCATCGATGATGGCTTTTCCTTTTTCTAAAACAATGATTTTTTCACAAAATGATTCGACGTGATCGAGTTGATGTGATGAAAAAACAACCATCGATCCAGATTTCTGAAAATCTCTAATCACGCTGACAAATAATTCTGTGTTAATGGGATCTAATCCAGAAAATGGTTCATCTAAAACTAAAAGTTTTGGATTATTGATAATCGCTGATATAAACTGAATTTTTTGTTGATTACCTTTTGATAATTCTTTAATTTTTTTATCTTTATAAGATTCAATATCAAAACGTTTTAACCAGTAATCTAAACGTTCTAATATAACTTTGGGTTCCATGTCTTTAAGTTGCCCAAAATATAACATCAGTTCCTTCACTGTAATTCTTGTTAAAAGTGATCTTTCTTCAATCATATAGCCAATGTCATTGACATTGTGATATCCAACTTTTTGTCCATTATATAAAACCGTACCTTCAGTCGGTTCAAGTAATCCCATAATCATCCGAAAAGTCGTGGTTTTACCCGCTCCATTCGTACCTAGTAATCCAAATATTTCTCCTGGTTTAATAGTTAAAGACAAATGATCAACTGCAACTAAATCACCATACATCATTTTGGCATTTGTAATTTCTAGCATTCAATTCAACTCCTTCGCTTTAGTCCATATCTATTGTATCAAAAAATACAAAAAAAAGATGCCACAAAACGTGACATCTTTATAAGGGAGAAACTAGTCGTTATCTCTTATCCGCTTGAATACCTTCAATAAATTTCATAAATTCATCTAGGGAAACCGTAATTTGTTCTGTTGAGCCATAAGGACGATAAGTCACTAAACGTTCATCTCTTTCTTTATCACCCAAAACTAAACTAAATGGCACTTTTTCAGTTTGTACTTCACGAATTTTATAGCCAAGTTTTTCTTCTCTTAAATCACTTTCTACACGATAATTACGTTTCTTTAAGAGTTCATGAACTTCCATGACATAATCTTTATGATGCATCACATTGACTGGTAAGATCTTCACTTGAACAGGTGCTAACCAAAATGGGAATGCCCCTTTATATTCTTCAATTAAATATGCGACAAAACGTTCCATCGTTGAAACGATGCCACGATGAATGACGACCGGGCGATAATCATTTTTACCATCTTCACCAACGTAAGTTAAGTCAAAGCGTTGTGGGAGTAAGAAATCTAATTGGATGGTTGATAAAGTCTCTGCATTTCCTAACGCCGTTTTCACTTGAACATCAAGTTTTGGACCATAAAAAGCCGCTTCACCAATCGCTTCAAAATATTCGACATCTAATTCATCCATCGCTTCTTTTAACATCTTTTCAGCTTTATTCCACATGTCATCATCTGGAAAATACTTTTCAGTATCTTTTGGATCTCGATAGCTTATTCTAAAGGCATAATCTGTAATCTTAAAGTCATCATAAACAGCTAAAAGTAATGCCATTGTCCGTTTGAACTCTTCTTTAATTTGATCTGGACGCACAAAGATATGTGCATCATTCAATGTCATTTCTCTAACCCTTTGCAAGCCTGATAATGCACCACTCTTTTCATAGCGATGCATCATGCCGAGTTCAGCAATTCTTAATGGCAATTCACGATAACTATGGACATCATTTTTGTAAATGAGCATGTGGTGAGGACAGTTCATGGGTCTAATCACTAACATTTCTCCATCACCCATGTCCATCGGAGGAAACATTGAATCTTGATAATGATCCCAATGTCCTGAAGTCTTATATAAATCCACATTCGCTAAAATAGGTGTATACACATGAAAATAACCTAAGCTAATTTCTAAATCGGTAATATATCTTTCGATAACTCTTCTGACGGTTGCTCCTTTATGTAACCAGAAAGGAAGTCCTGCACCCGCTTCTTTTGTCAGCATAAATAAATCTAATTCTTTACCAATTTTACGATGGTCCCTTTGTTTTCTTTCTTCTAAAAGATTTAAATGGGCATCCAAATCTTTTTTATTCAAGAAACTTGTGCCATAAATACGGACAAGCATTTTATGATCCGAATTACCACGCCAATAAGCACCGGCAATATTTAACAATTTAAAATGTTTCAAATATCCAGTATTTTCTAAATGACCACCCCGACAAAGATCTGTAAATTCACCTTGTGAATAAACAGATAAAACATCATCTTTATGTTCTTCGATCAATTCTAACTTGTAAGGATCATCTTTAAATAATCTTTTGATTTCTTGATAATTTAATTCTTTTCTAACGATTGGAAATTTTTCTTCAGCAAGTTTGAGCATCTCTTTTTCGATTTTCTCTAAATCTGCATCCGTAAATTTATCCTCATAGAAATCCACATCATAATAAAAGCCTTCTTCAATCGCTGGTCCAACACCAAAATTCGCTTTTGGATATAGACGTTTGATGGCTTGTGCCATTAAATGCGCAGTACTATGGTTAACGACATCTAAAATACGTGGATCTTTATCCGTTAATAATTCAATCAGTCCATCACTTTTTAGTGGTCTTGATAACTCGACATATTCACCATTAAAGACTGCTGCTAAAGCTTTTTTAGCAAGGCTCAAAGAAATCCCTTCAGCAATTTCTTTTGGTGTAATCCCACTTTCAAATTGTTTTTCACTACCATCTGGAAACTTAATTAAAATCATATAATTCATCCT
>JAQVBA010000083.1 GCA_028690555.1 Acholeplasmataceae bacterium
TTAAAAGCAATCGGCAATTTATTGATATCATCAAGGTCGAAAACTTCCTTTAGCTTAAGCGCAATAACTGCTAGCGAATATGAGTCATTGCACTGCCCGGCGTCAAGAACTCTCGGGATGCCGCCAATGTCACCCAGATTCAGTTTGTTGTAACGATACTTGGCACAGCCTGCCGTGAGAATCACTGTATCCTTGGGCAGCTTCTCGGCAAACTCTGTATAGTATTCTCTGGATTTCATACGCCCGTCGCAGCCGGCCATAACAAAGAATTTTTTAATTGCACCGGATTTAACCGCTTCTACAACTTTGTCAGCTAATGCGAATACTTGATTGTGGGCAAAACCACCTACAATACTGCCAGTTTCTATTTCTTCTGGCGCTGGAAGTGTTTTTGCAAGTGCAATGATCTCAGAAAAATCCTTGCTACCGGTTTCATTTGGCTCAATATGTTTGCAGCCAGGGTACCCGGAGGAACCCGTCGTAAAGATCCTGCCTTTCACTTCCTCGCTTCTGGGAGGAACAATACAGTTGGTGGTAAACAAGATCGGCCCATGGAAGGATACAAACTCATCCAGCTGTTTCCACCAGGCATTACCGTAGTTCCCAGCGAAGTTATCGTATTTCTTAAATGCCGGATAATAATGGGCGGGAAGCATTTCGCTGTGGGTATAAACATCCACACCCGTTCCCTTGGTCTGCTCGAGCAATTGCTCCAGATCGACAAGGTCGTGCCCGGAAATAAGGATTGCAGGATTTTTTCTGACGCCAATATTGACCTCTGTGATTTCAGGATTGCCGAACCGCGATGTATTGGCTTCGTCCAGGAGTGCCATAACTTTGACGCCGTTTTCACCAGTCTTCAACGTCAACGCGACCAAATCATCCGCTGCAAGAGAATTGTCCAAGGTTGCCGCAAGAGCCTCATAGATAAAAGCGTTGATTTCCAGATTCTCTTTGCCGATATTTTTAGCGTGTTCTGCGTAAGCTGCGATACCTTTGACCCCATAGGTGATCATCTCACGGAGCGAGCGGACGTCTTCGTTTTCTGTTGCCAGCACGCCGATCGAAGCTGCTTTTTGCAGCATGGATTCCTTGGAATCCACCGAGAAGGATGCAGCATCATGGAATGCGTCTGATGAGACAGATTTTTTCAGCTCATCCCTAATGGCAATCATTTTTAATATCTGCTTTTCGAGTGCGCCATCATCAAAATTCGCGTTAGTGATGGTCATAAACAAGCTGCTGAGCACTTCATAATTTGTATCACCGAGGCTGCTGACATCTACTTCCCCTTTGACTACAATCTCAGATATTCCTTTGAGGGTATAAATCAGCAGATCCTGCAGCTGCGCTACTTCTTCGGTTTTTCCGCAAACGCCTCTCACTGTACATCCGGTATTTTTTGCTGTTTCCTGACACTGAAAACAAAACATACTCATAATTCTACCTCCCTTATTCATCTACTGGTTCAAACTCGTCCTTGCCAACAAAGCAGATCGGGCACTGCCAATCATCAGGGATGTCCACAAATGCTGTTCCTGGTGCGATTCCGCCATCAGGATCACCAATTGCAGGATCATAAATATATCCACAGGGGACACATATATACTTGTTCATCCGGATACCTCCTATGATCGCTTAACCTTTGGGTGCTGGCGCTTTCACAACGATCAGCTCCAGCGTTTCGTTGTGTTTATTGCCAACATTCATTTTTGTTTGAAACGGGATCTTGAGTAGAGTGCCTGCTTCGTATTCATGGACATCCTGTTCATCAAGACCAATGGAAAGCGTCCCACGCACAACGGTCATGTACACATTTGAGTTAGAGAAATGCTCAGGCAACCCTTCGCCTTTATTGAACACCATATGGAGATAATGTACATTTTCATCAAAAACAACTTTCTCTACAGCTTTTTCGTCACCTCGAGATAGTGCAAAAATCTGTTCAACCATAAAAGTTCACCTCCATTATAAAATTGAATCGGTGATTTCGATTCTTTTGAATTATTATATCACACAAAGCCTTATCCTGTACGTTGTAATTCCAACGCAAAAGCAGAGCAGTCTGAATTTACTTTCCAAAATGAATCGCACTCTTAGGGCAAACCTGACTACAGTTTGTACATTGATGACATAATGCTGCATCTATCCCGGCCTTGTTATCCTCTGAAGAAACAACAATGGCGTTGGACGGACAAACCTTTTCGCACAGCTTACAGCCCACGCAGGCGTCTTTGTTAACCTTTTCCGACAGTCTAGCAAACCGCCCGAATGTTCTTTGTAATGCGCCAAAGGGACAAATGAGATTGTGAAACACTTCTGGTTTATATCTGAAAGTTACGAGCACTGACGCAGCCAACCAGAATGGCAGGATCGGCAAGTTGATATGTAGTAACCTTTTTGACAAAAGCATAGCAACAATGCTAATACCCAAAGTAATCCATGCAAAGTAACCATTTCTCAGCCACCTGGGGGTTTTCGCTGTTTGTAGCTTTAATTTTTTAGATAGCCGCTCTACGGGTATCATCAGGGTGTTCATCGGGCAGACATAGCCGCAGTATACTCTGCCAAATATTAGTGCCGCAATCAAACTTCCTGCGAATAAAGTGAGCCATAGTAACACCTTCCCATTTACCAGTAAAAATAGAAACAGCGCAAGAAACAGTATGCGGATGAAAGCAATTATGTACTTCATGATGCTTTCTCCTCCTCGCTAAAAACAATCGCTTGAGACGGACATTTAATAATTGACTCTTTAACCAAATCTAGGGCTTCTTTTGGGTCAGGGCTTCTGCAGACAACTGCTTTATTGTTGTTCATCTCGTAGTATTCGGGCAACATTTTTACGCACAAACCACAGCCAATACAGTAATCAGCCCTTATTTCCAGTGTCATATGTTTATTAGCATCCGCTGGCAAGTCTTTCTTTTTAATAAACTTACCAGTAATGTAAGCCATTGCAAATATTGCAATAACGGTTAGGACCCATCTGATAACCATGAAATTTACACCTAGGAACTTCGCCTCGTTGGCAAGCATCGGAACCTTGACGACAGCCCAGGTGCTTAAAATAATTACAATATTTGATATACTTGCGCCTTTACCAAGCAATGTCTTGCTAATGGGAAAAGCGGCATATATCGGTCCAGCTGAAATGCTGCCCAGTAATAAGGCAAGCAAATTTCCCTTGAAGCCAGATTTTTCGCCGAAACCGCGCATAATTACTTCCTTAGGGACGAGCGACTCCAGTACAACAGTTAACAGAAAAATGACCGGAAGGACTTGTAACATCTCAATCAGATAATAGAGACTATTTTCGACTGAGCTCATGGCTTTCTCAGGTGATATGGTCAAAACCACAACGTACGCAAGCGCAACCAATACCAGCAACTTGTTTTTCTTTATCATTGAAACAGTCTTCACAGTATCACCCCCATAGTCAATGCGATTATAATAGCGAAGCCAAAACTCAGTACATTTCTGGTCAATGCGAATTTGGCTCCGAATTCTTTTTTCTCAAGTGGAAAAGTCACCACACCAACCATAGTCAGCGTTGTTAGAAATGCTACCCCTGGGATAATACTCGCGCCGGCATCGACCAATGAACCTACCAGGGGAAAAGCTACAAAAGCTGGTATTAGGGTAATACTACCAACTAGTGCAGAGACCACTGTCGACATCAAAGTATTTGCTGAACCCAAAACAGACTTAATGGTTTCCGGTGGAATGAATGTTAACACAAGCCCAATCAAAAAAATAATAGCAACAATATCACTCAGCATGTTGCCCATCATACCCTTGGATTTTTTCATGGCGGCAAAGGTTTTCTTCTTGTTCCTAAGGAGCGAGACAATCGTTAAAACGATCGCCACAACCCAGAATACGATTGTAAATATATCCATTTCTAACCCCCTCCTCTTGTTATACGTTGATTGTAGACGTATAATCAGAAAAAAGGTGTTACCGATGTAACACCTTTGGAGGGATATTTTATTGAACTACTTAAAACAAATGAAACAAACAACTTTGCTCAGCTCATTATCAGCTGAGGAAATAAAACGCTATATAAGTGACCGTAGCTTTGCAACACATGTTTATGGAAAAAACAATATCGTGCATTTTTCTGGAGAGGTTTGCTCAAAGCTTGAAATCATTCTGTCAGGCAGCATTGTTGTCGACCGTATTGACGAGTCCGGAAATCTCATGACAGTTGCGGAATTCCTAAGCGATGATATCCTTGGTGGAAACCTTTTGTTTTCAAAAAATCCACATTATCCAATGACCATAACTGCTAAATCGCCCACAGTGGTACTGGAGATTAACCGAGAAAGGCTATTTCAACTATTTTCAGATAATCATGATTTTTTGAAAAGTTTTTTGGAGTTTATATCCGATCACGCTATGATCCTTGGCGATCGGATAAAACACTATGTCAATAGGACAATTCGGGAAAGCATTTTAAGTTACCTTGATTATGAATGTAAAAAACAAAATTCCAACCATATTAAGCTCAGCATAACCAAAAAAGCTCTAGCTGAAAGGATTGGTGTCCAGCGAACTTCTTTATCAAGAGAACTTGCCAAAATGCGTGATGAAGGCCTCATTGAATTCAGCATCGATTCGATAGTAATGCTATAGACGAAAAATCCCCATCTCTTTTGTATAAGCTTGTTCCCAAACCGATTTCTTAAATATCTGTTAATTGCATACTATGCATTTACATCGTGCTATAATTACTATCAGTAATACAAATACAAAGGAATTGGTACGATAGAGT
>JAQVBA010000084.1 GCA_028690555.1 Acholeplasmataceae bacterium
TATGAAATGATTCACTCGTATTCAAGGAAAGGTACGCCTTATGATAACGCACCGATTGAAATATTTCATTCCATCATCAAGCGAGAACGTTTAAGTCGTATGGTTTTAAAAACATTCGAAGAAGCCAGAATGGTCATCTTTGAATATATTGAAGGGTTTTATAATCGTAAAAGAATTCATAGTTCAATCGATTATCAAACGCCTTATCAAGTGTATTACTCAAAGTAAGAAATTCTCACTTATCGTGTCCACTTAATTGACATAAAAGCAAACTAAAGTAAATGATCATGATAGATTCTTTAATTAGAAGTGAACTCACAAGTAAAATTCTCCTATCAGTCTATAATCTCAATCGGTTTTAATACCCTGTGTAATTGACTTAAAGAAATGGCTATTCCAAAGATCTAAGTTATTTTGATCCTTTATAAAAGGTCTTACATCTGACTTTGCAATTTCATAATCCATTTGATCAAATCTTTTTTCTAGTAATTCAATAAGTTTTTCTTTAGTTAAAATCGTGTCACTTTCTATAGATTTCGTTTGTTTTAGTCTTGCTTCTAAATGTTTCAAATTCACTTTGGTGTCTAAACTAAGATAATAGATATAATCATATAAGTCCCTACCTTTTACACGATTTTTCCAACTTCTTGCAATAACTGCATGAACTTTACCTGCAAATAAGGAACTTTTATCGTAGATTCTAACTTGGTATGGAAATGGCAGCAACCGATACTTAATTTCTGTATTCGCATATTTCGGTGGATTTACATCAATTTCGAATTTGATCATGATTTTTTCGTTATGAATGATTTGAGCAGAATCTGTCGAATTGGGATAGATCGTTATAAATGTCTCTTTTGTATTTCCTTTAATAAATGCTGAATCAATGGTTGATTCACTTGACTTCTCTTTTTTTGATACTTCAAAATGAAGCCCAAGTGAGTTTATAATTTCACTTATGGGTTTTAAATACTTACTGAGGTCAAAAATTTCGTCACTCACAAGTAATGAGAAATCTAGATCTTCACTAAATCTATCCAGACCATAAAATATTCTCAAAGCTGTTCCACCATAGAAAGCAGCATGTGTAAAAAAATCAGTTTTAGAGAGGCCAGCTAAAACGACCTCTTGTAAAACTTCTTTCATCGCGTTTTTTTTATCTTCTATTGTTTTTGGATTATATTTATTGATCATTTGTTGAATGATTGTCATCTTATATACTCGCTTTCAATATACTTTTTTAAATACTTTATGTTGTTTGAAACGTATTTAGTCGATAAGAATATAATGTCATTCAAGTTCAATTGATTAAATGTTTCTCTATTTATTCTAATATCTTCAAAAAGTAAAGCCTTCAATTCTTTCATGCTTTTTACAGGTTTCTTAATATATAGTAAATCGCATAAAGCTTTTTCAGGACTTGCCATAAAGTAAGCATAAGTGTCTTGTTCAAAAACTTGCACAAAAAAGGGGAAAGCATCTTTTGGTACATCCCTATATGCAAAAACTCCGAAATGATTTTTATACAACTTGCTCTTTCTTTTGTTAAACGTTGCATTCGTATACACAATGACTCTTTCTGGGATCATATTGTGATATGAAAGTGCGTATTCAAAAGATAGATATGAGGGTCCATAAATGTATGATGATAACAAGAATCCATCTGTTTTACTATTTGTTTCATATATACCTCTTACAAGTGGAAATAAGATGCCATTTTCTACATCTCTTTTAATCTTGCCATTAATATCTGTATAGTCTCCATACATTTCTTTAAGATTTAATGTCGTCAAAATCATATTATTTCCTCCACATAATTGTATTATATAACATTATCTGGAGAATATCAATATTTTTTAAGTAGTTTGTTTTCTAGCATTCAAAATACAAGATAGGGGTCATGGAAGTTCATAGGCGAGATAAAAAGTTAAATCATCCCTTTTGACCCTAGAAATTCATAATTTACATTCCTATCCGTGACATCAAAAAATAATCATTCTTTTTGGCCATATAAACAAAAGACCATTGAACTTCAATGATCTTTCTCTAAAAACTAATTATTCAAAAAATGGTGCCGAAAAGATGACCCGAAGTTTATACATATATTTTTAACGATTTGTCGCTTTATGATGCCATATTTTTCATTGTAAAAAATTCAAACATTATAGGACACTGAGTTCACTTAGGATTTTCTATGCATATTAAACCTTGTTTATGAATCTATTAATTATAACCCAACTAAGTTACTATAACTATGATTTTCATTATTTAATCATCAAATATCCAACTTCAATGTATTTGCATCATATTTAGTGTCATTAATAATTCTTTTTTCTTTTAATCTGCTACATTCAATAAATCCAAGTTTCTTAGAAAGATTCAACATCGGGAGATTTCCACTCCATGTCTGTATGTAAATCCGACCAAATCCAAATGATTTTAAGTAATCAATATAAGTTAGTAACACTGATTTCCCATAACCATTTCTTCTATGCTTTTGGTCTGGAATATCTATACCTAAGGCATGAAACCCCTTTTCCTTTGTGTATTCATAATCTTCATCAATTTGATAGGATATTACCCAACCAATATGGGTTTTTTCTATGTTATTAATACAAACTTCAAATCTAATTCTATTCGGATCCAACTTTTTCATATGATTACAATAATTCTCAAATTTCTCTTTAATCTCTTCTTTTGAAACAACGTCTTTTTCCCATGGAGCATCCCAATCTTGCCATTCGATCATTTCAGTGTTCCAGAGCACATAATCATTTACATCTTTTTTTAAAAAAATCTCTTAATATAATTCTTTTGTCTTTTGATAATAATTTCACAATATGTACCTCTCGTGTATAACTATCATTAGTTACAATGAATCTTTTATATGAATAGCGGAAAACTCAGATTTCTAATTTACACACACATAAATGCATCATCTACAAAAATATAAAGTACTTGGACCATTCCCAATCTTTGAAACAATTCCAAGCTCATCAAGTTCATTCAATCTTCTTATTAATGTACTTTTTTCTATAGATACTGCATCTTCAATACTTCGTCTTGATGATTTTGGATAAGCATGTAGATATGAAACTATAGCTTCCTTTTTCTCTAGTTTAGAATAATCAAAATTTGATACTGGTAAAATAATTCTGATCAGAGATTTTTGAATATCAAAAGATGGTTTTATCTTATAGTGTTTGTAACTATCGATAATTCGTTTTATACCTGTACCAAATTGCTCAATTAAATTAAGTCTAAAGAATACATTAGCAATGATTGGATTTCTAGATAACGAAGTTAAACCTCTATAATATTGATCTTCATCCATGCCCTCAGGAAGACCACCAGGTGAAACAATCTCAATTCGATTTTCAAACATAGATATTTGGACACCTGAACTTAACAAATAGTCTCTATGAATGATTGCGTTTGATAAAGCTTCTCGAAATGCAATAAGAGGAACCTGTTCCTTTGTTGTTCTTTGGATGCCTTCAATCGTTTGATATGGTGGATAATGTGCCTGAAAATAATTCATTGTTTGATCAAAATAATGTAATAATGATTGATGCTCAAATCGTTTTCTATCTATAAAATGATGAATGTCCAATTTGAATCTTGCAATATCAACAAATGATTGACTCAAGTTTCCATCATCAGAAAGTAGTAGCGCTCCATTATTGTAATTTTTACCACTATATAAACCAAGTGTCGTTAGGACAGCTTTATTGGTATCTTTAATATTTAGAACTAAGCTTAGTTTTTCTTTTAAATAGTTAAAGCTCAATTCTGTTTGACTAGCATTCAACTGATCGTATGTTAGATTTTTACTGTTTAAAATGAGTCTAGTTAAATTAGTACCGTCAACAGGTATGGTTGAGGTATCATTTCTCATATAAGCAGTGTTTTGATAATAATAAGGCCCATTGTCCCCTTTAGAAACAACAATTTCTAATATTTTCTTGTTATCAATTTCTAAAATATTCATATCATAGAAAGGTTTTGGTGTAATTGTCGTATTAATTGAATTCTCAATTGAAATCTTCTCTTCATCTACTCTAGAAAATCCAACAACATCACCTTGATCATTAATCCCAATATAAATCGTACCATCATGATAATTGCTAAATGCTGAAACTGTCTTTAGTACTGATTTTGTATACTTCTCTTTTAACTCGACTGTTTTCGATTCACTAAATTTCATGCTTGTTCACCTCTGATACTATCATAGCACTTTACGTTTCATTTTGCAACGTTAGATTATATTATCGTTTCATTTTGAATCGTTTGTTTTTGTTTTTGTTTCAAAATATATGGTTCCATGGCTATATACCATTAAAGAGTCTAGGAAAATTGAGATTCTTTTAGTTTCTATATTTTTCTCTTGTCGCTTTCATCAATATAATAGTTACTATATTTTTATAGATACAACTCTTAGAAGTTCATAGGTGGCATCACAATTCAAATCTCCTCATTCGACTCTAGAATTTCAATGTTTACATATCTTATTATGGCATCAAAAAATCCAGATACTTTTTCGTCATAAAATCAAAAGACCATTGAACTTCAATGATCTTTCTCTAAAAACTAATTATTCAAAAAATGGTGCCGAAAATAGGACTCGAACCTACGACCTGCTGATTACGAGACAGCTGCTCTACCACCTGAGCTATTTCGGCACTTTTATAAAATATTTTTCTTTAATTCGTTTACTTGCAAATACATCGATT
>JAQVBA010000012.1 GCA_028690555.1 Acholeplasmataceae bacterium
ACCCCGTTAACTGGAATGATAAGGATGAAGATATCTACCGCTTTATAAAATTATTAGTTAATCTAAAGCATAAGGATTCCAGCAAAGAACTAGATTCTATAAAAGTTTCTTTATTTGCCAAAGATGGCCTTAAAATCGAAAAGGGAAATCTCATTGGCTTGTTTAACTTTGGTAATAAACCGCTTTCTATCGATATTGAAAATAATAAATATATGAATTTGCTTGGAAACAATATCATAAATGGGCAAAATATAAGTCTGAGTGAACCACTCATATTAAAAAAGAATGAAAATTGATTATTGCTTTCATACACATACATATAGGTGCGGTCACGCTTCCGGCGAAGACACATCTTTTGTTTTAGAGGCTATTGCTGAAGGCATGGTCGAATTAGGTTTTTCTGATCACGTCTTTTTACCCAAGAGAATTCAACCTGGTATTAGAGGTAATTTTGAGTTGCTTGAAGAATATATCGGTAGTATCAACTCATTAAAAAAGCAATTTGAAAAAGATATTAATATTCATCTTGGTTTTGAATGTGAATACTTCCCCGAGTATGTCGAATATTATCGTGATTTAAAAGCCAAATATGGAATTGAATATCTCATTTTAGGCCAACATTGTTATTACGATGAGAGTGGATTTCATTGGTATCTTTATGATAACTGCCCTTATGAAAGAATTAATCAATACACGGACGATTTGATTAAAGGTATGGAAACTGGCTTATTCGCTTATGTTGCTCATCCAGATATCTTTGTCACTCCGTATTCCACTTTTAATTCAGGATGTGAAGAATGCGCGAGACGTATCTGTCAGGCAGCAGAGAAGTTGCATGTTCCCTTAGAAATGAATTTGGGTATGAATGTTTTATATAATAATCCAACCAACCTTGGTTATCCTAATGAGGACTTCTGGAAAATCGCTAGCGAGTACGATATTGAGGTTTATATCGGGGTGGACGCCCACCGACCCGAAGCGTTCCACAAAGTGAATTATGATAAAGGCATCGCTCTTATCGAAAAATATCATCTCAAGCTATTAACAAGATTAAAAAAATAAGGCATTTCGAAGCCTTATTTTCATTGAGCGATTTGATTACTTAACAGTTTTCCACAAGCCATGAAGATTGCAGTACTCATAAGCAGCGATTACTTCATCACCTTCGCAGAGAGAGAAACAAGCTTCCGGCTTGGATCCAGGAGTTAATAATTTTCTCTGATTGCCTTGTTTGGTTTCAATTGAAATCCATTGGATGTAATGTGCTTCAATCATTGGGTGCTCAACTGATCCGACTTTGACATGAACTTTGTTACCATCGACTTCAATGACGGGTAGGTGTTTTTCAAAAGCACCTTCACTTGTGTTAGGGACCATTTCTTTCATGGTCTCACCACAGCAAACTACTTCAGGACCGCTAGAATGAACCATCGCAATAATATTGCCGCATTTCTCACAGCGATAAAATTTTTGTGTCATAGTGTTTCTCCTTTTGGTATTAACACCTTAATTATTAACGAATTTTGATTAATAGGCAAATGCGATGTGTTAATCAAATCACTTTTTCTTTAACAAAAACGGCATTTACTCAATCATTTCAACCGCTTTGTTGGATAAGCGAATTTAGATAATAGGGGTTTTATATTAAGCACATGGTTCTGGTAACAGTTTCAATACCCATCAAAATCACGCCAAAACATACATTGATGGCACGACATAACATACATTTTAATGTTGACAAAAAATACATTTTCCTAGATTGATTGAAAGCACCATTACCGAGTCGATGAAATCAAATGGTTGCGTTGTTATTGAAGGACCAAAATGGTTCGGAAAATCAACAACGGCAGAAAGATTTGCAAAAAGTGTTGTTAAGCTGCAAAAACCAGCGACATATAACCAGTACAAAAGTCTTGCTGATATCGGTGATGACAATTTATTATTGGGAGAAAAGCCCTTGCTGTTTGACGAATGGCAAAAGATACCAGAACTATGGGACTATATTAGATACTATATTGATGAAACCGAGAGTTGGATGCCTAAACTTCGGTCGAAAACAATCATCAGAACAACAAGTACCAAGCACTTCGTTGACTCATCAATCGCTACAGCCATCTTAGATGCCAATCCCAATGATCTTATGAATGATTTGAAGACGTTTGGATTACTTTTTGAAAATTTGGTTATTAGAGATTTAAAAATTTACGTTCAATCATTAGAAGGCAATGTCTATAACTATCGTGACAAATCAGGTTTAGAAGCGGATGCCGTTATTCATTTAAATGATGGCAGATGGGGTCTAATCGAGATAAAACTTGGTGGCGAAACATTAATTAACCAAGGTGCTCGCACATTACAATTATTAAAAGATAAAATCGATCAAGAAAAGATGAACAAACCAGCATTTTTAGCAATAATAACAGCTGCTGATTCATTTGCATACAAGCGAGAAGATGGCGTTTATGTTGTTCCAATTGGATGTTTAAAGCCTTAACAACCACTGATAGAAAGAAGCAAAAAGCGCCCTTAAGACTAAGATTTTATTAACAAAGTAAATGATGGGCCACTCTCAAGAAAATTAACGACAAAATTTAGCAGAGTCGCCATTCCTATTTTATAGGTATTTATTTTTTTATAGCTTTGACCTAAGATAGTGAATGTATGAATTTTGTATTTGTTTCTCCAAACTTCCCCAAAATATATTCACACTTTGTAAAATCTCTTAACGAAAGAGGTGTCACTGTATTAGGAATAGGCGATGAGCCTTTTGATCAGCTCAATCAAGAATTAAAAGATAACTTGACGGAATACTGTTATGTCAGTGATTTGTCTAATTTGAGGTGGATGAAAAACACCATTTCTTATTTGACTTGGAAATACGGGCACCTCGATTTTATTGAATCGAATAACGAGTGGTGGCTATTTAGCGACTCCTTTTTAAGAGAACACGCCGGAGTTGAAAACGGATTTTTGCCGAATGAAATGGATAAAATAAAATTCAAGAGCCACATGAAATCCTACTTTCAAAAAGCGGGAGTCAAGGTATCTCGTTATATCATGGCGGATACTTTAGAAAATTCGAAACTCTTTGCTGAAAAAGTTGGATACCCTCTTTTTGCAAAACCTGATTGTGGAGTTGGAGCCACCGCCACATACAAAATCAACACCGAAGAAGAACTAAAATTATTTCATAAAAAAAATCTATCCGAGCCATACATAATTGAGGAATTTATCGATGGATATATTATTTCGTTTGATGGTATCTGTGACAACGACAGCAATGTTGTTGTAGCCTTTCAAGAAATATTTCCTAAGCCAATTGCTGAGATTAAAATTGAAGACTCAGATTTATACTATTATGCCAATGTTGATATGCCAGATTCATTTCGAAAAATGGGGGAGAATGTAGTCAAAACTTTTGGTGTTGCAAAACGCTGTTTTCACATTGAGTTTTTCTGTTTAGTAGAAGATAGACCGGGATTAGCAAATAAGGGTGAGATTATTGCCCTAGAATGCAATATGAGATCGCCTGGTGGAAACACTCCAGACCTTCTACAAGGAGCAATGAATGCTTCTTATTATGATGTCTATGCCGACATAATTACAAAGAATAAAACCGAGATTGACTTGAATAAGGAGCATTTTGTGGCAATTTCAGTCTCGCGTAAGAACCGTTTTAAATATGTTCAAAGCGTTAAACAAATCCAAGATAAATATATAAATAATCTTTTCGAGCATGGCTACTATCCGGAAGGTATAAAAGAAGCAATGGGCGATGAATTTTTCTTTGGAAAATTTAAAACTATTGAAGAAGCCTTATCTTTCCAAAAATTCATTATTGAAAAAGTTAATTAACTAAACTAAAGTTTGCCATTTATTTAACCTTTTTTGTGATACTAAAAACCTTAAAGTCTTGATTTTATCAAGCAAGTTTGATTTTGTTTGGATTGTCACTAACATTTCTTATTATATATTTTCACCTTTGTCTTGCGAATGTTAATCAGCAAGGATCAATTTATATAATTCAAGCAGGGTTTTATTTCCTTCTTGATCGCAAGAAGATGAATGACCATCCTCATTCCAAGTATTGTTCACTGAGTCATAGGTTCTTTGATAAAAGGATACATACGTTCCTTCAATTGATAGAGAGGTTCCATAAATCACTGTATCTTCTCCCAAAGTGGCTACTTTATAGGTAACATCTTCAAGTGTGGGATTATCGACTAAGGCGATACCTGTGTTAATCGGTATAGTTAAACAATCAAATAAGGATTCACCCAGGAAATCCTCTTCTAATAGAGAAGGTAAGAATTCTTCAAGAGTCAATGTTTCAACATCCATAGAGAAGTCAATTAATTCTTCTCCGCTATAGGCAGCGGCCATTAGTTTATGTTCAGTTTCATCGAAACTTAAACAGAGGAGTTTATCGATGGTCTTTGAAGACTTCTCTCCCATCACTTCGGTGATATTGTCATAGATTAATTGAGCTTCTTCTCTAGCTTTTTTACCACTATCATCGATCTGACTGGTAATGATTAGAGTGACAATAAGAGCGACAACAAGTAAAAGAATGATGAATTCTAATATAATCCGAAAGGATTCATTTTTTAAAGGGCTGTCTTGCTTCATTTGTTGATTATATTATAACAATTAATTTTAGAGGGTGATTATATTATTCAATAATAGTCTAATTTTAATGAGTGTGATGATGGATGTGATGACAAACGGGGCATTCAATCTCTCCGTCTTCATTGATATTGGTGATATTTCGATAATAATAAGCGGCTTCGCTTTTTCTCTCTTTCATCCATTCCCCAAATCCATTAGCGAGTTTACTAATGAGATTAGGTTTGAAGTTGGATATCTTTGTATAGTAATAAATCTTATCAGTTTCTGAACAGGCATCTTCATATATCTCAGTGCGGCAATCGGGGCAGACATAGGCCTTCTTGCGTTCATCAAACACTAGGTTCTTAAAGCAAAAAGGACAGTCCGTTCTGGCTTTATCGGAGTAAATCATTCCTTTAAGAAGTAATTGTTGAATACGACGGAAAGAGTCGATATTTTCCATTGAGATGAAAAGAGATTCTTTCTTTTGACTATCTTCTTGAAGGGGAGACACCACTGCGACCTCATCATGTTGATAGAGGGACTTTAATTCTTCACTATCAAGATGGATTGATGAATCAAGTGATGGACATAAAAGGATGCGATAAGGGACATCTTTATTAAAAGTTAATAGCAAGTATTTGCCTTCCACAGAATGGAGATTGATCTTCCATTTTTTGAAAGTGAAATCAACATTGAGACGGTGAAGATTAATTTTCGAGGTGGATTTAGTTTCGAAACTAAAATGGCCGAGGGAGAAGACAAAGAACACCACACCCATCGCGATGAGAATGGCATAGGCAAAGGTAGAAGCGGGAATGCTAGATAAGGAATAGACAAACGAAAGAATAAAACCACTTAAGAAGAAGGCAATTGCAATGATGAGATTATAGATAGAGAAATGGGAGGATTTAATAAGGAAGTACTTCTTATCGCTGAGATATAAAGTGACGAGATAAAGGAAGAAGAAAGCATCAGCGAGAACAAAGAGGAAAAAGACAATGAAGAAAACAGTGTCAACAATGTTGATGCTGCTCCCAGATCCACTGGTGACTAGAATGTGATAAATAGTATTTCCTGAACTGGTAATCCCATATAAAGGAATAAACAGCACTAGTGTTGAAACAAAGAGCATGATTGCATCGATGGCGAGCATCATCCAAGTCTTTTTGTAAGTTGGGGCGATGGTTTTATCTTCTTTAACCACTTCTTCAGTTGGCTTTTTAACAAAAGCGCGACGTAAGAACACTAGTCCGAAGGATATTAGAAGCAAGAAGGTATTAATAATCGCAAATGTCATCGCTCCTGCCGATAGTTCAAGAGTGACTCCCTGCATAATAAAGAAGGGGATTTGAATCCACACACTAATTCTTTGTTTAGTAAATGACATAACTCTCAAACCGGATTGCCTGTTGGCACACTTAACTCGTTTTATCGTTTTTTTTGTTACTTATACTATAATTCTTAAATGATAATAAGTTAAACAAGGATACTGCTCTATTCGGCAATATTCGCAATAGTTGTAGTAAGTTTTGTGTTTTTTGCCGAATGGGCTTAAAAGAAATCTAAAATGTTTTGGGTAGATTAGAATTTCAAAATAAAAAGACGACATCGTGTCGCCTTTGAAGACAGTGTTTATTCAATAGGAATTTGAATCTCAGTTAACCAGTCGTTAACGTTTTCTTTGTTCCAAACACCATCGATATAGGACTCTCTTGGAACGCCATTAACCTTGTAGCGATTTTTGTGAGCGAAATTGAAGATAAAGGAATAAGCATCGCCTAAAGAATCATAAGATCCTTTATGATAAATGGATAGGACTTTTGTTTTGGGTAATTCGATGAACTTGATTCGATCATTCTCAACACCCTTTTTGACGACTGCTTGACAATATCTCGTGGTAATATTGGTCTCACGATATTCTCCATCTAAGTACTCACAGAAGCAGTAGTCGGGATTGACACATTTAAGTCCTGGGTTCAGTCTTAAACATTCTTTCGCTGATTCTAAAACCAAATTGGTTAATTCACCAAAATTTTTTAAGACTCTTTGTTCACTATAGACGATGCAAGCGGGTATCTCTTTGACAACGACTTGATAATTCATTTTGTTCTCCTCCAATAAATAATGAATTGTGAAGATTTTTTGCTTGATGAAAAGATTCTTTGTTTCCAATTCTTTTTCTTTATTGACGAGAAGATCTCTTTGCATTTTTCCGGATAAGTAAAGTTTAATCTCTTCAATCGAAAAGTCTAATTGACGTAGCGATTTGATTTTTGAAGCAGTTACTAGTTGTTTAGTATCGTAATAACGATAACCAGTAAAATCATCGATTTTTCGAGGAATTAGGATCCCTTCTTCCTCATAAAACCGCAAGGCTTTTATCGTCAGCATCGATAATTTGGAAAACTCGCCAATCTTTAACATTTTTGCCTCCACAATTTGACTTTAATCTATGACCTAAGAGGAGAGTCAACAATAAAATTATAACTCATAAAAAAACATGTTTTAATTATATCGCTAAAGGATATCGAGTTTTTTATATTTTCATGGCTTTGTGGAGTTGATACCGAGTTTGTTTGTCTAAAAAAATAAATAGGAACCATTCAACAGGCCCCTATTTTTGTAAATATTAATGCACTAATTGTGAAGCTTTTTTGAAATGTATTAATTTTCAACGGAAGGAATTAAACCTTCGATTACGTATACTTTCCAAACTGGCTTGCTAGCCAAATAATCTAATTGCCAGGCAGTGAAATATAGTTCAACTGCGATTGGGTAATCAGCATAGTCAGTTAAGACACAGTATTGTTCTAGTTGTTCCCAAGTAACATTCCAACAAGATGAGTTCTCAATATCTACCATGCCTTTTTCATTTTGAGCGGTGGTTCTTGATGAAATAAGAGTTGTATCACTTGAATAGTCAGTATCAGCGAGAGTGACATAGTATTTTCCACCAACTGTGTAGTAGCTAACATAAACAGTAGACTTGTAGATATTGCCATAATCCATGATGAATGAATCAAATCTATTAAATGTATCTTCTTGGCTAGTTTTCTTCTTTTTGAAATCGGTAATTGTCGTGCTGACAGATTTTGATGCATCAACATCGCCAACCACTTCACTACTAAAGCGAACCTTTAAAGCTCTTAAAGCAGGTGAATAGTTTTGAAGAGTAATCATACCAACGATGTCGTAGGTGCTGCCTATGGAGAATGAAACTCGATCTCTAACGACTTTCACGACCTTTTCGCCATCAGTGAAGAGATAAACATCACCACTCTTTTCTAAACATTTAACACCAATGACAGTGTAGATACCTTCGTATCCATGTCCAGCACAGTTGTAATTATTGTCTCTAGCTAAGGTATAGAACTCATTAATATCAATTTCATTTTCTGCGATAGTGAAAGGATCATAACTGACATTTAAAGATGAATTAAAAGTATAGGTGTTACCTGGAACATAGATTTCAGGTTGTCCTAAGTAGATGGATAAATATCCAGTGACAGTGTATTTAGAAGTAGATTCACCCGCGTGGTCATCAACTTTGTAAAACAAAGAACCTTGACCAGTTGATGAAGCACAAGCGATATAGCCAGTTGAATCCGCCATGACGACTTTACCAGGAGCGGAGACATCTAAACCAAAAGAAGATTTTGTTTTAACAAGAGAGAATCTTTCAATCGCTAAGGAAGTGATTGTGACTGTATGAGTCATATCAACACCGATATCAGCGATATTAGTTTCAGTGACATATGTTGCACATAATGCTCTCACTTCTTCGATTGTTTTATTGCCTAAGTGAGTGGGACCAGTTTGGCTACCCACAACAGTGATACTTAAAGAGGTTGTTTTCGTGACACTACCTTCAGTGTAGGAAAAGACAACACTAGTATTGTCAACAGTTAGAGGTCCTGTGGGATTATATGTATAGTTCGTCACTTCTTTATTAGAAGCATCATCGTATGTAGCGGTGATTACAACACCACTGGGATCAAATAGATCACTAACACTATATTCAGTTCTCACATCACCGCTAATAGCGATGCTGGCTAATACTTTGTTGCTGATAGCATCAACAGTAATAGCGAGAACATCACTCTTGGTAATGTCATTCTCAGTGTAATAAAACGTTATTTGAGTATCAGAGACCGATAGAGGGCCTTAGGGAAGAAATGTGAAGTTATTAACGTTCTTACTAGTTTCATCGCTGTAATAGGCTAAAACCGACACTCCTGTTTCATCAAAAGATTCGCCTTCAATGTAACTTAATTTAGTATTTTGGCCAGCGGTGACTTCAATGGATTCCAAAGAAGCAGTGGATCCACCACAGGCTGTAATCAAGGATAAAAATATCATTGATAATGATAATAGTTTGTTTGGTTTCATGTGTTTTACCTCGGGTAGATTATACCAAATAAACTTTTTTACTCAATGAAAAAGAAAACCAGCATTAACAAGTTCCGTTAAGCTGGTCTCATAAATGAATTTATTTTTTCTTCTTTTTGGCTTTTCTTTCTTGGTTCATCTCCATCATTTCTTTTTCGGTGATGATTAAATAGCCTTTTGCTTCAGCCCATTCCGCACAGCCTTTAAGAATCAGTTTCAAGAACGCTCTTGGAGCACCACTAATGACCATTAAAGCATCATCAGTGAATTTGACTTTAGTGTTAAGTCTTAATGCAGCGTATCTTAATGATTCAATATCAATATTCTTCTTTGGAATCACTAAACTGTATGGTTTTCTAAATTCAGAGCACCAGAAGTTTGCACTATCGCGATATCCCCAGTTAGTAGGAATCGGAGCGTAGTTCTTTCTTGTAGATTTTTCTAATATAGATTTCTCGTATTTTTCTTTGATGAGAATCTTATCGATGATCAAAATGAAATGAGCACCAAATCTAGATGTAATACCATTAAAGTTATGGAATTTGTATCCTTCATAGTCATCTAAAACTTTATCATCCTGAGCGTTATCAAGTTCTTTCCACCATGTACATTCAAAAACTTGAATAGCTTCATCAAGAACTTTAGGGAATACTTCATTAGGATTCTCTTTTTGTCTTAATCCATCAATTGGGGTTAATTTGAAGTTCTTCATCTTCTCTTCAGGAGTATCTCCAGGAAAACCACAGTTGACTGCTTGTTGAAAACACTTCTTATTCCCTAGTATGAAGTTAATAGAACATTTACCTGTTCTTAATAATGATTTAGCAGTATTACTTGTATTACGGCATTCAAGCACCATCGCATAGTGCTCTTTACCTGCGATGTAATAAGGGAATATTAAAGAATATGATCCATAACTTGTCTTGCCATCTTCAGTTAAAGTCCCAATCATTGTCAGTGGCATAGGAAAGAAACAGGATGATTGATAGAAATTGTCTTTAATAATTATGTTTTTGAATTCGTTTTTCATAAGATTATTCCTCGAAATTATTATATCTATTATTTTCAACAACAACTAAATTGTTAATCTGTCGATTTCTTTCCTGCAGCTGTCTCAAAATGGGCCGCAACTTTATCAAGTAAAATTTTAAGATCGTGTTTCATATCTAGATCCATTTTGTCAAAATTTCACTTTTGATGAATCAAATTAATATTTTACTTATGTCAACAAACTGGGAGAAAATACCATCAATGCTTTGAAAAACGTTCTCGAAAAAAACACTGGCAGAGAAAGTCCTTTCTTCTATCTTTTTTATACGTTTCATAAATCGTTTCAGACTCCAAAAATCTGTTAGGTAACAAAAGATTGCACAACGAATAATATAAATATTACAATCCCATTAATTACCAAACATATCGACATCAATTGAAAAAGAATTAAGATATTGCCAATTCTTTTGGTAGTCTTTTGTTTCGTGCTGCAATCTCGACACAAGTAAACCCATAGAACACCTTGCTTCTTTTGCTACTTTAAACAAGGTCGCAATAGGAGCGTTTTCTTTATCAGTAATGTCTGAAAATATATCATCAGGAACAATAAATCTTTTTGCATTTTTGTTTGCCTCATCCTCAGCATCGCTTTCCCCGTCTATAACTCTAATTGCTTCATTTTCTGGGGTAACATCCCCAGCAATAATGTGAAACATTTCATGCACAAAAGCAAAAACGACATATTCAATCTTTTTAAATCTATCGGTCAGTATTATATAAATTTGTCCGTCAAGAGAAAAAGAAAGGCCTCTAATATAGGTTGTAGGTACACTTTTTGTAAAACCGATATGAATGCCACAAAGGTCACATATATATTTAATATTTGTTATTAAATCGTTTGAATTAGAAACATTTAATAAAGCCTTGTGCTGTTTAAGAATGTCCAAGGACTGTGTCCTTCCAATAAAATGTTTTTCTTCTTCTCCAATTATCATTTGCATTACCGCTATTTTTGTCCAAATTGTGACAATTTGATTGTCCTTCTCGTTAATTTTTGAAGCATCTTTTGAAAATAAAACATTCCTACTAAAAGGCGAACTTTCTAAAGAACGAGGCAAAGCGCTTAAATTATCGATTTCAAAAGCCTCCAGCACTCTAGTGGTTTGTTCAAATGGATCGGTTGTTATTTTTTTAAAAATTTTGCTAAAGCCATATTTCTTTGAAAAATCTATATAGTTGTTTGCATCAAGAAACAAACGGTCTTGATTAACTTGATCTTGATAAGTTTTGGCATATCTCATAACGAAATCAGCATCAAGCCCATCAATTGATTCAGAAAGTCCTTGTGCAAATTTTTTAGTAACATTTGTTTTGTCATTCAAAATTAATGATATTTGTTTTTCGGTGTATCCGGTTAATTCAGAAAGCTTTTTTTGAGACACATTGTTTTCTTTCATAAATCGTTTTATGAACAAACTCGTCGGCGCAATTCTCCTATTCATATTTTCTCCTTTATCTATATTTCTCAGTGATCATCAAAAATCTTCAGTATCGTTACCGCATCAACTAATTTTGGGTCATCAATTCCATCACTTTTTACCCACATGCGGTAGTTTGCGTTCAGGTCTATTGACCACGTGTACGGTTCATTTGTCATTTTGTGCCTTCTATCAGGAGGCGCAACCGGAATCTCGCTTAATCTTAATGCGACTTCCAATTCATCAAGAATGTCGTTTATTCTTTCGGCTAGTCTTCCGTACACTTTTTGGATGATTCGTTTATCAGACAAACTTTTTTCTAGTTTTTTGCTCGTATACTGTATTTTCACATTGTCATGATAGTATATTTGACATTAAAAGTAAATAAAATTTGACTTTTCGTATTATTTAAAATACTGTAAGAATGTGGAGGAATACTTTATGTACTATATTCCAATAATTAAACTTAAAAAGAGAGAGATTAATAAAGCGAAATATCTTCAGTCTTATCTAAGCCATCCAAACATAGTGCCTTTTCTTGAGTTAAGATACTCTCTTGAATCGACGGATAAGAACACAAGAGTTGATGATTTTGTCGACTCAGCTTGTATAAAGACATTTTTCTTAGGTATTCCCCACAAAGCCTCTGTAATCAGCTATGGTACTGGCGGTAATATAAAAGAGGATTACCTTTTCATAGCAAACTCTAGTGCTTCAAAATATTTGGAAGAGTCAAAGCAGTTATTCCTCGTTGATAACTGTATTCCTATCTATTATATTTACTCCGAGGAAGACTTGAACTTTTATAAACAATTTGTTGAGTTAGGGCATCAGCAAGGGAGGCCGGTCGGTTTATTAGCAAGACCAAACCTGGCACTTCGCTTAGATAATAACGCAATCCAGAAAAATGATTTTTTGTTTATTGATCTTGAAGGAGACGAAATACTTTCGCAAAAACCCAATTTGGAACGAATAACATTTTTATTTTCATCAAAAATCATTTTAATAAGGGAAAATAGAAATCTAAAGACAATGAACACGCATATTTCATTAGATGGGGAAGCTCCTTTGGTAAATGATTTATCAACCGAATTTGATAATGTCTTGAAAAGCAAGATTAAATTGAGATTATTTGGTTTTGCCGATTATTGCGGTTTCAAAAATGATGTATCCATTGGGTCAAAGCCAATTGATAGCTCCAATTTTTATCCAGCGATAGCTCTTTATCAAAAGCAAAAAACACCTCCAATTTTTTTGGGAATCAGGAGTTCGACAATAAAACAATACGGAGGTTTCCTTGGGTTGGCTACTTTGGTGAAGGATAGATTTGATGTCCTTGATCCAAAAAATTTGACTCCTTTAAACGCATTCATAAATTGCGAAAAAACCGGTGACTATACGGCATGGAATGTTATCACGCAATGGTTCTATATTGCACAAATGTCGATATTTGATGACTGGAAAAATTTTAATATTAGTAATTATTAAAGTGATATTGATAATCTAATTTATTAAATTGTTTATAATTCGTGCAAAACCAATCCCACCTGTTTTTGAATCTATTTTTTAAAATCGTTTTGAAAAGTGCATTGATTTTATCATCAGAAAGTAGAGAAATGTTTTTCGGTTTTTCTTTTTTGCGCATTACTTCGATTTGTGCGTGTCTATCAAGCAAGGAAGATATTTTTGCTTCTCTAGCAACCATAAATTTTGGAGCAAAGGCTAAATCATCGTAGGTATATATTCCTACGCAATCTGGAAGCAATTGAGAAATTTCTTCTACTCGTTCATCTGGGCAAATAACGTAGACAAATTCAAAAGCTGTTAAATAGTCATTCAATTGTTTTACCAGCCTTTTGGTAGAGTCATACATTGTTTTTATTTCATACGCAATGCTGTGTCCATTGATTGAGCAAATGTCTACACGAGAATTTTTGATAGGTAGTTCGAAAAAAGAGACAGCTTTTTGTTTCTTTAGTTCGCTAATAAAGAAGGCTTTAACAAACGCTTCGTTATGGTAATAGGCAATCATTAATGATTCAAGAGCCTCTTTCGAATTACCGTTTATTTCAAACAAAGAAGGGCTTTCTTCAAAGCACTTCGAAAATAGAAAACTCAATTTTTCATCACTAAATCGTGGTGAATACGATTCAATCCAACTGATAGTTTTTCTTTTCAATTGTGCTTCACCAAAGTAATATTTCAAACTTTGAATATTATAATTATTCATAATATAATTATATTATCACAAAAAATAACCAGAAAATCGACTTTGTTTATAAAAAGAGATTAACTTGTTCATAAATGTTCACAAAACGTACGTTCGCAATACTTGAAAAAACCAAAAAATATTGGCTGTTCTATTAACTTAAATCATAAAAATTATCTTTACGCTCGCAGCAAATTTCATCAATTAATTATTTGTGTCAACACAATGTCAATGTCCTCTTTAATCTTATAAGAGCTTTTGAATTAGTTTCTCCTAACTGTATTTTATAAATTTTCTAAACGCTCTTCTGAATAATGATTTCGATAAAGTCTTTGTTAAACCAGAAGCTTTGTTTTGTGTAGGAGACAATTCCGGTGATTTTGTCGGGTATTGGCAAAGTGTGCACATCAGCTTTTATTTTGGCATGTGGTCGAACGTGGCATACACCATTGGAGTTTCTTCTTTCTTTGGGAAATTTGTCCAAAACCTTTCCTATTGAATCAAAATAAAAAGCCTCACCACGGCGCACCAAATCGGCACAGTGTTCGTACATTTGTCTAACCGTTCCATCAACAACATAGTTCGGGGCATTCCAAAAAACAACCTTATCAAAAATAATATCTCCATCCATTTCCTTAAATACAAAAAGCATCAGTTTTAAATCAACAAAATCTTCTCTAACGGACGACTCTTCCCACGGGGTATCAATTAGTTCTTCAAACTCAAAAGCTTTAAAAGGCATTGATTCAGTCGGACGGCCATTTTTATCTACTGTTATAGTTCTAAATATAATTCCCGCCGCTTCCATTTCTGAGGTGGCATTATCATTGCCTGAGATTCCAAGCATTTTTTGAGATAGCATGAAATTCAATTGTTTTGCTTTAGTATTAATAACAAATTTTCTGCAAAGTTGTTGTTGAGTCATTCCGTGGTATATGGATAGTTTTTCTTTATAAATCTCTTCAAGAGGATTTTTCATCCATTCATCTTCAGATATTAATGGAGAATAAGGAGCAATATTATGAACCATGTTCCGATAAAGATGCGTCATGAATGAAGTTTTAAAACTATAGGCACGAGGTTTCGCTTTTATATCTGACTTGAATTGATTAACGAGAACACTACTATTCGCGCCCTTTGTGCAAGCAGCCAAAAATTCAGTGTCCGACTCGGATATTTCGTGTGCTTTACCTTCAACAATTTTCTTGTGAATAATGTTCCAATCTCTTTCAATAACCTTATATTCCAAAGAGTTTTTGAACTCTAATAACAAATAATCCGTTATCTCAAACATTGAGGGATGCACTCCTTTGGAATATAAATAAAACCAAATTAATAGCTTTCTATTTTTTTTGAAAAATGAACTAGTTGTAAAAGTAGATATTGCCTCAGATTGGTAATTAATCATATTTAGAACAAGTCTTTCTTTAGATGAAACAGTACCGTTCTGATTTTTCTTAACCGGGGTTACTTTTAATTCAATGCCAGCTTCAATGAAATCTGGGTTTTCATCACTGTTAGCTTTATAGCCAAATATTCTTTCTTCAACAAATCCGCCGAGACCGCCTTTATTTCTTGGAGAATGAGATAAATCCAAACCAAAATCACCAAAGGTCTTTCGCATTGCGTTCTTTGTAATTTCTAAAATTTCGTCTTCATTGAGATATCTTTTATTATCGTTCATAAAATCTTATTTAAATGTATTTTATCAAAAAATATCATCTGTGAGTTATCTTCAATTCAATAAACTCGCTAAATAAATTATCTAAAGATATTTATTAGATCTTTACTTTTTTATCTTGATCCTTTATTATCTTTATAGTAGGCTAGAGTATATGGAAAAAACAGTTGTTGAATTATTTGCCGGAGTTGGTGGTTTTAGAGTAGGGCTTAACAGCATTAAGTCTTTTGATGAAAAAGGTCGAGCAATCGAAAAAGGACCCTGGAAATTCGTGTGGTCTAATCAATGGGAACCCTCAACAAAAACCCAACACGCTTTTGACTGCTATAACCTCCGATTTGCAGGTGACAGTAATTTAAATATGGATATTTCGAAAGTAAAAAAAGAAGATATACCCGACCACACTCTTTTGACTGGTGGATTCCCCTGCCAGGACTATTCAGTTGCTCATACATTAAGCAAAGCAAAAGGAATCGAAGGAAAAAAAGGTGTTCTTTGGTGGCAAATTAATGACATTCTTAAAGCAAAGAAGCCTCCATTTGTTCTTCTTGAAAACGTTGATAGATTAATCAAATCTCCAGCCAAACAAAGAGGACGTGATTTTGGAATCATGCTCCGCTGTTTTTCTGAACTAGATTATGCTGTGGAGTGGAGAGTCATCAACGCTGCAGATTATGGGTTCTCTCAAAGAAGACGTAGAATCTACATTTTCGCATTTCACAAAAGCACAAGTTATTATAAAGAAATTGAAAAACATTCACCTTACAAAGTCATTTCGCATGAGGGTCTTTTTGCTAAGACGTTCCCAATCGAAAAGTTGGATGAAAAATTAATCAAAGCAAATAACATATTCAAAAAGTACAAGGATTTAGTTGAATTATCTGATAATTTTCATGCTTGTTTCGAAAACTCCGGTTATTTGATTGGGGAGGAAGCTTTCACAGTTAGAATCACTCCCAAAACAAAGGCTCCAATACCCCTCTATGATTTAGTTGAAAAGGACGGCGTTGATACTCACTACTTTTTAAATGATTCTCAAAAGAAAAAATATGAGTTTTTAAGAGGTGCGAAAAAGATACAGAGAACAGATGTTAATGGGCACAATTATTTTTACTCAGAGGGTTCAATGAGCCCATATGATGTTTTATCACTTCCAGCAAGAACAATGTTGACATCCGAAGGAACCACCAACAGAAGCACTCACATCATACTCGATCCTAAAGAAAACAAACTAAGGATACTAACACCAATTGAGTGTGAGAGAATAAATCAATTCCCCGATAGTTGGACCGACTCAGGAATGCCAGAAAAAAGACGATACTTCATGATGGGTAACGCCTTAGTGTGTGGAATAATAAAAGAACTAAGCAAAAACCTTAAAAAAATTATAAGCAAAGAGGCTTAAAAGCTTTGAAAAAACACTCATTGTTTCACTTTTTTTCAAGAACAATTTCTTCGGAATATTTCTTTGATTCAGTGGCCAACAAAATCCATTTTTTATCTTTAGGATTATGATATGTTTTATCCCACGTACTATTTACATCATACTGGCCATATTTATTTTTAAAGCATCTATACGAAATATAGGATGGTTTTTCAAATCTAAAAGCAGTTCCATCTTTAACAAAACAATAAATCAATATTTTTCCATTGATATCGTTTTTTGTCCCATTCTGTAAAAAGAACATCTTATCATTTGAATCTTTTAGTGGAAGTAAAAGCTCATCTAAGCTCTTAAGATTATTGTTTGTTCCAAATTTAATAAAAAAGTCGCTTTTTGGCCAATCACGCCTTAACCATTCAACATATTCAGCTGGATTCGTAAAAGTTTTATTACATTTGAAATAACGCACCGAGGCTTCCAAATCATTTTGTGTCTCGACTCTTTCGAGCTGTTCGACATAATAAATTCTATCCTTCTTATCTTGCAAGAACACCAAATTTTCCTTAAAAAAATTGGGCAAAAGAGCGTCTATTCGGAAGAAATAAAAAAAGTTATCTTCTCTGATTTTGTATTTTTCATCGTCTTTAAAAACCTCTAGTGTTGGCAAGTAAAAAACCCACATCAAGCGCTTGTTTTCTTTTTTGTAAAAGGTAGATTTTTCTAAGGCTTTATCATCAAAAGCTTTTTGGAACTCAATTACTGTGTTTGTTTCGGTATAAAATGCATCAGCAATTTTATATCCTTCTTTTTGTGGGCTCCCGTCTGGATAAATTCTTTTTTCAATTTCACAAAAGTTTTTGACTCTTTCTTTCCACAAATTGTGCCACTCACTGTCCCTTTCGTGGTATCTATGTTCAGTAGTTGTTAGTTCAGTATTAATTCCGTATAATTCACGATGATCACTAAGACTTAATTTCTTCCTAAAAAAAGCATTAACATGCACTCTTGGTTTATCTGTTCCTGGTGTAATTTTATCCGTTCTTCCCTGTCGATTATATGGATCAACCAATTTAAGAGACCATTTAATTTCAGGGTCAACAAATTCTTGTTCCCTCAATTTTTGATTGTAAGCTTCTTGGGCAGTATATAGGCAAAAGTCACTAACCATTCTTCCTTTATATACTTTCTCTTCAGCTAAGTTTTTTTTGTCCATCTTTAGTAACGCTTTCAAATTGTGTTTTCTAGTATTAATTATAGTATAAAGTTTGATGGTTAACAAATTGCCTCAGATTAGATGGGCAAAAATTGGAATAGCGAAAATAATAAGTAGGAAAAGAATCATAACTTGTTATAATTCTATAGTTGGCTGTCTAACACAGTATGAATGAGGATTAAGCACTATGAGAAAATCACTGTTAATTTTACTTGGCATTTCATGCCTAACACTTGCGGCATGTAATGGGATAAAAGATAACCATTCAATCACACTTAATAAAAACACATTAGAGTTGGAAGTTAATGAAGTAGAAACATTGACCACCACTATTGAACCCAATGACATTGAAAATCCACATCTTATTTGGGTTGTTGATGATAGTTCAATTGTTACAGTTAATAACGGTGCTGTCACCGCACTAGCGGAAGGCACTACCAATGTTTCGGTCTATTTAAATTTAAATAACAATATGTTCACAGATCCTGGTGAACCATTTGACGTTTGCACTGTCACAGTTATTGATTCAATTATTGATCCGGTACCAGTGAATAGTGTGACATTGAGTCAAACTTCTTTAAATCTCGGAATAAATGAAGAGACAACATTAACCGCCACTGTATTACCAAGTAACGCAACTGAAAAGACAATCACTTGGGTGAGTAACAATAATGCTGTCGCTACAGTGACTAATGGAAACATTACTGCTATAAATGCAGGAAGCGCCACTATTACTGCTTATGTAGATGAAAATTTAAACTCTCAAAGAGATATAAATGAAAAATACGCAACTTGTTCGGTAACTGTTTCAGGAACGACTCCAAGTCCAACTATTTGGGTTGCTAGTGTGAGTATCAATGCCACTAGCCTTTCCGTTGAGGAAGATAGTTTTGATATGGTATATGCAACTGTGTTGCCGAACAATGCTACATACAAAACTGTGACATGGTTAAGCTCAAATACATCCGTTGCAACAGTTAGTAACGGAAGAATAACTGGTGTAAACGCGGGAAATGCTGTGGTTACAGCTTATGTCGATGAGAACGGAAATGCTTCATTAGACAACGATGAGCAAAATGATACTGTCAATATCACCATTGCTGAAAAGACTGTTGATCCAAATCCAAGCGAAGACCCAATTCCCTCTAGAGGTGAGAGTTTACCTATTGGCAATACTTCTGTCAGTGGGCCAAATAATACCACACCAGTGGATATCACTAACTGGGTAAATTATGATTTCTTTTCCTCACTACCACCATATTGGTCATTCATTATGGGCAATAATAAAAAAGCCACCTCTTCAGATTTCTATGCAGAATCTTCGGGTGGAGGATTTAAGTTTTCACAAGTGAATTATGGATTGCAATCTCCATTACTTAATTCGTGGTTAAAAACCGAGGTCAGATTAACTGTTAGCCAAGTTCATGGAAACAGCCAAAACGCTAATCAATATAAAGATAAACCAATATTCCATATCTATAGTTACGACAGCGAGGGCTATTACTTAGGTATGCAAACTTACGAACAACAAAGTAGCTTTGCTAACGTTACAGAAATCAAGTTTTATATAGCAAACCCCGAAATGGCTTATTTCGAAATACGCCTCAACGCTTTCCCATATAAGTCTTCGCAATGCTATAACTTTGGCGTTAGTCAAATTAGCATCAAAGGCTGGCCATACGGTCTATAAAATTATTGTTTGCGAATGAATTCCCAAATAAGCAATATAACTTGGCTTTTTTGTTGAATAAGACTCTTTTGTCTTTCCAACATATTACTTCCTTGCGGGTCATCGTGGAGATAATCTATGATCAAATACTTTCGAAGGGCAGAAAGATAGGCGGAGTTATTTTTTGCTGGATATAATATGTTTTTTAATACCACGGCGACTTAATATATTCACCAGTAATGATGTTGTCAAAATCAAAATTTATTACATAATTATATGGTCGGGCTAGAGAAAATCCCTTATAACCACCGATGTCATATAAATATTGCGATTCGTTTTGGGTATTTGGTTCGCCAAGCAAATCGAAAACTATTTCAATATTTTGGCCCACCAAGTCGTATTGCTTACGGAAAGAATCAATGAGAAGTCCGCGATTATTTACATCAGCACGCTCCCATTTAATGGGCGTAAAGGTGTAAGTCATATTGTAAATATGTTGATCAACTGTGTGACAGATTGCTAATGAACTAATTGGAATAGCAAACACTCCAACAATGAGAAAAAATAAAATCAATCTGGATAATTTTTTTGATTTTCCAATTTGAATAAAACCAATCAGAAATAGAATTAGTAAGGGAACAATCAAGTAAAAGCCTACAATAATCGGAATAATGGGACCAAAAAGACTATTTTCCCATATAGAATCGGATAACTCAATTCCAAGATAAATCAAATATTCAACAAATATAAAGGTCGCTATAGAAAGCAAAATAATCCCTATCTTTAGATTTTTATTCATAATATGATTTTCCCCTTTTTCTTCGATGGCTTGATGCAAAAAATTGAATTACCAAGATTTTCCGTCGAAGATTTTCATATGCTTTTCTTTTTATATTTTAGTCCATAAAATACGATATTTCAAACAAGGATATTAAAGATAAAATTCACAAGTTGAACGAACACGACTTTGGCAGTTATAATAGTCGCATGAAAAAACATATTTATGCTTCTTTCCTTGCAGTTGTCTTTCTTCTTTCTGCATGTGGTACGAAGCCATCAACCAATCCTAACAACGAAGAGGAAGAAGAAACTACTCAAACACAAATCGTGTCATTCTATTCCCTGGCAGAAAACGCGACATTCACTGGTTCACTTGATCTAACCACTACGCAAGAAAACTTCGTTACTTGGTTCAATGGTTTTGGAGACATATTATCTTCCATCAATGTGACTGGATACGCTCAAATGAATAGTTTTGGTGATTTTGTCACTTTATGTATCGGTTCAGGAAGCTCAAACGGCAAGATTGATTTCAATTTCAAATATGATGTTAGAAAGATTAAATTAAATGTTTCTGCCTATAGCAAATACGATAGCTATAACCAAGTTTATAGAACTGACTTAGATACCGCAGTGTATATTGATTCCGTTTCTAACGAATTTCCGTTAGTGAGTGAAGATGGTGTGGAGCCAAACAAAAGTGATATTGAGTATATTTATGAAAACGAAACTAAAAATATTTCAATATTCAATAAAGAGCTAGATCATTCTCGTATATTCATCCATTCAATGGAAGTCACGTATATAATCGAAAAATAAAAATCGCTTAAATTACATGATTGTTAAAACAGACCAATCATCACAATCGCAGCGATAGTTACGCCAATCCCTATGAATAATCGAGGGGTTGGCTTTTCTTTGAAAAGGAAAGCGGCTACGATGACGTTAATAATCAAACCACCACCATTTTTAACGAGGAATAGGATTGTGGTTGGAAGCACTGATGCTGGAATTAAAAGATAGGAATAGGCATAAGTCATTACTGCCGCAATCGCCACATAGATAAACTGTTTCCAGAATATTGACTTTTGATATTTCACTGATGCCTTTTTAAAGGTAAACGCATAGAAAAAAACAAAAGTCAGTAAGGAAAATAAAACAGAATAAAAGGTGAATCCGTTCGCGCTTACTAATGACACACCACTGGCGGAGTCGACTTGGAAAACCTTACGGCCAAAGTCAGATACACCGGTAGCGATGATGTAGACGATATATATTGCTATTAAAGCAAAGGTGACCTTTTTGTTGATTTGGTTGTTATAAGTGACAATAAGAAAACAGCCACCGATGACAACTAGATATCCAATGATATCAACCACTGAGATGCTTTCTTGATAAAAGGCATAAGATAGTACGATTGGAATGATTGAACTAACGACAATCATCACATCGCTAATGACATAAGCACCTCTTCGCTGTGAGAAAGCCCAAAACATAATATTTAAGGCAAATCCAAAACCAGTGATAGCGGCGACGATCAAAGTTCTCCAATCGATGATAAAACCTTTTGGCCCATCAAAGATAAGAACTAAAGCCGCTCCTATAATCACGCATATAACCATTCTCACGCCATGGAAAAAAGACACATCATTAACCGTGTTCGTGGCAACAGATACCTTTTTGCCAACTATCGATTTAGCCGTGCTGGCTAGTAAAGAAAGACCTAAAAATATAGATGCTAAAAACATTAGTAGGTCAT
>JAQVBA010000013.1:0-2381 GCA_028690555.1 Acholeplasmataceae bacterium
AAAAAGGGAGATGGTAAAAATGTCAATTAATTTTAAAGAAGAAGTTCTAAAACGTAAGGACTTATTAATCAATGATTTACAAAAACTAATTCAAATCAATTCTGAAATGACTTCTTATGATCCAAACCGTAAAGGAGCTCCTTTTGGTGAGGGTACAAAAGAAGCATTAGACTTTATGATTGAATTAGGAAATAGAGATGGCTTTAAAACGGTTAATTTAGAAGGTTATGCAGGCCATATTGAATATGGTGATCAAAAAGATTTTGTTGGTATGATTGGCCATTTAGATGTTGTTCCTGCAGGTAATGATTGGACATATCCTCCATATGGTGCTGAAATTCATGATGGTAAAATGTATGGACGTGGCACTGAAGATGATAAAGGCCCAACGATTGCTGCTTATTATGCCTTAAAAATATTAAAAGAACTCAATGTTCCACTGTCAAAACGTGTTAAGTTAATTCTAGGAAACGATGAAGAAACTGCGTGGCGTTGTGTGAGACATTATTTTAGTGTATACCCAGAACAACCTGTTTCAGGATTTATTCCAGATGCTGATTTCCCACTCATTTATGCTGAAAAAGGAATTACACGCATTTTTGTTGAAGGTGTGTTTGATCTAAAAGACATCACCAATTTAGAAGGTGGATTTAGAGATAATATGGTTCCTGATTATGCAAGTTGTGTGACAACTAATCTCAATCTTGAATCTAAATTTAATGCCTTTTTAAAGAAAAACAATTATCCAGGAAAAACAGATATATCAGGAAATCAACTGACATTAAAAGTTGATGGAAAGAGTGCGCATGGCTCAACACCTCAATTTGGTGAAAATGCGATTGATCGCTTATTTGAGTTTTTTATCCAAGAAAACTTTGATAGTAAACTTGTATCACTCGTTAAAGATGTATTCATTCATGATATTCATGGTAAGAAGTTTAATGCAAACTACCATGATGAAGAAATGGGTGATTTAACAAATAATTTTGGCGTTATTAAAAAAATAGATGATACTTACCAAATTTCATTAAACCTACGTTATCCAAATGGTGTAAAACTTGATGATGTCATGGTTAAACTCGAAAAAGCTTGTGCACCTTATGGCGCAAAAGTTACATTAGATAAACATCAAGAATTATTATATAAAGATCCAAACTCTGATTTAGTGAAGAATTTGATGAAAGTTTATCAAAAACATACAGGTGACATAGAAGCTAAACCGATCAATATCGGTGGCGGAACATTCGCAAGAGCGATGGCAAATTCCGTAGCTTTCGGACCTCACTTTTTAGATAAACCAACATTTATCCATCAAAAGAATGAGTTTATTGGCATTGATGATTTATTACTCGCAACCATTATTTATACCGAAGCACTATACGAACTCGCGAAATAGGAGGTTTTCATGAAACCTTACTTAGATCTATGCAATCATGTTTTAACTCTTGGGAAACAAAAGATGGATCGTACGGGAACTGGAACATTAAGTGTATTTGGTTACCAAATGCGTTATGATCTCGAAGATGGTTTTCCATTACTCACAACTAAAAAGGTACATTTAAAATCGATTATTCATGAATTGTTGTGGTTTATTAAAGGCGATACGAATATTAAGTATTTAGTAGACCATGATGTCAAAATATGGAATGATTGGCCATATAAAGCTTACCAGAGCCATAAAGATTACCAAGGTGAATCGATGCTTGAGTTTGTCGAAAAGATCAAACAAGATGACAAATTCGCACGATTACATGGTGATTTGGGTCCTGTTTATGGTGCCCAATGGCGTAATTTCAATGGAGTTGATCAACTTCAATTCATTTTAGATGAAATTAAACAAAATCCACATTCAAGACGCATGATCCTTTCTGCATGGAATCCAAGTGAAATTAAAGACATGGCACTTCCTCCATGTCACACGTTAATTCAATTTTATGTTGAAAATGGTGAAATTTCACTTCAACTCTATCAACGAAGTGCAGATATCTTTTTAGGTGTACCCTTTAATATTGCGTCTTATGCGCTCTTATTATTAATGGTGGCGCAAGTTACGAATTTAAAACCAAAAACGTTTGTGCATACATTAGGTGATGCTCATATTTATTTAAATCATATCGAGCAAGTGAAACTGCAGTTACAAAGAACACCTAAAAATAGACCTATCATGTGGATTAATCCAGAAGTTAAGTCATTATTTGATTTCAAATTTGAAGATTTTAAGCTTGAAAATTACAACCCTGATCCAGCAATCAAAGGAAGTGTATCGGTATGATTAAAATGATTTGGGCGATGGATGAAAATCATTTGATTGGCAAAGGCAATTTATTGCCATGGCATTATCCAAAAGATTTAGAATATTTTAAAAAAATGACAGAATCTAT
>JAQVBA010000013.1:2481-21379 GCA_028690555.1 Acholeplasmataceae bacterium
GGAAGTGTATCGGTATGATTAAAATGATTTGGGCGATGGATGAAAATCATTTGATTGGCAAAGGCAATTTATTGCCATGGCATTATCCAAAAGATTTAGAATATTTTAAAAAAATGACAGAATCTATCGCTGTATTAATGGGCGATATGACCTATCAATCATTAAAGACATATTATAAAAGTAAACCATTACCATTTAAAAAAATATATGTTGCTAATTTAGAGGATGTATTTTATGAAGATGCGGTTAGAGTATCAGATCTTTTCGAGTTTTTAAAGGATACAAAAGAAGATCTTATGGTTATTGGTGGGAAAACCATTTATCAACTCGCTCTACCTTACGCAGATAAACTTTATATCACCTATGTGCTAAAAGCTTATCAAGGTGATGTCTATTTTCCAAATTTTGATCTAAATGATTTTAAGTTAGTTTGGTATCAAGTAGAAGAAGGGCTTATCTTTAGTGAATATGCGAGGGTAAAACCATGATGACATTGATATTTTTCTTGTCGTATTTTGGATTTGTTCTCATGATGGGTTTGCTCATTGATATTCCTTATTTGATTCCTTTATGGATTCTAATTGGACCAATTATCGGAATCCTTATGGTCATTTTATTCATAGTTATCAATCTTCCGATTTTTAAAGTCACTTCATACACGAATCGTTACAAATTTTATGTTGCTAAAAGTACATCAATATTTTTAAATCATGTCTTATTACGATTAAATATCGAGATCACTGGTCAAGAAAACATTCCAAAAGATGGCCTACTCACGATTTATGCGAACCATAAATCGTATGCGGATCCCTTTATCATTTATGAAGGTATGACAAGGGCTATGACCTTTACACCGAAAATGGGCGTATATAAGATTCCGATTCTACATAAATGGTTAAAGTATTTAGGCGCATTTCCAATTGATCGTACGAGTGACAGAAATACTGCAAAAGCCATGGTTGAAGCCATTAAAGTTGTGAAAACTGGTATGGGGATGATGATTTTCCCTGAAGGTGGCATAAAAGATCGTGATGATGAAAAAATGGTTGCTATGCGTGCAGGTGCGTACCGGGTTGCGATGAAGGCTGGTGCTAACTTACTTCCTGTCAGCATTATCGGAACAACACAAATCAAAAAAAGAGCTCCATTTAGAGCATCTCACATAAAATTAATCTTTCATCCTCTCGTAACATACGAGAGTGTTAAAGATAAAACAACTGCTGAAATCGCAGAACAAATGTTTTATATTATCAATGATAAATTAGAATAAAAGGCCTTTTGTTAGGCCTTTTTACTTGATTAAAACAATTGAATTTTCTGTCACTTCAAAATGATAAAATTCAGTATTTTGTAACCTGTGCTCAGAAAATGAATAAAGTTTTGGATCAACAATCACAAGCATCGATTTAATCACATGTGAATGTGCAACAATGATTAACCTTTGATCAGGATATTCGTGATACAATCTAAAAATCTCTTTTTTAACTCGGTGAATGATTGTTTCATCATTTTCATAACCCAATGTATTTTTAGGATTGGTTTTAATATAATGAATGGCTTCTTCAAAAGGTTTCTCTTCTAAATGACCAAATTCTCTTTCAACTAAATGATGCGAAATAACAATTGATTCTTTCGCATGGATGTATTTTTTGATAATCATGGCGGTTTCAAGTGCTCTTGAAAGTTGTGATGAGATGATGACATCATATGGTTTACCAAGTGATTTTAAATGCATGCCCACATCATGTGCTTGCTTGCGACCAACATCATTTAATGGGTTATCAATTCTGCCTTGTATGATTCGGTTGTAATTTGCATCGGTTTGACCGTGTCTTACCATGGTTATAATCATTATATCCCTCATTTCACAACGTCTATTATAACATAGTTATAACTAAATTTATGTTAGAATAGATATAAGGAGATGTTACATATGCATACTGTGGATTTAATTATGAAAAAGCGTGAAGGACACGCATTAACACAAGAAGAAATTAAATATATCATTGAAAATTATACAAAAGGAAATATTCCTGATTATCAAATCAGTGCTTTACTTATGGCCATCTATTTTAAAGGCATGAATGATGAAGAAGCTAAGAATTTAGCAAATGCCATGGCACATTCAGGCGACATGATCGATTTATCATTAATCGATGGCATCAAAGTAGATAAACATTCAACTGGTGGTGTTGGTGATAAGGTCACATTGATTTTAGGACCTCTTTTAGCTTCACTCGGTGTTAAGTTTGCGAAAATGAGTGGTAGAGGACTTGGACATACTGGGGGTACAATCGACAAATTAGAAAGTATCCCTGGATATAAAGTTGAATTAAAAGTAGAAGATTTTATCAAACAAGTGAAAGATATTGGGATTGCAATTGTCGGTCAAAGTGGCGATGTCGCACCCGCAGATAAAAAATTATATGCACTTCGTGATGTGACGGCTACAGTGGATATTATTCCACTGATTGCATCATCGATCATGAGTAAAAAATTAGCCAGTGGAGCAGATGCGATTGTACTAGATGTTAAAGTTGGCCATGGTGCTTTTATGAAAACTGAAGAAGAAGCTGAAAAACTTGCGAAATTAATGGTTGAGATTGGACGTTTATCGGGTCGTAAAATGACGGCAATTTTAACCGGAATGGATGAACCACTTGGACATAAAATTGGCAACGGCTTAGAAGTCTATGAAGCCATAGAAACACTTCATGGTCGTGGACCAAAAGATCTAGTCGATGTCACAGTAGAAATTGGTGCACATCTTTTAGGTGATGCGAACATTGAAAAAGATTTTAATCGTGCCAAAACATTACTCCATGATGCACTTCATGATGGTCGTGCATTCAATAAATTTTTAGAAGTCGTTAAAGCTCAAGGTGGAGATCTAGATGTTTTATCCCACCCAGAAAAATTGCTATCTAAAAAACTTGAATATGTGTATGCAGAAAGTTCTGGATACATTGAAGAAATGAATGCCCTTGAAATTGGTAAAGCTGCCATGAGATTAGGCGCTGGAAGAGAAACTAAGGAAGATCAAATCTATATGGAAGTTGGTATTGATCTTCATCAAAAGATCGGTTCATATGTCGAAAAAGGTGATGTACTTGCAACCCTTTATGTACGTGATAAAGGTGTTGATGAAGCTAAAAGACTTATCCTAAATGCATTATCAATTGGCAAAGAAAAACGAGATATCGAATTGATTAAAAAGACGATTAAATAAGATGAAAAAAGATCAGATTTTATTTCCAGATTATGAGCATTCCATTGTCAATGTTTCATCGACGATTCTTTCTCATTATGGATCAAAGAATCCTTATAAAACGATCGATGTTCTATCAAAAGAACTCAAATTGAATAAAAAGCATATCGTTTTGATGTTACTTGATGGCATGGGTACTAATATTCTTTCTAGACATTTAAAGAAAAATGATTTTTTAAGGCACTATCAAAAAGATGTCATAACATCCGTTTATCCACCGACAACCGTGGCTGCAACAAACGCAGTATTAGCAGCAAAATCACCTTATGAGACGGGTTATTTAGGATGGATACAATATTTTAAAGAAGAAGATACAAATTGTGTCGTCTTTCTTAATCATGACTTTTATAATCCAACCATTCAATTTGATGTTTTGCTTCGCGATAAATACTTATCGTATGAAACCATTTATGACCAAATTAAAAAAGTTTCACCACAAACAAAAACGTATGAGCTTTTCCCTTCGTTTCGGGAAAATGGTTATCCCTCATTTCATGAAGAATTAGAAGCACTAAACCATATCATCAATCTAGATGAAAATAACTTCACTTACGTTTATTGGACAGATCCTGACATGACAGAACATGATTATGGGATTGAAAGTGATGAAACCAAAAAAGTTTTAGAAGGATTAAATCAAAAATTGACCACATTTTCGAAATCAATGAATGATGACACACTGTTGATTATCATTGCCGATCATGGATTAATTGATGTTGAAGGTATCAACTTATTTACTGACCAAAAACTATTGTCAATGCTCAAAAGAAATCCATCGATTGAACCAAGATCAACTAATTTCTTTGTCAAATCAGAAATGCATGAAGATTTTATCAATCATTTTCATGAAATGTATGGTCATGCGTTTAAATTGTATACGAAAAAAGAGCTTTTAGATTCAAAGTTCTTAGGTCATGGAAACATGCATCAAATGACTGATGAATGTCTTGGAGATTTTATTGCGATTGCGATAAGTCACTCGATGTTTAACATGAAAGAAAAATCAAAATTTAAAGCACATCATGCAGGACTTACAAAAGCTGAGATGGAAGTACCACTCATAATATTTCATAAATAAAAGGGCTAAAATTTAGCCCTTTATGTTTTATTTTTTCTTATCTTCTTTTGCAAATTCTGCAGCCATCATCACAGTTGATGCAATGTCTGTAATATTTGTTGGAACCACAATCTTCGTTGCTTGACCGTTTGCGACTTGTGCTAAAGCTTCTAAAGATTTTAAGGTAAGTACTGCTTGGTCAGCAGCAGCTTTTTTAATAATTTCAATACCTAAAGCTTCAGCTTCTTTAATCTTAAAGATGGCAGATGCTTCCCCTTCAGCTTGTAAAATACGTTGTTTTTTATTAGCTTCAGCGCGTAATAATACAGCTTCAGCTTCCCCTTCGGCTTTAAGAATTTCCGCTCTCTTTTCCCCTTCAGCAATTAAAATCGTTTGACGTTTTTCACGTTCAGCACGCATTTGCTTTTCCATGGAATCGCGAATATCTTTTGGTGGAACGATGTTTTTAACTTCCACACGGTTGACTTTAATCCCCCAAGGGTCCGTTGCTTCATCTAAGGTTAAACGCATTTTCGTATTAATTAAATCACGAGATGTTAAGGTTTCATCTAAATCAAGATCACCAATGATATTACGTAACGTGGTTGCAGAAATATTTTCAATTGCACTCATTGGATCTTCTACACCATATGTAAAAGCTTTAGGATCGGTGATTTGGAAGAAGACAACCGTATCGATTTGCATCGTTACATTATCACGTGTAATGACAGGTTGTGGTTCAAAATCCTTTACTTGTTCCTTTAATGATACAGAACTTGCTACACGATCAATAATTGGGACTAAGAAGTGAATCCCTACACCCCAAGTTGTATGATAGCCACCTAGTCTTTCAACGACAACTTTCTTTGTTTGTGTAACCAAACGGAAACTTGCAGCAATGACAGCTAAAATAACAACAGCAACAATAATCAATGTGATTTCTAATGCACCAAAAGCAATTGGGTTAATCAATAATTCAAAAAATTTCATGATCTGTCTCCTTTATATTTAATCTATTTTTTCAACAACAAGCTTAACGCCTTCAATATCTAAAACACGGATGTGATCATCAACTTCAATCGTTTGATTGCTAATTGCGGACCATGTTTGATTTTTAATTTTTACATGGCCGATTTCGTTGATGACAATCTTTTCTGTACAAGTTCCTATGGAACCAATGATTGCATCGACATTGGTTTTAATCTCATTTGTTTTAAAGTATTTAAGTACCACAGGACGCGTGAGAACCAATAAGACGATTGCTAAGACAACAAACACAATAATTTGAACAAACGGAGATACATTAAGCAAAGCCAAAATAAAACTTGGAATTGCTGCAAGAGAAAACCAAATACTCACCATGTCTGCCGTTACAAATTCAAATAGAAGTGCAACAACAAAGATGCCTAGCCATAACCATAAAAACCAATCCATTAGAGTTCCTCCTTCAAATCAACCGTTAATATTTGTTCTTTTGAGTGCCAGTTTGCAACAAACTTTTTAGGATTCGTCGATAAATCAATTTGAAATAAATCGCTGATTTCTTCAACAAATGCCTTATTTGTCACTCGGCTGTAAGAACTACGTACGGTAATGCGATACTTTTTGTTATCTGGAATTGCATGGCTTTGTGCTTCAGCTTTTAACATTGGCTTGATCACAATCATCTTTTTATCTTTTTCAATGCCTAACATGACGCTATAAGCATTTTCAAAGTAAGTCGTTGCCATTTTGTTCAATGTTATATTGCCTGTACTGACTGTAACTATGCAATCCTTTGGTTTTTCATTAAACCAAGATATTTCCATCTTCATCACTCCTTACACTTTGATTATACAACAAATTATTCAAAATGCAAGAGAAATTACATTCAATTATTATTTATTATTTATTTTGCATTCAATGACTTTAAACCCGTAATGATTGCTGATCTCATTCATATTTTCTAGCATATCAATCCCATCCTCATGGATTTCATGATTAATTAATTCTTCATGAAAAGCATGGATGCTATCAATCGATTCATAGACAAACTTTTCGACATTAAATACCTCGTAAGTATATTCAATTGAAATCTCATCGTCCAATTTGAAATGCTTTTTTATGGGTTCTAGTGGCACTGACTCAACAACCCGTTCATATAGTGGTATCAATATATATATACCACGTTGATCGATAATTCGATGAAATTTACCAAATCGTTCGACAACTTTTGCTTGTTTATCTTTTACAAATTTAATATTAGGGATGATGACAAGTATCACGAGAAGAAAAAGGACTAAGATTGCTCTAAATGTTTCATTCATCATAAAAACTCCTTTCATGTGATTTAGTTGAATATGAATTATTTTGTGGTAAACTATAAGTGATCAATACGGGGAGCTCTAAGCTGAGAGGACCAAAAGTCGACCCGCGAACCTGATCTGGATCATACCAGCGTAGGGATAGTTGATAATTACTCAACTCCTATTTCTTTGGTATTCCATAGAAATTTTTATTTTATATGGAGGAGAATATGTACCATTCAAAGGAATTGCAACGATTGACAATCACGTCAATATTCACAGCTCTAGCCGTTGTTTTTGGGATGATGACAAAATTTATCCCAGGGCTTAATTTACAAATGCCTCAAGGCGGAGCAGTTTTTGGGTTTTCAATGCTACCCATCGTGTTAATTGGTATTTTAGCTGGTCCAAAATACGGATTCATCGGGGGTGCAATGTATGGCCTTGCATCCGTTTTACTGGACGGCGGTTTTTATCACTGGGCATCATTATTTTCAGATTACGTCATTGCATTTGGAATTATTGGCATCACTGGATTTTTTAGAAAGGGTATCGATAAACCTTTAACTTTTGCACTCGCTGTTTTATTAGCTGGTTTCTTAAGATATCTATCTCATTCACTTGGTGGAGCCATTATATTTGCTGAATTCGCACCTGAAGGAATGAATCCTTGGTATTATTCATTTATTATTTATAACTTGCCATACATGGCATCTTCAACTGCTGTAACACTTGTTTTAGGTTTACTAACTCGACCGCTTATTAAGCAATTAGCAACAGATTATAAACTGATTGATCGTTCTAAAGAAGATACTTTTTAACAACACTCAAATAATCGAGTCGTGGCTGATAACCAAAAGGGATGATGTAAGTCTTATCTTTAAAGACTTGATAAGGGATGGATTTTCGTCCCTTTTCTTTATCGGTTTGCAGTTTCCAATAATGATCTAAAATTTGAAATGGCAGAAGAAAGTATTCATTGTATTGTTTGAAATGAACAATTAAAAATGCGATCCCACCTTGCTTTGTCACATTTTGCAAATGTTCCATTTGATGGGGATGAATATTTTTAAGTGGCATGGATGTTTTTGAATTTGTTTCTTTTGCATCAAAATCAATATATTTCCCTAAATAGACACCGTTAAAATCGGTCGTCGAAGGTGTTTTATAATAAGCTTCAGTAATTTTTGCTTTATTGCGTGCAGGATAACTGACATTTACAACTTGAATGGGTGTGGGCTTTTTATGGATGACAGCAATCCCTTGATTTAAATAGTAAAGATTGGTTGACTCGATGTCTGATTCTAAAGTCATCCCAAGATTGGCATAATTTGTTTGTTTTTGTTGTGGCGCTCGCTTTATTGGATAGTTAATCATAATTTTCACCCATTATTACTATAGCATAGAATATGTGTAAATTCATTGAGTAAAACAAAAAACATGGTATAATAACAACAGTGAAAAACGATACGTTAGGATGTGTTAGATTGAGTCAAATACGCTTTTTTGCCTTGGGCGGCCTTGGTGAAAACGGAAAAAATATGTACGTGGTCGAAGTTGACCAACAACTTTTTATTTTAGATGCTGGGATTAAATATCCTGGTCAAGAGCTTTATGGAGTCGATGAAATTGTTCCAGATTATCGGATGTTAATTCGTGCGAAAGATCGGATCAAGGGCATCTTTTTATCACATGCTCATGAAGATCATATTGCAGCAATTCCTCATATTTTAAAAGATATGAATGTTCCAGTATATGCTTCAAATTTCACGATGCAAATTGTTGAAGATATGCTAAAAGAAGAAAACATTGACACAAGTGCATTAAAACTTCATACCATTACGCAAAATTCAATCATCAAATTTGGGAATGTGAAAGTGACATTTTTTAATACAACACACTCGATTCCTGAATCTGTAGGTATCGCCATTCATACAGTTGATGGTGTCATTGTTTATACATCAGATTTTACGTTTGATCAAAGTAGTGATTTGATGTATCAAACAGATTTTAGAAAGATTAATGAAATCGCAGAAAAGAATGTCTTGATGTTGCTATCTGAATCATTAGGTTCGACATTAGAACTTAATGGTGGTGTTAATTCAACATTAAAACATAAATTAAATAGTATTTATACGAATGCTGAAGGACGGATTATTGTCACATTATTTTCATCTGATTTAAGAAAGATACAGCGCATTGTCGATATTTCTTTAGCCCATCATAAGAAAATCGCCATCATTGGTAGACGTGCACAACGCATCGTCGATATTGCCATTCAAAGTGGTTATTTAAATATTCCTCAAGAGTCTTTAGTCAGTTTAAGATTTATCGATGATAAAAATAAAAATGATGATAAAGATATTGTTGCTTTAGTAACGGGTAATCGTCATGAACCATTTTATATGCTCCAAAGAATGTGTAAGAAAGCCGATCGCTTGATTCATATTCAACCAGAAGATACGGTCATTTTAATGACACCACCTGTGCCAGGAACTGAAAAGATGGCTGCACGAACATTAGATGTCTTATTTAGAAGTGATGCACAAGTGAAACAAATCGATAAAAGACTCTTAACCTCAGCACATGCAACAGCCGATGAATTAAAGATGATGATGAATTTACTTAAGCCTAAATATGTTGTCCCAACCATTGGTGAGTATCGCCATCAATACGGCCTTAAAAGGCTCGCACTAGAAATTGGATATAAGAGTGAAGATGTCTTTTTAATGGATAATGGGGATGTTCTAACACTCGATGGAAAAGATACTTATGTCTCAAGAAATGATATCAATGTCGGTGAAATCTTAATTGATGGCACAGCAGTCGGAGATGTTAATGATTTTGTCATGAAAGATCGGGAATTACTCGCTGAAGATGGTGCTTTACTCATTGTTTCACATATTAATCCGAAGACAAAACAAATACTTGGTGACATTAAAATAGTGACAAAAGGATTTGTCTATGTTCAAGAATCAGAAGAACTTTTAAACCAAGTGAAAGAACTCTTTGAAAAGATTAGTAAAAAACACTTGGAAGGCAAATATATTAATTGGAATGACTATAAGCGTGATGTGAGAAATGAAATCAATCATTATATATATCAACAAACGAGAAGAAGCCCAATCACCATTCCAGTTATTATTTCCACAGAAATATAAAATAGATTCAAAAAGAAAATGCATGAAAAGTGTTTATCTATCTTTTATAGATTGACACTTTTTCTTAAAAAATCACATGAAGATCGTTGGTAACTTTAATGAAAGACAAAAAATATATATTATATGCAATTTTAGCTGCTCTTCTTTATGCACTAAGCACACCGATATCAAAACTTTTATTAGATGATCTGTCGCCAATTTTCATCGCAAGTCTTTTATATTTAGGGGCTGGAATTGGAATGTCTGTTGTTGGTTATATCCGTAAAAAGAAGACCGATTATACATACAAAAAATTCACAAAACAAGAATTACCCGCGATTATTGGCATGATCGTTCTTGACATTTTAGCACCTATTTCTTTGATGATTGGATTAAATTTGAGTCATCCTGAGAATGTGAGTTTATTAAACAATTTTGAAATTGTTGCAACCTCTTTAATCGCTTATTTTATATTTAAAGAAGTCATTCCAAAACGATTAAGAATTGCAATCATTTTAGTGACAGTCGCAAGTATTATCTTATCTTTTGAAGATCTAACATCATTTAAATTCTCTATTGGTTCTATCTTCGTATTAATGGCTGCTTCCTTTTGGGGACTTGAAAACAATTTAACTCGAAAACTTTCTTTTAATGATCCATTAATGGTTGTTGTCATAAAAGGCTTATTCTCAGGGTTAGGATCACTTAGTATCGCTTTATTTATGCAGCAAATCAATTTTAAAATTGATCTAATTTTATGGACATTACTTTTAGGATTTATCGCTTATGGCTTAAGCATATTTTTCTATGTGACTGCACAAAAGGCACTTGGAGCAGCAAAAACAAGTACATTTTATGCTTTTGCTCCATTTGTTGGAGCATTATTATCGTTAATGATCTTTCAAGAGATGCCGCAATTAAATTTCTTTATTGCCTTAATCATCATGGGATTAGGATCGTATTATGCATCAACTGATCATAAGGAATCTCGAAATAAAAAGGGTGAGTGAATTAAATTTCACAAACCCTTTTTTATCTTTTTTTATGCTTGATTTTATCAATCTCTTTTAATCTTTGTGCTAAAGCTTTTTCATAACTCGATTCTTCCTTCGGGTGATAATAAGTATGATCTTTAATTTGATCTGGAAGATACGTTTGATCATTGATACTATTTTTATCGTTATGTGGATAATGATAGATGTCTGGATTTAACTTAATTTTTCGATTGCTGGCATGGTCTGGGACTGTGCCAGTCTCTTTTTCTTCATATTCCTTTAAAGCTTCATCAATTGCGATGATTGCGGTATTTGATTTTGGTGAAATTGCTAAATCAATGACAATATTTGCTAACATGATTCTTGCTTCTGGAAATCCCACTTTTATTGCAGCATCACATGCAGCCAATACTTTTGACCCCATCATCGGGTTTGCTAAACCAATATCTTCATAGCTGATGACTAAAAGTCTTCGAATGATTGAAGGTAGATCACCCAAGGTGATAAGCCTTGCTAAATAGTGGAGTGATGCATCAACATCTGTACCACGAATAGATTTTTGAAGTGCACTGAGTAGATCAAAGAAGTGATCTTCATGAGCATCAAGATCATGGTGCATTTTACCAGCAATTCTTGAAATCGTTTGAGATTTAATCATATCGCCATCTTGTAAGATAAGTGATGCACTTTCTAGTAAATTTAGTGCGGTTCTTATTTCATGATTTGAATATCTTACGATCAAATCTAGAGCTTGACTTTCAATTTTCAAATCGATATCTAGTTCAGATAATCCATTCATGACAGCTTTTTTAATTGCTTCATCATCAAGTTTTTTAACTTCATAAAGGTGACATCTTGATCTGATTGCCATATTAATACTTTGATAAGGATTTAATGTTGTTATGCCGATGATTGTTGCTTTCCCATTTTCCATAAAGGGCAATAAATAATCTTGGATATCTGTTTTCATACGGTGAATCTCATCAATAACAATCAAAATGTCATGATAAGATGTAGTATCTAATATATCTTTAAGTTTTGCTTTTGAGTCTGTGGATGCATTAAAAAAATATGTATCAAGCTCAGATTTAGCTGCAAAAATACTGGCAATGGTTGTTTTACCAGTCCCAGGAGGTCCATAAAGAATGAATGATAAAAATTGTTTTTTTAATAACATTTGCGTTAAAACACCATCAGATGCGACTAAGTGATCTTGTCCAAAAACTTGATCGAATTCTAAAGGTCTTAAACGGTATGCTAGTGGTTTCATGTTCTCACCCGAATACATTATAGCATACTTGTATAAATCGTTAAAATCAGTTAAAATATGAGGGTAGACAACGGCTTTTTTTATCTTAAGCCAAGGAAGGATTGACAATATGGACTTAAAGAAATATATAGCAGATGTACCTGATTTTCCAAAAGAGGGGATTTTATTTCGAGATATTACACCATTGATGCTAAGTGGTGATGCGTATCAATATGCTGCAAATCAATTTACACAATTTGCAAAAGAGAAAAAAGCAACTGTCATTGTAGGACCTGAAGCAAGAGGTTTTATTTTTGGTTGTCCAGTTGCAGCAACGCTTGGTATTGGATTTGCACCGGTGAGAAAACCAGGGAAACTTCCAAGAGAAGCAGTTTCTGTTGAATATGATTTAGAATATGGTTCAAATACGTTATGTTTGCACGCAGATGCCGTTAAAAAAGGGGATCGCGTGTTAATTATCGATGATTTATTAGCCACTGGTGGTACCATGGAAGCAACCATTGAACTTGTTGAAAAATTAGGTGGCGAAGTGGTTGGACTTGCATTTTTAATTGAATTATCAGATTTACATGGTAGAGATAAATTACAAAATCACGAAATTTTAACACTTATCACCTATTAAGGGGTATATATGACAGATCCACTATATCAATCTTTATGTGAATCTTTTCGCTCATACATTGAACGTGAATCCGATATTAAGCTGATTGAAAAGGCTTATTTTTTAGCGAAGGAAAAGCATGAAGGTCAAACGCGTAAAAGTGGAGAACCTTATATTACGCATCCTGTAGCGGTTGCAAAAATTTTAACTGAACTTCATAGTGGACCAGCGACTTTAATTGCTGCTTTGCTTCATGATACGGTCGAAGATACCGCCATGACATTAAAAGAAGTTGAAAAAATGTTTGGATCTGATATCGCTCAACTCGTTGATGGTGTAACTAAAATTGGGAAATTATCGTTTAATACGAAAGCATCTCAAGCAGATAACCATCAAAAAATGTTATTAGCGATGGCAAAAGATATTAGAGTCGTATTAATTAAGATCGCGGATCGCTTACACAACATGAGAACACTAGATTCGATGAGTCCAGAAAAACAATATAAGATTGCAACTGAAACTTTAGAAATTTATGCACCACTTGCACATCGACTTGGGATCTTTAGAATTAAAGCTGAATTAGAAGACAAGGCTTTAAGATATACGGATCCACCAATGTATTATCGTGTTTCAAATTTGATTCAAGCAAAAAAATCTGAACGTGAAAAATCGATTGATAAAGTCATTGATCATATCCATATTTTATTTAAGGATTCTGAACTTAAAAACTTTGAAATTAAAGGTAGAATTAAAAACATCTATAGTATCTATAAAAAGATGGTCCGTGATGAACGTGAATTCGAAGATATTTATGATCTATTAGCTGTTCGAATTATCGTTGATCGGATTGAGACTTGTTATCAAGCTTTAGGCATCATCCATGCCAATTTCACACCAATTCCAAGAAGATTTAAAGATTATATCGCTGTTCCTAAACCCAATATGTATCAATCACTACATACAACGGTCTTATCAGAAGAGGGCACGCTTTTTGAAGTTCAAATTAGAACAACTGAAATGGATGATATTGCTGAATACGGGATTGCAGCTCATTGGGCTTATAAAGAAAATAAGCAATATTCAAAAGAAAGAGAACAATTTGAAATTGCTCAAAAATTAAAGTGGTATCGCGAACTTTTAAAGATGAGCGAAGATACCGATGAAACTGAAGGTGGCGCAGAAGAGTTTGTTGGTACTGTTAAAGGCGATATTTTAGATGCGAATGTTTATGTCTTTACGCCAAAAGGTGAAGTCATCGAGTTACCTAAAGGATCAACACCGATTGATTTCGCGTATAGAATCCATACAGACATCGGCAATAAAATGGTCGGTGCGCTAGTAAATAACCGCATTGTCCCACTCGATTATGAATTGAACACTGGAGATATCGTCAGTGTTAAAATAAATAAAAATTCATTTGGACCTTCGGAAGATTGGTTAAAGATTGTCAAATCATCGCATGCTAAGCATAAGATTAAAGGCTATTTAAATATGCTTAACCGGGATCGATTGATCCAAATGGGTAAAGAACAATTAGAACGAGAGTTTGTTGCAAATAAGATTACCGATTCGATTGATGATAATTTTGTCAAAAAGCATTTTGAAAAGAACATGATTTTGACAACGACTGATCTCTACTTAGAAATTGGTAAAGGTAATTTAAGTACAAAAACTGTCGTCAGTAAAATGCTCGGTCAAGAAACAGATCGAGAAATGCTTTTACAACGACAAATGGAAAAAGCATCGAGACAATTGACGACACACAGTGAAACCGGAGTTGTCATTGAAGGATTATCTTCACCACAATTGAAACTCGCGAACTGCTGTTTACCGATTCCAGGAGATCCAATTATTGGATATGTCAGTAAGCAATCAGGTATCGTGATTCATGCCACTTTCTGTCCAAACTGTAAACAATTTGAAGAAAACCGCTTAATTGAAGCCTTTTGGTCACCTAATATTACAAGAAAATATGCGACATGGATTAAAATTATTGGGACAAATCGACCAACTTTAGTCCCTGATGTCATTACAACAGTTAATGCATCTTCTATCGCAATTGCAGAAATTAATGCGACCACAACACAACAATTAGAGATGATCATCAAGATCAAAGTTTCAATCACGAGTTCACAAGCTTTAGAAACACTGATGGTGAATTTACGAAAAATTACCGATGTTTATTCAGTTGAGAGGGATTTCAAATGAGAGCCATCATTCAACGAGTTAGTGAAGCATCGGTTGAAATAGATCAAATCGTACATGCATCTATTCATCAAGGTTATTTAATTTACTTAGGGATTCATGTCGATGATGATATAAAAAAAGCACATCAAATGGCTGATAAAATTCATAATTTAAGAATTTTTGAAGACGATCAAGAAAAAATGAATTTAAATTTAGCAACCGTTCATGGTGAAATTTTAGTCATTTCACAATTTACGCTTTATGGCGATACAAAAGGTAACAACCGTCCATCATTCATTGAAGCAGCAAAACCTCCTATAGCTATCCCTTTATATGAAGCGTTTATTGCAAGGTTAAGTCTTCATCATGTCGTGAAATCTGGTATTTTTGGAAGTCATATGATCATTTCATCCAAAAATGATGGTCCAGTAACAATTCAAATTGAATTATAATTGACAAATATATCGTTTTAAGATATGATTGTATTAGAATTTCATCGTCTATGATAAGGGCTTTATAATGCATATTATAAGAGGTGACACCCTTTGAGACATTGACAAATTGAGGGCTAGATTTTTCTAGAACTAAGGTGGTACCGCGTAATTATACGTCCTTAGATGTTTTTAAGGACGTTTTTATTTTGTGAGGAAAGCATTGAGAAAATATATAAAACTGCGTCTACCCAATCATCAATTTGGAGACTTCATGCTTCGTGAAATAGAATTAAAGGATTACAAAGATATGTTTGAGTATGGATCAAATCCTTTAGTGACGAAATATTTAAACTGGGGACCTTTCGTGTTGCCAATCGAAGCCAAAAGATCGATCAAATCAATTTTTATTCCAAGATTAAAAAAAGGACTACCAATTGGTTATGCCATCGTTGATCTGAAAAAACAAAAAATGATCGGGACGATCGATTTTCACACCAAGAATGATTTAGATCATAGTGTTGAAATCGGATATGCGCTTCATAAAGATTATTGGAATCAAGGCATCATGAGTTATGCATTAAAATATTTAATCGATTTAGCATTTAACTATTTTGATTACAAGAAATTAAGAATTAGACACATGGTGGATAATATAGCATCCGAGATGATCATCAAGAAAACACCATTTAGATATACTGAAGAAACATTTTATCAACTCAAAAAAGTGCATGATCGACGGATTGTGACATTAAAGAATTATGAGTTAACCAAGGAGGAATATGATGAGTATCAACAGAGTCAAAGGAACTTATGATGTTTTACCCAATGAATCTTATAAATGGCAAGCTTTAGAAGATATCATTCGTCAAACGCTGACCCTTTATAATTATAAAGAAATGCGTACACCGATGATGGAATACAGTGAAGTCTTTCATCGTCAAACGGAATTATCCGATATGGTGATGAAAGAAACGTATGATTTTTTCGATCGCGGTGACCGCAAATTGACGTTAAGACCTGAAGGAACAGCTGGTGTGATTAGAAGCTATGTTGAAAATAAGCTCTATACTTCTCAAGAATTAGAGAAAATATTTTATATTGGACCTAATTTTCGCTATGAACGCCCACAAAAGGGAAGATATCGTCAATTTTATCAGTTTGGTGTTGAAGCGATTGGTTCTGTGAATCCTGAACTGGATAGCGAATTGATTATTTTAGCTTATGATTTCATTCGCCGACTTGGATTAAAAGGTGTTAAGGTCAAAATTAATACATTAGGCGATGATGCATCAAGAAAAGCATACCAAGAAGCTCTAGAACATCATTTTAGACCCCATGTCCATGAGTTATGCAAAGATTGTCAAGAGCGGATTGATAGAAACCCCTTAAGAATTTTGGATTGTAAAATTGATCAAAATCAAAAAGTAGTGAAAGAAGCTCCAGTACCACTAGATCATTTAAATGAGACATCAAAGGCTTATTTTGATGAGGTATTAAAAAATTTAAATGCAGTCGGTATTAGTTATGAAATAGCTCCAAAACTCGTGAGAGGTCTTGATTATTATAGTCATACAGTCTTTGAAATTGAGGCTGATATTGAAGGCTTTGGTGCTCAAAATGTTTTAGGTGGTGGCGGAAGATATCAAAGTCTTGTGAAAGAGCTTGGAGGACCAGACTTAGGTGGTATTGGTTTTGCATGTGGTATGGAAAGATTATTATTAGCGCTTGAAGCAGAACATATTGAACTAAAATCTGAAGAAGTGCTTGATGCTTACATCTTAGTACTTGATGATGCTTTAAAAATTACTGCATCTAAAATATTATACGATTTAAGACACCAAGGGCTTCAAAGTGATATGAATTATTCGAATAAGAGCTTTAAGAGTCAATTAAAACACGCTTTAAAAATGAATGCGAAGTATTTAGTGATTCTAGGCCAAGATGAATTTAAAAAGGGATTAGTTGGCATTAAAGATACGAAAACTGAAATTCAAGAAAACGTCCCAATTACAAAAATTAGTGAATACATTAGAGAAAAAGTAGGTAAATAACATGAAATATACACACCATAATGGTGAATTAACGTTAAAGAATTTAAATGAATCTGTCCATTTAAAGGGATGGGTTGCAAAAGTAAGAAATCTTGGCGGACTTATTTTTATTGATCTTAGAGACCGTTTCGGGATCACACAACTTTTGTGTAAACCTGAAAATCCAAATTATCAAGTAGCATTAAAAGTTAGAAATGAATATGTGCTTGATATCGAAGGTTTAGTGATTGAAAGAGAAAGCAAGAATAAACTCATGTATACCGGTGATATCGAAGTTGAAATTTCTAGTTTACAAATTTTGTCAGTAGCTGAAACTCCACCGATTATGATCTCAGATGATACCGATGCATTAGAAGAAACAAGATTAAAATATCGGTACTTGGACCTTCGTCGTCCCGTGATGCAAAATTATTTGATTAAACGTCATGAAATTACGCAATCCATTCGAAAAACACTCGTGAATTTAGGCTTCTATGAGCTTGAAACACCCATCTTGGGTAAATCTACCCCTGAGGGTGCAAGAGACTATTTAGTGCCTTCTAGACTCTATCCTGGGACATTTTATGCATTACCACAGTCACCACAAATCTATAAACAGCTCTTTATGGTCGCTGGTTTTGAAAAATACTTTCAAATTGCACGTTGTTTCAGAGATGAAGATTTAAGAGCTGACCGTCAACCTGAGTTTACGCAAATTGATATTGAAGCATCTTTTATCGATGAAGAGGATATTCAAAACATTATTGAAAAACTGATGAAAGAATTATTCAAAGATGTGTTAAAAATTGATTTATCACTTCCTTTTTTAAGAATGACTTATCTTGATTCGATGACACATTATGGAACCGATAAACCAGATTTACGTTACGATTTAAAGATTTTAAATTTTACAGAACTCGTTAAACCATTAAATATTCCTTTATTTGAAAATAAAGCTTATGTGAGAGGCTTAAGAGTTAAAGATGCATCATCTATCACACGTAAACGTATCGATCAACTCACTGAGCTTGTGAAAAAGAATCATGGAGATGCACTCGCGTATATCAAATATGCAGATCAAACGGTAAGCGGAAGTGTTGGGAAATTCTTTACACCTGAAATTATTTCAGGTTTAAACATGTCTGATCAAGAAATCATTTTCTTTGTTCCTGGTACATTCGAACAGACTTCATCTGCACTCTCAAGTTTACGCATTGCATTAGCTGAAGAGTTAAATTTGATTCCAGAAAATGAGTATAAATTCGTTTGGATTACGGATTGGCCACTTTTAGAATATAATGAAGATGAAAAACGTTTTTATGCGATGCACCATCCATTTACAGCTCCTAAAGATGCTGATGTTTTAAGAAATCATCCAAAGGATGCAATGGCCAAAGCATACGATATCGTTTTAAATGGTTATGAAATTGGTGGTGGATCGATTCGTATCCATAACCAAGAAGTTCAAAGACTGATGTTTGATACATTAGGACTTACAAAACACGATATTGAAACAAGATTTGGATTCTTTGTCGATGCTTTAAAATATGGAACACCTCCACATGGCGGATTAGCGCTTGGATTAGACCGTATTGTCATGCTTTTGACACATACTTCAAATATTAAAGATG
>JAQVBA010000085.1 GCA_028690555.1 Acholeplasmataceae bacterium
GTTCCTGCAGCTTGGAATACCCGTCGAAGCGCTTGGTATCGCCGTTGTACTGGAGATCGTTTTGGACTTCGTAAGTACATCCCTGAACATGGTCGCCGTTCCCGTGGATATGGTCCACGTAGCCGGCGGACTGGATATGATCGATGAAAATGTGATGAGAGGATGATGATCAGAATAGGAGTAGCGCGGTTTCATCCTCAATCCAATTCTGGAAGGAGTTTGTTAGGTGTGGAAGCATGAGAAAAAAACCGCGAATCGACGCAAATCCGCCCTTCGGGCGAAGCGAATCGGATTTGCTTATCCTCACTTGAACACGGCGGGCCTTATCGTCCCGCCGGTTCATCCCTCATCGGGAGCGTTCTGGCAAATCCTGTCGGCGCCCCGGCGCCTCCCAACTGGTCTATGTCTTCCTCATTATGGACCACACCGAGTAAGCCGTATTCAAAAATCACAAATAAGAGATTAAAGTGGAGAGATCAACTCTCATCATGTAATACCTCTGCTCTTACTCTATCGGAAAGGGAACATCGGTTCATTACCGGATCCCAGAGTTCACAGGCATCTTTAAAACAGATTCCGGGAACCCGATCTAATGATGCACAGTAACCGAGGGTGAAAGGACACATTTTATGATTATTATCAGCAAAGACCATACTATCTGAGATATGATCATACAGCTGAAGTTTCCCGTATTCGTCAGTCCATTTACGCATATTTCACTCCAGTTTCTTCCCGCAACTTGGGCAGAAGACAGCCAGATTGGGAATTTTTGCTCCGCAGGATATACAGAATGTATTTCCAGAATGCGATTCCTCTACCTCGGCTGATACATTTGAACGATTCACAATAGCATCATTTTTTGCTATGATCCCGGAATTATTGAAAATAAGGTCTCCTGTGATAGTTAGCTTCTCAGGATGCTCAAACAGAGATGCTTTATTTTTTTCTAACATGATTTTTGCTTCCGTTAGTCCGCGTTCTTCTTTTGCTATTGTATCTATATGACTTACTCGTGCGCGAACTTCAGCTCTATGTACATCTAAGTAATGAGATGCCTGTTGTTTTTTTAACTCACGGAATTGCGGATCATCATCAGGGGTTTGAATTGTTTCAATAAAAAACTCAGGCATAAACAAACCATATTCGGATAGTTCGTTATTTATATTGTTTTTAAGTATCCGTGATACCTTATCCAGATATTCGTCCAATTGTAATATACAGATAGCATTTTCACGAATTATTTTTACAAGATTATTTCTTACACCATTTATTACTAATTGTTTGAATTTGTTAAGCATTGAGGTAATTTCATTATTGTCAAAACTGAGATCTCCTGATTTAGTGTTGGCAATCTCTGCAAAATGATTGATGAATCTTTCAGGGGAGTTAACACGAATACTGAATTTACCAGATGCACCAATATTCACATAAATTCCAGATTCCGGGTCACAGTAATTGATCTTTGAAGGAGTGCCCCATTTAATATCCTGGTGAACTTTATTGCTGATAAAAAATAATTGAGAGTTCAACGATTCATCTGAAAATGCTAATAATTCCTTGGTAAGCTGATGAGTGCCGGGATGAAATGTATGGAGTATTTTATTATGTAAACATATTACTGCTATATCGGACTCGATAACAATTAGCTCAGTAGGTAAATCAAATGTTGAAGACGGATGCTTCCAGATGAAATTGTTTGCCTCTCCTCTTTGATAAGTAATAGTAGTCTTCATTGATACTTATCCATAAAATGTATAACAAAAATTATCGCTCCTATTGCAAATATTATAACAAGTATTATTATGATGCCATTATAGAAATAGTATCCCAATCCCAAAAAACATAAGACTAATATCGGCAAAAATACTGTAAATACATTTCCCACGCGTCTCATATTTTTAATATGCTGAGCAGAATAATGACACTTTCTCGCTTTTTCGGCAGCATCTTTGTATCCTGAAATCTCTGAAAAGAGACATTCAGCTTTCTGATAAGAACCAACAGTTTTTTTAGATTTAAGATCAAGAGCTTTATTATATATATTCTCATTCTCTGTTTCAACTGCAAGATCCCGGCACTGTCTTGACTGGTCTTCCGCATCTTTGTATCCTGAAATCGTTGAAAAGAGAATTGCAGCTTTCTGATAAGCATCAACAGTTTTTTCAGATTTACGATTAAGAGCTTCATTATAGATAGTCTTATTCTCTGTTTCAACTGCAAGACCCCGACACTTTCTTGCTTGTTCTTGAGCATCTTTGTATCCAGAAATCTCTGAAAAGAGATTCGCAGCTTTCTGATAAGCATCAACAGTTTTTTTAGATGTAAGATCGAGAGCTTCATTATATATAGCCTCCCCCTCCTCTGTTTCAACTGCAAGACCCCGACACTCTCTCGCTTGTTCTTCCGCATCTTTGTATTCTGAAATTGCAGAAAAGAAAGTTGCAGATCTCTGATAAGCCTCAAAATTATTTATATTCTCATGCTCTGTTTCAGCTACAAGATCCCGACACTCTCTCGCTTGTTCTTCCGCATCTTTGTATTCTGATATCGCTGAAAATAGATCTGCAGCTTTCTGATAAGAATCAACAGTATTTTCTGATTTAAAATCGAGAGCAGTTTGGTATTTTCTTTCTAAAATTTGTATCTCTACAATCTCACTGTATGAAGATAATTGATTTTTATAATCCCTATTGGCAAATTTAACTGCTTTGTTAAAATATTTATTTTCGGTAAGCGATGTGAGGCTTTTTGCAAGATCTGATTCATGATTTAGATGACATTGTGCTAACATTTTTCCAATATAAGCCTTGGCATTTTCTGGATCTTGGTTGAGTACCTCTTCAAGGAATTTGTCTGCATCTTCAAAATCACCATCTTCTAAAGACATGAATGCACGTTTCAAAAGTGGAGATATGGGATGAGAATCATCTCTTTTTAAACCTGTCGAGGTATTGTCAGATAATAGTTTTTTAATCCCCCTGGTAAGATCTATAAGAAATCCAATTTTACTCATGTCAAGAGCCTGAAGATGAGAAAAATCTTCAGGCAGATCATATGCATCCATATCACGATAACAGGGGATCAATGTCTTTTTCTTGTCTGTTTTCATGAAATGAAGGTACCTGGACCATTCGTTTCTTACCCAGACAGCATTCAAATATTCTGGTTTGGTACCTACTACGAGCATTACGCGTGCGGATGTTAATGCTGCAAAAATATATGGTTCATACTCCTGACCCAAAATATTTTCTAAAGTGATTGCAGAGTAAAATACTTTGAATCCCTCATCAGTTAACCGATGATAGATCTCACTTGCGATAACACTATCCTTTGTATGTTCACTTGATTCATCGGTTTCTTTGTAGCAGATGAACACATCAAATGGTTTTTCATTGTTTACGATCTGCAAAATATTTTTTTGAAGGTCACTTATTTTTAAAGCTTCCTTCTCATAGATAATTCTCGCAGAACTATCAGCGTTTTCAAGTGTGGCAAGATAATCTATATCAGTGAGAATAGATTGGATTTCTGTTCTATGGCAGGTTGGAACACGTAGTTCACTTCCATAATCGGTAACATATTCAACACCATATTTACAGAGGACGATACCCCAATGAGCTTCCGCTTGGGTGTTATCGATATTCAGTATCTTTTCATATACTTCACGAGCGTTGTCAAACTCACTTTTTGAACGAAGATTGTTTGCACGATTATATAGATTGATAACAATCTCATCGCGAGTGGTTGATATTGTCTGCTGAGATCCACAATATTCACAGGTGATAACGGACGTAGATTCATCTATTTCAAGATTGCCTCCGCACATTTTACATTTATAAACAACCATTTTAAACAAATCCTAATAAATCACAACTAATAATACCATAATTATTCCACAACTCGACGACCTGATTTTCAATAATCTCCGGATAGCGTATATGCATCTTTCTTTACTCCACTCTCTTCCCGCAACTTGGGCAGAAGACATCTCCGTTTGGAACATTTGCTGAGCAGTATTGACATTGTGTACTTCCTTCAGGAGCGACATTCACCACAACCGGCGCCCCCATCCCCCCGGAAACAACAGTTGCCCCGGGATTTTGAGCCGTAGAACGGGCGGTCGCCGTATTTCCCATAGCATTCAGTGCAGAATTCATTACCTCCTTCATCTGCTCGGCATTCTCCTTATATTGACTCTGCATCATCATGTTGAAGGCCTGCTGATCCTTGATCCTAAGTTCGTTCAGCTGCTCAACTGATTCAAGTTTGGCACGAGATGCCAATGCTTCGGCGGCTGCCTTTGGATCTTTTGCATTCATTGCAAGGATCTGTTCCGGCGTGAGGCTGTTTGCTCTCTTCGCCAGTTCAAGCTGGACAAGGGCGCCGACCTTCTGATCATCGACCAGAGAAATAAGAACTTCGA
>JAQVBA010000014.1 GCA_028690555.1 Acholeplasmataceae bacterium
CAAAGGTATACAAGTTTTTACGAACTCGAGGTTCAAATAATTTAACTACGCCTTCGCTCTTATTTTACTACCATTCATATAAATATAAAAGACTAAGAGAAAAACTCCTAGCCTTAGTATACGAAAAGTAGCTCAAATTGAACTACTTCGATGTGCGGGTACACCAATTAATTTACTATTTTCTGGAGCATCTTTGACAACTACTGCATTAGCTGCAATAATGCTATGATCTCCAATATGGATGGGACCAATGATTTTAGCTCCTGCAAAAACAATGACATGCTTTCCAAGTTTTGGATGGCGATCGACTTTATCAAAGGTGTTTGCTCCTAAAGTAACACCGTGATAAAGTACACAATAGTCACCAATCACTGATGTTTCTCCAATGACTAACCCCATACCATGATCGATAAAAACTCCCTTACCAATTTTAGCACCTGGGTGAATATCAATTCCAGTGATTCTTCTTGTACGATAACTAATAAATCTAGCTAAATTGTAAAACCCTTTATTCCAAAGCTTATGAGCTCTTCTGTGACGTCTAAGTGCAATGACTCCAGGATAAGTAAAATAAATCATGAAGCAATTTGGAGCTGCAGGATCAAATTTTTTCGCAGATCGAACATCTGCAACAGTGCATGTAAATGGCTTCATTCAAATAGCGTTGTGGACATGTACCGTTCTCCGGTATCTGCCATAATCACAACAATCCTCTTTCCTTTGTTTTCTTCTTTTAAAGCTAATTTTGTAGCAGCACTTAGTGCTGCACCTGATGACATGCCAACTAAGACGCCTTCTGTTTTAGCAAGTAATCTTGTGGTTTCAAATGCTTCATCATCTGTGATTGTCATAACTTCATCAATCATTGCTTGATTTAATACAGTTGGAATAAATCCAGCACCAATTCCTTGGATTTTATGTGGTCCTGATGTTCCTTTAGAAATCATGGGTGAACCTGCAGGTTCAACAGCGATGATTTTTATCGAAGGAATATGTTTTTTAAGTATTTCACCAGTTCCTGTAATTGTTCCTCCGGTCCCGACTCCGGCAACAAAATAGTCTAAGTTTGATTCTGTATCTTTAAGAATTTCTAATGCTGTTGTTTTTCTATGAATCTCAGGGTTTGCAAGATTTTCAAATTGCATCGGCATCACATAATTTGGATTTTTTTCAATCAACTCTTTTGCTTTTTGAATTGAACCTTTCATACCAAGTGAACCTTCTGTTAAAATGACGGTTGCACCTAAAGCTCTAGCAATTTGTGCACGTTCTTTAGAAACTGTCTCAGGCATAATTAAGATCAATTTATATCCTTTAGCGGCACATATAAAAGCAAGTCCAATGCCTGTATTACCACTTGTCGGTTCAACGAAGACTGTATCCTCTTTAATTAGCCCTTTTGTTTCAAAAGATTCAATCAAAGCAAAAGCCAGTCTATCTTTGACACTACTCATTGGATTAAAGTTCTCTAGTTTCAAAATGATTTCAGCTTTACTGTTCATCTTTTCTTCATAACGATTAATTCTAAGCATAGGTGTATTTCCAATTAGTTCTATATAACTTTGTTTGATAGACATTGTATCACTCCTGACATCTTAATTATACGCATTTTAAATGACGAATTCTTGTTTAACGATTTGAAAACGCTTTATGCTATAATGACACTTGGTGATAATATGGAAATTAAAAGATTTTCTCTTGGATTGCTTAGAAGTAATTGCTATGTTCTATCAAATCATGGACACGCCATCATCATAGATCCTGGATATGAGTCAAATGAAGTTGTTGAATATATTGAAAGTGAGAATTTAATAGTTGATCTAATCTACATTACACACGGACATCATGATCATGTTGGTGGTGTGAGACAGATGAAAAATCATTTTGACGTTTTAGTGATGGCACCTATTAAGGATATCGAATTTATGGGAGATTTCCCACTTAATCGTTTTGGTTATCCAATACCCGTTGATATTTGGGTTGGTGAGGGTTATCAATTTCAAGCAATTGATCACACATTTCTAGTGTACGATGCTCCTGGCCATTCAGAAGGTGGAACATTACTTTATGTTGATCATGTTTTATTTACTGGTGACACACTTTTTTACCAAAGTATTGGAAGAACAGATATCCCCAGAGCAAATAGTGAAATACTCTATAAAACGATCAAACACATTTATCAAACATTTCCAAAAGAAACGGTCATTTATCCAGGACATGGTAGACATTCAACCATTGGTCATGAGCAAAAGTTTAATCCATTTGTAAAGCTATAAAAAAAACTCAATTTTCTTGAGTTTTTTTATTTAAGAATACGAGTGTTTCTAAAGATGACGTTTGATAAAACATTTTTAGGGGATAAACGGATTCAATATGATATTTATCATGAAGTGAAACTAAATCACGAGCAAGTGTTTTCGCATCACAAGAAAGATAAAATATTTGTTGATATTCTTTTAATAAAATCTTATCAATAAACTCTGGTAACAATCCATTTCTTGGTGGATCTACGATTAAAATGTCAGCATCATATTGATCAATCACTTCTTCCGCACGTCCTAAAACGACATCTATATGGTGATACGCATAACGACTTTTAGTGAGATTTGCGTTATCGATTGCTTCTTCATTGGATTCAATCATGACCACTTTTTTAGCTTTATCTGCCAAATAGAATCCGATTGAACCAACACCGCTATAACTATCGATGATGCTTAAATTATCTTTCATGTGTGCTTTCATGAGTGCATAAGCTTTCTCTATGACAGGTGGATTGATTTGATAGAATGAACGATCATCCAAGTATATATCTATATCTCCTAATGGCTCATTAATGCGATTTTCACCAAACATAGTATAGGACTTACTTCCAAGAATCGATGTCTGATCATCCATCATATTTAAAGTTAAACCGACGATATTCTTTACAGTCTTTAATACATTCATGATTTTTTCTAGACCTAAAAAATCAGAAGATTTTGCGACTAATGTAACAAGTATTTCACCTTTTGGATTTGTTCGACATACGACATACTTTAAAATTTTTGAATCGATGATTATATTTGAATCATTTAGCAATTTTAATACTTCATTTGTCTTTTCATCTGCTAATGAAAATGAATCAACCTTAACTAGTTTATAGAAGTCTTTTTGGTATAGTCCAAGTTTTAATAGTTTGTCTTCCATGACATGAAAAACAGATTTGTTACGATAATGTCTAGCTTTATGATCAGTGATGACATCTTCAACAGTTAAATCTAAGCCAGTGATTTTTTTAAGTGTTTCTTCAGTTATTCTCTTTTGCCATAAAAGTTGTTTTTGTTCAGTCATATGAACCATGTCACAACTTCCTAGAATCGATTCAACATCGTCTCGACGATCAATACTTTTTTTGATTATTTCGATGATTTTTGCTTCACCAAATTTTTTTCTTAGTTTCGTAATTTCTACTAACGCTTCTTCTTGATCTAATAAACCTTTGACAAAAATCACATATCCGTCATGTTTAATGACCCCTTGACCTTGATAATCCAAATCAACTGACAATCCTTTTATTCTATTACCAACAGTTAACATCTTCGTCCTCCTCATAATGACGTGCAAGGCCACCTTGGGATGTTTCTTTATAAGATGTGTGCATATCTAGCCCTGTTTGATACATGGTCTTGATGACCATATCTAATGAAATCTTTCTTGAATCAGTTAAAAAGTAAGCGAGACCACATGCATCAATCGCACGAAGTGCTGCGACTGCATTTCTTTCGATACATGGGATTTGGACATATCCATTAATTGGATCACAAGTTAAACCTAAGTGATGTTCCATCGCAATCTCTGCAGCATATTCTACTTGATCCATCGATAAATTAAAGAGTGTTGCATGCGCTGCAGCGGCCATTGAACATGCACTGCCTATTTCAGCTTGGCAACCTGCTACGGCGCCACTAATAGATGCATTATGTTTAATTAAATTCCCAATAAGTCCAGCGACAGCTAGTCCTCTAATCACTCTTTCTTCAGTCACTACTTCATGTTTTTCATGCATATAGTATAAGACAGAGGGTAGGACCCCACAAGCACCGCAAGTCGGTGCTGTGACAATGATACCTCCACTTGCATTTTCTTCACTCACTGCGAATGCGTAACTACTAACTAGTCTAGGTTCAGTGATTTCAGGAACTTCTTTTTGTTGATCTTGATTAAACAATTTAGGTGCTTTTCTTTTCATTTTTAATGGTCCTGGTAAAACACCTTCTGTTGAAACTCCTCTATGAATTGCGTCTTTCATGGCTTCCCATATTTCTTTTAAAAAGTCATGAATACCTTCACCTTCAAATTGGAAAACATAATCAGCGAGTGATAAATGATGTGTTCTACAATATGTTTTAATCGCTTTAAATGTTGTGTGTGGATAAATAATCGGTTCTTTGTCTTCTTCATCTTTAAAGACAATTCTTCCACCACCGACACTCATCACTTCTTTTTCGATGACTAATTCACTCTTTTTAAATCCTTTGATTATTAACGTGTTAGGGTGCTTCAATGGATCTATAGACGTAAAAAAAGTCACCGCACTCGGTGCGAGTGACTCTCTAATAGCTTCTTGGGTTAAATGACCTGTACCCGTTAGGGCTAGCGAATTATAAAGTGTTACTTCATATTGGTCTAAGTCATCACTCATAGCTTTCACACGACTAGCTGCTTTTGCTGGACCCATCGTGTGTGATGATGACGGTCCAAAGCCAATTTGATAAAGAGAGCGTAATGAATACATAGATTATCCTTTTTACTTACTAAATTTTTCTTTGAGGTAATTCACATAATACATAGGGTTAAATGGCTCTTTGGTTGCTATTAACATCAATTCTTTTGGTGTCTTCGAACTTGCATATTTGTGAATATGTTCTTTTGACCAAGCATTAATTTTATCCATTTGATTGTTTTGAATTGCTTCTTTGACATTGATATCTTGATTCATCGCATGATAAATTTGAGCAGCATAAGCCGATCCAAGTGCATAAGTTGGAAAATACCCTAAAGATCCACCTGACCAATGAATATCTTGCAAGACACCTTCTGCATCATTTTTTGGTCTAATTCCAACATATTCACCCATGAGTTGTTTCCATTTTTTTGGAAGATCTTTTACTTTTAATTTCCCATTGATCAACAATTTTTCAAGTTCATATCTCACCATAATATGGAGTGAATATGTTAATTCATCTGCTTCAATACGAATTAATGATCGTTTAGCTGTGTTAATGTATTGAACAAACTCATCTACTGTAACATTTTTTAATTGTTTTGGAAATATTTCTACTAACTTAGAATAATGGACTTCCCAAAACTCTTTCGCACGTCCCAACATATTTTCATACATTCTTGACTGTGATTCATGGATCCCCATGCTTGTTCCACCGTGTAAAAATGTTTTGTCATACTTAGGATCATTTTGCATCTCATAAATACCATGTCCCATTTCGTGAATGGTTGAAAATATGGATGAAACCAAATTATCTTCGTGAAAATGTGTTGTAATTCTAGTGTCTACGGATGCAACACCATTTGTGAATGGATGTGCACTTTCTTTTAACAATCCTTTAGTTTTATCATAGTGAAATACATCCATTAAGTAATGAGAAAATTCACGTTGTTGTTCACTTGGAAAAACGCTATGTGTAAGTTTTCTTGAAAACTTTATAGGTTTATTTTTCGTTACTTCTAAAACAAATGGAACTAAATCTTCTCTAAGTTTGTTAAAAAAGGCATCATATTCGTTAATTCCCATACCCTCTTCATACATATCCAAGAGTACATCGTAGCCTTTAAGTGTATCTGTTTCAAAGTATTTGACAAACTTACGTAAGTACTCAACGATTTTTTCTAGAGTCGGTTGAAATGCAAGAAAATCATTATTCATTTTTGCAACTTGCCAAACATTCGATCCATTTTGTGTAAGAACTTGATAATCAATAAATTCGTCCTTAGGTATTTTCTTTACCCAACGTAAATCTTTGTATTGCTTTTTAATTTCAACTTGTAAATCATGTTCTAATAAATTCAAATTTTCATAAAGTTTTTCAATTGCTTCCATGTAGGCTGGGTCTGATGATAGCTTATAAGCTTCTTCAACAATGACTTGGAATTGTTCACTACGAAATTCATGAGAAGCGCTTGGTGCCTCTGTTTCTTGATCCCAAGAAAATAAAAATCCCATGTAATTATAGGCAATAATTTTACGTCTAGTATCTAGATAAGTCTGTAAATATTTTTCCATTATATATTAACGTCCTTTGCATAAGTTTAAGTAGTTTTAGTATAACATAATCTAGTCTTTTATAGAAAGATTATGGTGGCTATTCCAAAATAAATGACTAGTGAAACTAAATCATTGATAGTGGTCATAATTGGTCCAGATGCAGTTGCTGGATCTATATTGACACGATTTAAAAAGATTGGTACTAGAACACCCATCGATGCAGAAATTAACATACTAAAAAACGTTGAAACTCCAACAACAACAGCCATGCTTAAAGCCGATTGAGAACCCGTAGGAATGATGGATAAAAAAAGGTACACTATAAGATAAGCTGCAATACCTAATAAAGCACTATTTAATAAACCAATTAAAAACTCTCTAAGTACATGCGTCTTAGGCATTTTTTTATGGTCATAGTCTTCTTTATGAAATGTTAAAATTGTCACCGCTAAAGCTTGTGTTCCAATATTTCCTGCCATCCCTAAAATTAGTGGCTGAAAAAGAACAAGTGCGATCACTTCAATAATAGTCGCTTCAAAAATCGATAAAAAACTTGCAATGATTAGGTTAAGAACCACAGCTAAAAGTAGCCAAGGAAGTCGTTGTTTTGAACGCGTTAAAGCTGTTGATGTTGATTCATGATTATCAAGTAAAGCCATACGTTGATAATCAAATTCAATATCTTCGATCATTTCATCAAAAATATCATCAGCAGTGACAATTCCCAACATGTGATGATCTGAATCGATGACTGGAATCGCATTTCTATCATAATCTTTTACGGTTTGAATTGCTGTTTCAATCGTATCATCTTCATAAACATAATGGTAATCATCCATCATGATTTTTGATAAACTTTGGTTACTTCTTGCAATAATTAAATCTTTTAAATCCACAACTCCGATTAATTTTCTATCATCATCTAAAACATAAATCGAATCAATATAATCTTGATCTTTTGATGTTGTTACAAGTTTGTTCGTCGCTTCTTTTATCGTCATGGATTCATTAATCGTAATGAAATCTGTTGACATGATTGAAGCTGCAGAATCCTCTTCATACTCTAAAAGTAACTTGACCGTTTTTGCTTTAACAGATGATAAAAGACTAATCACAAACTGCTTTTTATCTTCATCAAGAGATGCAATAAACTCTTTTAAATCATCACTTTCTAAGTTTCTAAGTAAAGCTTTCTTCCGATGATCTGATAATAACTCTAAAACTTCCCATTGGCTTTCTATATCAAGCAAAACAAACATATCGGATAATTTTTGTTGATCGATTAAGAAAATTAATCTTTTTTTCTCATCAATATCAAATTGAGAAAAATAAAGTGAAATATCAAAGGCATGTTTCGTTTTTAATGATTTAGCAATTGATTCATCTGAATGTTTAAAATTGATATTTTTCATCTTATAAACCTCCAAGTAAGATAACTGCTAATCCAAAATAAATAAACAATGCAGCGACATCGATAAGTGTTGTAATAAAAGGTCCTGATGCAATCGCTGGGTCTACGTTTAATTTATCGAGTGTCACAGGTATCATGATAGCAATCACTGGAGAAATGATGATTGTTAACCATAAAGATAAACCAACCACTAAACTAACCGAATAAGGATTACTTGATAATGAAGGATTAATCCATGCAAAAATAATGGTCATAACGACAGCAAGTAAGCCAATAACTAATCCATTAATCATTCCTGTTAAAATCTCTCTCACAGAGTTTTTAAGCATTCCTTCTTCTTTAGTAGATAACATCTTTAAAGTAACAGCTAAAGTTTGAGTCGCAACATTTCCTGCTGAATCTAGAATCAAAGGTTGAAAAATGATTAAAATTGCAACTGTCGCTAAAACATGTTCAAATAGAGAAGTTACAAGTGAAATTGGTATCGATAAAGCTAATAAAAAAATTAACCAGGGCACTCTATGGAGTGCTGCTTTAACAAAGTGATGTTCTTCATCAGTATCCGGTAATGCAGCAAGTTTTTCAAAATCTTCTTGTGCTTCTTCTTGATAAATATCAAGAGCATCATCTAGAGTGATCATACCCACAAGTTCATGCTTTTCATTTAAAACAGGCATTTCATAAATCGTATAATTGTTGATTGCAGAAATTGACTGTGTGATTGGATCTTTATCAATGACATAGGGTGATTCTTGAATCAACTCAGTAACCAAGCATGGCGTTTTAGCTTTCAGTAATTTTCTTAATGGAACCACTCCAAGAAATTGATGTTGATCATCTGTAACAAACAAAGTTGAGATAGTTTCCACCTCTGGAGCTTCTTTAATAACCATTTTAGTCGCATCTTTTACATCCATATTCGGATGAACCACAATGACTTGATTAGTCATCGCAGAGCCGGTTTCATCATCGTCATAATGAATTAAACTACTAACTTCAGAATCTTCGCCTAATCGAGCAAGTAATTCTTCTTGATCTTCGTCTTCAAGTTCTTGAATAATGTCCACTGCATCATCAGGTTCCATCATTTCTACTAATGCGACTTGTTCATCGATATTTAGTTCAGAAAGCAATGAAGCAGCATCATCAACTTCTAAATAGCTTACTAAGTCAGCGCGCTTTTCATCGCTAAGCATGCTAAAAAGCCGATCTTTTTCAGAATCGTCTAATTCTTCAAAAAGTTCGGATAAGTCGTGGGCGTGAAGATCATCTAAAAAAGCTTTAATGTGTTTTTCGTTTTGATTATTTAATAACTCTTTTAGCATAAACTCACCCCCAATTTTTATATTTTTTTAACAAATATCATTTTCCCAGTTTTATAACTCAATATAAAATTTTTATCTTCATTTTGAATGGTTATTAAATGATTAAAATCATCTTTCTCTATAATTTTGAAATGATCATAAAGTTTAATATGCTTCTCATTTAGATAAAGTAAGAGTTCTTTAATATCTAAAACCCGAACAACTTCAAAATAATCACCTACGTTTAATTCGGTCATGGTCTCATGAAATGTTGGTGCACTCTTTCCATTAAGCGTAGGAATAGGATTACCATGCTGACAATATTTAGGATAACTTAAAAAGGCGTCTAATCGGGATAACAATTCATCACTCGAAGCATGTTCTAGCACTTCAGCATCTTCATGTACACTTTCCCATGAAAACCCTAGTTTTTTAGTTAAAAAAACTTCCCATAGTCGATGTGCACGAATCATCTTAATCGCAATGTTTTTACCTTTTGGCGTTAGTTCAACCCCACGATATGGATAAAAAGCAACCAATTTTTTCTCATCTAACCTTTTAATCATCTCATTAACGCTTTGATCAGTATAATTAAAGCGTTCTGATAATTCATTGGTCTTAATTAATTCAATATTACGTTCAACAGTGAGTTCATAAATCGCTTTAATATAATCTTCTTCCGCTCGATTTCTCATTTTCACCTCAACCTAATGCAACATCTAAGATCATCATGATAATAAAACCTACCATGAGGCCAAACGTTGCATAATGGGCACCTTTAGGTGTTTGTTTCTGTTGTGCTTCTGGGATCAACTCTTCAACCACGACATAGATCATAGCACCAGCAGCAAAAGCTAATGCATAGGGTAAGATAGATTGCATTTGCAAAACAAGTAGTGCTCCTAATACGCCGGCAATGGGTTCAACAAATCCAGAAGATTGTCCCCAAAAGAAAGCTTTTTTCATTGACATCCCTTCTTGTCTTAATGGAATGGATACAGCAGCACCTTCTGGAAAATTTTGTAATCCAATACCAATCGCAAGACCAATCGCGCCAAGTGTTGCGGATGTTAAATCTCCTGTCACATATTTTAAAGCACCAAAAGCAACACCGACTGCAAGTCCTTCTGGAATGTTATGCAGAGTCACTGAAAACACAAGTAAAATATTTCGTTTTAATTTGGTAGGCAAACCTTCCTTGTCATGATTAAAACCAAAGTGCATATGTGGAACAATTTTATCTGCAGCATATAAAAACAAACCACCCAATGCAAATCCAATCGCAACCACAAGCCAAGATGTGACTCCTTGTTCATCTGCCATCACAATGGCTGGAGCTAAAAGTGACCAAAAACTGGCTGCGATCATCACTCCTGATGCAAATCCCAAGATTAAGTTAAAAATATTTCGATTGACATGTTTAAAGAAAAATACGAGTGATGCACCTATCGCAGTCACCAAATACGTAAAGAGCGTAGCAATTAATGCCTGTACCCAAAAATCTAAACCCATAAACCAAGTTAGCATTTTAACACTCCTTTTTTAAGGTTATCCTTAATTCTAATTTAAGTATAGCATGCTGTATCTAGAGTGTCAATAAAAAAGAGCCATCAAATGGCTCTTATGTTATTCCCTAGATTTATCCTCATATTGTAATTGATATAAACTATGATAAATCCCTTTAGTCTTAAGCAACTCTTGATGACTTCCACTTTCTTTTATTTCGCCTTTTTGCATCACGATAATACGATCCGCATGCTGTATGGTTGATAACCTGTGTGCAACGATTAGCATCGTCGATATATTCATCATCTTTTCCATCGATGCTTGAATAAGTTCTTCTGTTTCACTATCAATATTCGCCGTTGCTTCATCTAAGATCATTAAACTTGGTTTATAAACTAAAGCTCTTGCAAATGAGATAAGTTGTCTTTGACCACTTGAAAAGTTATTTCCACGTTCTAGCACCACATGTTCATAATTATCTGGTAATCTTTCGATAAACGTGTTGGCTCCAACATATTCGCTTGCTTGTTTAACTTCTGCAAGGGTAATCGATTCGTCTTTTAATGTAATATTTTCAGCGATAGTTCCGCTAAATAAGAATACATCTTGTAACATCTGACCAATAAAACGTCTAAGTGATGATCGTTTAATATCTTTTAAATCGATACCATCAATTAAAATTTGTCCTTTTTGAATATCATAGTTACGTACCATTAAACTCAAAATGGTGGTTTTACCTGATCCAGTGGATCCAACAAATGCGACGGTTTCACCAGGATTGACTTTAAAACTTATACCCTTTAAAACCCATTCATCTGGAATATAAGAAAACCAAACATCTCTAAATTCAATTGATCCAGAAAATGAATCTAGTTCAATTGCATCTTCTTTATCGGTAATTTCTGGTTTAGTATCTAGCACATCAAAGATTTTTTCTGCACTTGCAAATGCATTTTGTAACATATTAAATTGTTCGGCAAGTTGCTGTATGGGTTCAAAGAAATCACCTACATACATATAATATGAGAATAGTAGACCCGCAGTAAATAAAGGAACAGTCATGACTTCTTGGTAACCAACATATAAGACAATGACTATACCAACCATCGATAATAAGTATACCGTTGGACGGTAAATACCAAACACTAGAATTTCTTTTAAATAACTATTTCTTAACTTTTTACTGTGCTCTAAAAACTCTAATCTTTTTTTCTTTTCTTGATTAAAGATTTGTGTAACTTTCATTCCAGATAAATTCTCTGATAAAAACGCATTAACCTCAGAAACATTGGCACGTACTCTTCGATAAGATGCTCTTGAATACTTTCTAAATAATACAGATGCCAATATCACAACTGGAATGACTAACATGAGCCATAGTGTGATTTTATAGTTGATAATAAACAGTAAAATCACAACCACAAACAAATACAATACATTACGTACTAAATTCACAACGACAGATGTATACATTTCACCAATAGAATTCGTATCATTTGCGACTCTAGTCACAAGTTTTCCCACAGGGACTTGGTTGATTTGTCCAATGGATAAGTTTTCAATATGATTAAACACATCATTACGAATGGTTACAACTGTTTTTTGCCCAATTCTTTGAAGCATCATGCTTTGGAAATACTGAATCACAAATGCAACTCCTAATGCAACCACAAATACACTAGACATCAAGATGACTTGTAAAATCTTTTCATCTTTTGTTAAAATATCGCTACCGACAACATCGACTGTTTTACCGATAATATAAGGTGGCAAAAGTTGAATTCCAATCATGACAAACATTAATAAGACAACAATTAAAAACTGCATCTTATATGGCTTCATATAAGCAATTAAGCGTCTTAAAACCTCTTTATCACTACGTTCTCTGGTATTATCCTTGAAGTCCTTCATGGTTGTCACCTCCTTCGACAATCGTTTCTAGTTGCTGACGACGAACCATGTCTTGATAGAGTTCACTTGTTTTTAATAGTTGTTGGTGAGTACCAACAGCAACAATCTCGCCTTGATCAAGTAAAATGATCTTGTCCATTTTTTTAACTGTAGAGATACGATGTGCAATAAAAATTGTTGTTTTTCCTTTACGGATAAGGTGTAGGTTTCTAATAATGGATTCTTCTGTTTTTGTATCAACTGCAGAGACTGAATCATCTAAGATTAAAATCTCGGGATCTTTTGATAATGCTCTCGCAATACTGATTCTTTGTTTTTGACCACCTGATACAGTCACACCACGTTCACCTAACATCGTCTCAAATCCATCTTTGAACTCGATGACATTATCATAAACATCAGCTAAGCGAGCGGATTCTTCAACTTTTTTTAGATCGGGTTTATCATATGCAAATCCGATGTTATTTCGAATTGTTTCCGAAAATAAGAAATTATCTTGTGGAACATAACCAATAGCATCTCTTACAGATTCTAATGAAAGTTCCATAATATCGTAATTATCAATAAAAAGTTGACCTTTTTCAAGATTATAAATTCTTAAGAATAAATCAACAAGACTGCTTTTACCACTACCCGTTCTTCCAAGTACCCCAACCATTTCGCCTTGCTTAATTTCAAACGACACATTTTTTAAGACTGGCGAGTCGCCATCAGGATATTGAAATGTAAGGTTTTTTGCAATAATTTCGCCTTTTAATCCTTGGACGTTTTTAGCTTCAGGTGTGTCATAGACATCATAAGGGTGATCTAGAAATTTAGTGATTCTTTCAGCAGATGCTTTAGCTTGTCCTTGAATTTGCATAAACTGAGATAAAGCCATCACTGGCCAAATTAGTGAGAAGAAATAACTAATATATTCAGTTAATTGGCCCGCAGTTAGTCCGGTTTGATCGCGGTTAATAACTAACAAACTACCAAATAAAACAATCGATAAAATGACTAAGTTAATCGCTGCTCCAACGATAATATTGATGATGACCACATATTTTATAAAGGAAAGATGCTTATCGTATAAATCTTCATTTTTCTTTTGAAAAAACATATATTCTTTGATTTCTCTAACAAATGCTTTAATCACAGTAATGCCTGAAAAATTTTCTTGAGTGAAGTCACTTAATTTTTCAAACGCTTCTTGTCTTACTTTAAACTTTTTAGAAATTTGTTTACGAATGAATATCATAATAATTAACAATGCAAGCATCGGAATCGATGCATACAGCGTTAATCTACCGTTTAGATTAGCCATTCTGTAGAGTGAAAATCCACCAAGCATTAGACCATCAACGATCATTAAAATACCAGGACCAAATGTCATTCTTATCGCTTCTAAGTCATTGATGAAATAAGTCATGAGTCCTCCGACTTTTTCTTGACTATAGTAGCTTTGAGATAACTTAGTAGCATGCGTAAACATCACGTTTCTTAATCTAAACTCAATACGTCTTGAAGCTCCAAAAATCGTGTATCGCCATAGAAATCTACCAATTGTAATGACAATTGCTAGAAGTCCAATGGTTTTTATTGACGATAGAACAAGATCTTGATCTGGATTTGTTGATCCTAATGTATCAATAATTCCACCCACAAGTTTAGGAATATCAAGCTGAATCCAATCCACAAGAATTAGAACAGCTATCCCTAGTAAAAAGAGGTGTCCAAAGATAAAATAATACCTTCTAAAGTGTTTCCCAAATAACATAACTCTGACCTACCTTGTTGTCATATTTGTCGCAATAAAGGCGCTTCGATTGAAGCGCTCTATTGTTTGTTTCTTTTTTGAATAAATTATTCAACAATAATACGAATCTTATCACCGTCTGCTGAATCTACGGAAACAATTTCGCCAACTACACCTGTATTGATCATATCGAGTAATGCATCAATATCAATGTCATTATCCGAAAGATTCACGTTGAATTTACCTGTCTTTAATAGTTTAGCAAATTCTACTGGAATTTGCACGCGAACTTTATCACCATCTTCAGAATCAACTAAAATCTTTAACATTCTAAATGGCGCTTTCTTTTGATCAACCAAAACTGCTTCAGCTTTTAAACCTTCTTCTGATTTATCCATGGCTGATAATAACTTTTCAGCTTCATCAGCCGATATAATTCCTTTTGATAATAAATCTAACACTTTCATTCTTTCTTCTTTTAAATTGTCTTTTGACATGTCTTTCACCTCTTACTTGTTTTTCTTTAAAGCCTCTAAGGCTTCATTAACGGTCATTTGACCTTTTTCAATTTGTTCTAAAATCGTTTGTTTGATTTGATTTTTTAAATCTTTTTTGTTTTCTTTTTCTTTGATGTCTTCATCTTCATCATAATCTGCTGAATATCCTAATCCAACAATCACTTCATCAAGAATTTTTTTAACGGTTGGATAACTGATATTAAGTTCTTTTTCAATTGCTTTTATATTCCCACGATTTTTAATGAAAATCTCAATAAAGTATAACTTTTCTGTTTCAAGGTAATTGAACTTAGAAAGCGTAAATGTTCCGGTTACCTCTGTGTCACAATGTTCACAGTTAAGTTTTACAACGTTTAATTCATGCTTGCATACTGGGCATGTAGTTAATACGGGATGTTTTTTCTGATTCATCTTAATTTCTCCTTTTATATGGTTTTAACTAGCACTTTAACATGATCGTGGGTGTTTACATCCACCTTCGATCCTCTAATCATCATGAGATCTAACATCTCTTTAAATGTTATTGGAAATTCATCTGATAACTTTTGATTAACTCGCTTTCTTAAAATCAATTTAACTACCCATAATGGAATTGGTAAGAATAACAAGACTTTTAAGAATGCATTCACTCCTTTTTCATCTGGAATTGTAACACTAAGTTTAACAAAGTGTGCACGTCTAGGTTTTCGATTTTTTTGATTTTTGTAGAGTAATCTATATGCCTTTTTTGGATGAATTTTCTTTTGTTCAAGTTGATTAAACACTTCATATTGTGTCATTTAATCACGACCTTTTATTAATTTTCTTAACTTACACCTTGATTATATTAAACCATTTTAATAATGTCAATACTTTTTTTGCAAAAAATTAAAATTATTTATTTTGGAATTAATTTTTTTAATGCTCTTGTTAAATTTATTGAATTTCAGTATAATGGTATCGAGAAAATGAGAGGAGCAACACATTAATGGATTATTTAATCGAGCGTTTCTTGCGTTATGTTAAAATTGATACTCAATCTGATCATGAAACGCACACTCATCCTTCAACGGATAAACAAAAAGATTTAAGTCGTTTGCTATTAAAAGAATTACAAGACATGCATATTGAATCACATTTAGACGAATTTGGTTATGTTTATGGATTAATTCCTAAGAATAAAGAAGGCGCGCGCGCATTAGGATTTATCGCGCACGTAGATACATCACCTGATGCACCAGGTGCAAACGTTAAACCAAGAATTATTAAAAATTATCAAGGTGAAACCATCCAACTTAATGAAACTATATCAATGCACCCAAAACAATTCCCTAGTCTTTCAAGAGTCATCGGTGATGATATTATTGTTACAGATGGCCACACTCTTCTTGGTGCTGATGATAAGTGCGGGGTTGCTGAAATCATGGAACTCGCACGCTATTTCACAGAAAATCCAAAAGAACCTCACGGTGACATCTACATTTGTTTCACGCCAGATGAAGAAATTGGTGAAGGTGCCGATCACTTTAATTATGATTATTTTAAAGCAGATTTCGCCTATACCTCTGATGGTAGTGAAGTTGGTGGTATCGAATATGAGAATTTCAATGCTGCCACCGCTAAAGTTTCATTTATTGGAAAAAGTATTCATCCAGGATCTGCAAAACTGAAAATGATTAATGCACTTCATTTGGCAATGGAATTCCATTCACTTCTTCCAGCATTCCAAAATCCATCTTTCACTGAAAACTATGAAGGATTCAATCACTTGACTGGACTTAAAGGTGAAGTTGAAAAGGCATTTAGCAATTATATCATTCGTAATCATGATATGGAAAAATTCAATTTGCAAAAGAAAGATTTTATACGTATTATGCATTATATGAATGACAAATATGGTTATGAAGCTGTAACAGTTACCACTAAAGATAGTTACTATAATATGTATGAAAAATTAAAAGATAACATGTATATTATTGAACTCGCTGAACAGGCAACTAAAAACGTGGGTGTTACACCGTTTGCATCACCTATTCGCGGGGGCACTGATGGGGCAAGACTAACTTATGAAGGATTATTATGTCCAAACTTAGGAACAGGTGGTTATCAATTCCACGGTCGTCTTGAGTTTGCGTCAATCCAACAGATGCACAAAGCCGTTGAAATCTTAATTGAAATTGTTCGTCTAGGAGCAAACTAAAAAAATAAGGACCCAGCGGGTCCTTTTTGTTTGGTTAATAATAAAGACTAATCAGTGGAACAATTACAATACCCAAAATAAACATTAATTTCAAAGACAAGCTCAAATCTTTAAAACTTTTTTTATAGATGCGCTTTGTGAAAATGATTGATAATGAAATGTATGTAAGTAATAGAAATGAAACAATTGAATATAAAACTTTCATTCCTAATGGTCCTTCAAATTCAACTCGGTTATAACTTAAATAATTAATAACACCAAACCATAAAAAGCCAATCAACACATATATTTTTTTTAAGATTGCCATGTACTTTTTTGCAATTTCTCATAATTATTAATCGAATACATGAGTTTAACTGCAACCTCTAATCCTTGATCTGCTGCTTTTTGCCAAAGTTCTCTAGCTTTTTCTTCATCTTTTTCAACAACTGCACCTTCAAAATAGAGCATGCCTAAATTGTATTGAGCAATTGCTAAATTTGCTGAAGCTGCTTTTTCATACCAAAATAAAGCTTTCTTTTGGTTTTCTTCAACACCATCACCTTTTTGATACATCACAGCTAAATTATATTGTGCATGTGGATGATCAAGCGAAGCTGCTTGTTCTAAAAGTTTTGCAACGTTTTTCATATCGCGATTTTCTTGCTTGATTAAAATCATTGCTAAATGATATAAAGCATTTTTATCTTTTTTTAATGCTGCTTTTTCATACCAATAGATTGCTTGATCTAAATCTTTTTGAACGCCTTTACCTAATTGGTAATATAGTCCAATATAATACTCAGCTTCAGTATGATGTTGCTTAGCAGCAACCATGAACCATTCAAACGCCTTTAATGGATGTTTTTCCTCTTTTTCATGGTAATAATAAGCAAGTGTATAAGCTGCAAGTGCATAATTTTGTCTTGCGGCTTTTTCTAAATTGAATATAGCTTTAGGCCAAATTTTCTTTTCGAGAGCATTAACACCAAGTGCATAAAGTGCATACGGATGATCTTGCTTGGCAGCAAGTTCATAATAATGTTCAGCAGTAATTGCTTGTTTATCATCTTCTCCAATGGTTTCATAAATCATCCCGAGCATATACTGAGAATCGCTATAGCCCATATTCGCTGACTTTAAAAACCATTCAATTGCTTTAAAAATATAACGCTGTACATGAAACCCATAATAATAGTAGGTTCCCAAAATGTGGATACTTACTGGGTCTTGGTTGTTTGCTTCCATCAATAGAACTTCATAATTGTCTTTAAAATACGTTCTCGCGGTATCTTCGTCTCTTTCACGACCACTTCCACTATGAAACATTAAACCAATCGCATAGCCGCATTTAGCGCTTCCTAAAGATGCACCTTTTTGGTAGAATTCCATCGCTTTTTCTAAATCTAGAGAAATACCATCACCTAAACCAAAAAATCGGCCAAGAAAATAATATGCATCCGCATGTCCCTGCATGGCAGCTTGTTCAAAATGGTCAATGGCAATCATGATGTTTTTATTGGGTGTATTTAAAATATAATTGGATAATCCAGCTTGATAATGTTTTATTGCATTCATATAATCAACTCCAAATTTATGATAACATAATCGATTCTTTTTCTCATGTAAAACGAAAGGCCAAAATTGGCCTTTATATTTTTATTCCTTCATCCATGGTTTAATTAAATTCATCAAAATGTCATAACCCGATTGATTTAAATGAACACCATCTGTTGTATAGTTTTCATTTAATTGGTCGTTTTTATCTTTAAGTTGTGGGTTTACATCGATGAAATGTTTAATACCTTTAAGTTTTTTAATTTGTTCATTTAATCGATCAATTTTTATGTTGGTTCGATTTTTAATGAATGTTTGATTTGTTTTAGGATGGTTTTCTAAAACTGGTGTGATACTTAAAACAATGACATGCATTTCTTTTGTATTAAGTTCAGCAATGATGGCTTGAATATTTGAAATGATTTGATGATCATCATGATTCGTTAAGACAAGATCATTTGATCCAATGTGTAGAAAAACATTTTTAGGTTTCACTTGAAATACAAACTTAAGCCTATCTAAAACACCACGCGTTGTATCACCGGGAATACCTTGGTTGCAGATATTTTCATATCCCATCTTTTTTAATGGCATATACGCCATCATGGAATCCCCCAATAATAGATGATCATATGACGCATTCAGTTGTTCAAAGCGTTTAATATGACGCTTATAATCGGCATCGATGATGGCTTTAATCAGTACTAAGTCTTTATCCATGTCATTCCTCAGATTTGATTTCAAAAATTAAATCTCTAAGTTCAGCAGCTTTTTCAAAGTCAAGATTTTTAGCAGCCATCCGCATCTCACTTTCGAGTTCATCAATCATCTTCTTACGATCTTTTTTAGACATCTTTTGATATTCTTTTTCTTCAACAACCATATCTTCTTTAATGCTAATATTTGCTCGAATATCTTTTTGTACTGTAATCGGTGTTACCCCATAAGTTTGATTAAACGTTTCTTGAATATTACGACGTCGATTCGTTTCATTGATCGCGTAAGTCATTGCTTGACTCATTTGATCTGCATACATGATGACCATGCCATTTTGATTTCTTGCTGCACGTCCAATCGTTTGAATTAGACTGCGTTCACTGCGTAAGAATCCTTGCTTATCCGCATCTAGAATTACAACTAGAGAAACTTCTGGTAAGTCTAGTCCTTCTCTTAATAAGTTAATGCCAATCAATACATCATATTTTCCAAGTCTTAGATCTCTTAAAATTGAGATTCGATCTAAGCTTTTAATTTCACTATGCAGATAAGCAACTTTTAATCCTAATTGTTTAAAATATGCGGTGAGATCTTCACTCATTCGAATCGTTAATGTCGTAACTAAAACACGTTCGTTTTTATCAATTCGTTTTTTAATTTCATAATAGAGATCATCAATTTGACCTTCGGTTTTTCGAACATCAATGACTGGATCTAATAGATATGTTGGACGAATGATTTGCTCAACGATGGGTATCCCTTTACTTAGTTCATACTCTCCTGGGGTTGCTGATAAATAGATCACTTGTTTCACTTTATTTTCAAATTCATCAAATTGAAGTGGTCTATTATCAAGTGCTGATGGCAAACGAAAACCGTACTCAACTAAAGTTGTTTTGCGCGATCTATCGCCAAAATACATGCCTCTCACTTGAGGGATTGTCACGTGAGATTCATCAATAATCATTAAAAAATCATCACCAAAAAAGTCAATCAGTGTTGCAGGTGTTTCTCCAGCTTCTCTCAGTGATAAGTGTCTCGAATAGTTTTCTATACCGCTACAAATCCCAATTTCTTCAAGCATTTCCATATCATATCGTGTTCGTTGTTCAATACGTTGAGCCTCAAGCAACAAATTTTGACCCTTAAAATAAGCGAGTTGTTCTTGTAACTCATTATGGATACGTCTTAAACTTTCTTTTAATTTATCTTTATCCGTCATGAAATGTGAAGCTGGAAAAATAGATACATAACTCAGTTGTTCTACAGCTTGACCAGTAGTAACATCAAAACGTTTGATTTCTTCGACTTCATCCCCGAAAAATGAAACGCGTATGCCTAATGCTCTTTCATATGCTGGGATGACTTCAACCGAATCACCTCTGACTCTAAATGTTCCACGATGAAAATCTATGTCATTTCTTGTATAAGTCAATTCCACAAGTTTATTAATGAACTTATCTCTTCCATACATGTCATTTGTTCTTAGTGATATCATTGAGTTTTGATAATCCACTGGATCACCAATCCCATAAATACACGAAACAGATGCTACGACGATGACATCATCTCTTTCGAGTAGACTGGATGTTGCACTATGGCGCATTTCATCAATTTCATCATTGATTGATGAATCTTTTTCAATGTATGTATCTGTAGATACGACATAAGCTTCCGGTTGATAATAATCATAATATGAAATGAAATATTCCACGCGATTATTTGGAAAAAAAGCCTTAAGCTCTCCATAGAGCTGTCCAGCTAATGTTTTATTAGGCGCAAGAATCAACGTTTTCTTTTGAATTTTTTGGATGATATTGGCCATGGTAAATGTCTTACCTGTACCGGTTGCTCCAAGTAATATTTGTTCTTTGATTCCTTCATCTAAATTGTTTTTTAGGGTTTCAATTGCTTTGATTTGATCCCCTTTTGGGGTGTATGGTGCTTTTAAATCAAACATAAGACTCCTTATATATCGCGATCGACTTCTTTTGGTTTTGGTACAATCACTGATTGTGGAACATA
>JAQVBA010000015.1:0-11377 GCA_028690555.1 Acholeplasmataceae bacterium
TCTCCTTTAGGTAGATTTTTTAAAAGGTATTGAGACATCATTATCGAAGCAAACGCGATGGTTGCTGATTTTAATGGCAAAAGATTTAAATCGACAGGGGTTTGAAAATAACTTAGATCTGGCGTTTGTTCAAGCTCCATAATGGTTGATTTAAGGGCATTTTCCAAAAATGAAATGAAGGCGTTATATGCATCAACTTTGCCTAAAACAGACGTAAGATGCTTCATGCCATCACTGACATCGGATAGATTGCCAACTTGTTTTAAAACAGTAATTGTAATAATGAAAGCGATATGATCTTTTGAATATCGTTTTTTAATGGGAGCAGGCATAATGTTATTTTTGACATAATTATTAATCATTGAAGATGTTAAGACTTTACCAGACAAATGATCTTGATTAATAAAAATAATGCCAATATTTTCATTCACATATTCTAAGACTTGATCTAAATAAAGTGATAGTTCAGGAAGTTCATCGTATCTTGGTAAATGAATTGTTTGTACTCTTTTAATCCAATCTTTAATATCTAAATCCATATCAATATCTCCATCTAGTTTATAATACTAGATTATCAGTTTATTAAAATAAATCAATCAATTTACAAATCTATGTGATAAATTTCACAATTTATAAAAATAACTCATGAGAAATCGTCATGAGTTTTTGTATTATTTTCATCAATATTAGTATTTTAGGCGTTTAGCATTGTATTTTTCTAAATATAGAGTGACGGTTACAGTATCACCAGCAGTTTTATGAATAGCATCACGAATGGTTTTATTAATTGAGATGATTTTATCTTCATCAGTCCTCGGTGCTAAATTTAAATCTTTAATTTCATAGTCATCAATCAATCCAAAGACTTTCATATATCCCCATTTTCCTTGAATGTCTTTTGTGTTCGGAATGCGCAAATGATATGTCCAAGCTCCAAAATCTTTTTTATATTGTATGATTAATTTTTCTTGATCAAGCAATTTAATCATGATGATTCCCTCTCGAATATAAACTCTTATACCTAATTAAATCATTTTTTAAACAATTTTAAAATAAAAACAGCTCAAATGAGCTGCATCACTAAAAATTTGGTGGAGATGAGGGGATTTGAACCCCTGTGCAAGACACTTTGATAAATACTTTCTACATGCTTAGTTCAATCTATAATTTCATAAGTATATCGAGATGAACAAATGATATACTTACTATCCTATAAGGTTCGTCAATTAAGCTAGGATCACTAATTGATATAACTTACTAAATTGGACCGCATCAGAACCGTAAGTAAATTCAGATTTGGTTCGCACCTTTTCTTAGGCAGCGTAACTAAAAGTTTGGTTTCCGGTTATTATAACCTCGGCTTTTTTACATGAGCAACCATGGCATGCTTATACGTATCTCCATGCCGTGACGAATCCAAAAACATCCCCAGCGTCATTATCTTACATCAAAACAAATGAAAAGTAAATAGTTATGAATATGTTACAGTTTCATTTAGTTTTTATCTAAAATTATGTATAATAATATTTGTTGAGGTTGATACTATGGTTAGTTTAATTCATATTTTTATTACATTTTTCAAAATTGGATTGTTTACTTTTGGTGGTGGACTAGCCATGATTCCAATCATTAAACGAGACATCGTCGATAAGGGTTGGATTGAAGAAGAAGTTTTAGCAGATTATATTGCGGTTGCACAAGTTGCTCCTGGGATGATTGCGATTAACATCGCAACGCTCGTGGGAAACCACTTAAGAGGTCGAAAAGGCTCATTAGCATCCGTTTTTGGTGTTGCTCTGCCTTCTTTAATTATCATTACTTTAATTGCTATGTTCTCAGATGCTTTTTTACAAATACCACTCGTCGTGAGTGCTTTAAAAGGTATCTTGATTGTGGTTGTAATTTTACTCGCATACGCAGTTTATTCACTTGGTATTAAAGCAATTAAAAACTTTTATTTGTTATTCTATGCAATTTTAGTTTTTGTCGCTGTCTTTTTCTTCAATGTTTCAACGATACTCGCCTTATTAAGTGCATTTGTTATTGGAACTATCCATGCCTTTATTCTTTATAGAAAGAGGGCGGACCAATGATTGAAATCATGTTTTTATTTTTCTATATTGGATTATTTACGATTGGTGGTGGCATGGTTGCTATTCCTCTCATCCAGCAACAAATCGTTGAACGAGGATTAATCACTGAAGAATTCTTCCATGTGATTATTGCGATTGCAGAATCGACACCAGGACCTATTGGCATTAATGTAGCAACTTATGTCGGTTACGAATTATATGGCATCATAGGGGCAATTTTAACGACTACATCCTTTATATTACCTTCGTTTCTCATCGTATCATTACTTGCGAAAATCATTATTAAATATCGGAATAGTTTATTAGTTGTCTTTTGGTTTTTATATTTAAAAGCGGCAGTTATTGGACTCATTTTATATGCAACCGTGAATATTGGCCTAAAAGTCTATATTCCAAATGGCATCGAATCCTTTGATCTAAAAGTCTTAGGACTAACTGTTGTCTTAGCACTACTCTTTTATCTATTTAGAAAGAAGCCCATCATTGTTATTATATTTGGAGCAATTCTTGGTATGTTTTTCCTATAACACTCTTTTCATAGGGTGTTTTTATTTAAAGGTATCAATAAGACCTCTTCGCCTAATAATGGTATAATGAAGAAAAAGAATATCTATGAGGTATAAAAACATGAAAAAATTAAAAGGTGTTATCTTTGATATGGATGGAACGATTCTAAATACCATTGACGATATTGCTGATAGCATTAATTATGCCCTAAATACATGTGGTTATCCGACACATTCGATTCATAAAGTTAAAAAGGCATTAGGTAACGGTGGAAGAAATCTTGTCAACAAATTAGTTCCAAAAGGATTGAGTGAAGAAGAGATTTTAGAAGTATTTCATCTTTATCAATCTTATTACAATACGCATAGCGACATTAAAACGAAACCATACGATGGCATTATCGATTTACTCATTGAATTAAAGCAAAGAGGATATATATTAGCAGTTGTATCCAATAAGTTTCAACATCTCGTTTCTAATTTAAATGAAGGCATGTTTCAAGGCTTATTTGATGATGCCATGGGTGAAAGAAAAGGAATTCCGATTAAGCCAGCTCCCGATATGATTCATTTGATTTTAGAAGAATTAAAGTTAAGTAGAGAAGAAGTCTTATTTATTGGTGACTCTGAAGTTGATATTGAAACTGGCAAAAATGCATCCCTTAGAGTGATTGGTGTTACATGGGGTTTCAGAGATAAAGAAGAACTCATCAATGCTGGTGCTAAAGACTTAATTGATCATCCGAAAGAGTTATTATCATGGCTAGAAAGGAATCATTTATGAGTATTATACGCTTAGATCAAGTCGCTAAATATTATAAATCCGAAGAAACTGTTTCAGTCGGTATGAAAAAAATCTCCTTATCGTTTGATTTGGGAGAGTTTGTCGCAGTCACTGGTGAATCAGGATCTGGTAAATCCACACTATTAAATGTGATTAGTGGATTAGATGGCTATGAAGATGGAGAGCTTTATTTATTTGATGAAGAAACGTCACATTACACGATTGCTGATTGGGAAAGATATCGTGGAGCATATATTGGTTTTGTATTTCAAAACTATAACATCATCGACTCCTATTCCGTTTATCAAAATGTGATGCTAGCTTTAGAAATTCAAGGCTATCCTAAAAAAGATCGTAAAAAGAGAGCTTTTGAACTGATTGAAAAAGTGGGACTCACCTCACATAGACATCATAAAGCTTCCAAGCTTTCTGGTGGACAAAAACAACGTGCAGTCATCGCAAGAGCACTTGCCAAAGATTGCCCGGTAATCGTTGCAGATGAACCTACGGGTAATCTTGATAGTCAATCAGCAACCCAAATTATGAAATTGCTTCACGAGATCAGTGAAGGTAAACTTGTCATTGTTGTGACTCATGACTATGACCAAGTGAAGTCCTATGCAACAAGAAAAATCAAGATGCATGATGGTGAAGTTGTTGAAGATAAAGTGCTTCACAAAATTGAACATCCAATTGAAGCTAAACCTGTTGAGTTAAAGAAGACAAGTATATGGACGCTTTTTAGATTTGCAATAAGAAATTTGTTTTCTACACCTAAAAAAACCTTATTTTTATTAATTATGCAAATCTTAGTCATTTCCGTCTTTACATTAATTTATACAGACCAAATGAAAAACATTCGAGAAAGAGGCTTAGAACAATCTCAAATCTTTCCAAATGTTCCAGAAACGCGTGTTTTAATTGAAAAACGTGATGGGTCTGAATTTAGCATTTCAGAAATTGAATCTTTTAGAAATTTAAATCATGTCAATGAAATCTATGAACACAGTAGTCTCTTTTATAATGAACTTGATCTAACCATCCAAGGACTTAATGGCTATGGTTATGGCTATATTCAAGGAACAGATAGTGCGATTTCATTATCTGAAAGTGAAATTACTGGAAGAATACCTGTAGCTATTGATGAAGTTGTGATCAGTTCCTATTGGCAAAGTTTCAATATTGGCGATACGATCGAACTATATAATGGATATTACTACGAAGAAGCAAACCAAGTCAGTTTTGGACAGTTTAAAGTCGTTGGGATTGATAATCAAGATCGACATATCATTTATTTTTCCGATGCATATTTAAAACAAGACATCGAAATTGAAGAACAACTCGATATCTCGCGTTATGAAAATACGAGAAGTTCCATTTCCTATCAAATGACATTTGATTATGAAAGTGCTTCTGTATATATTGAACGAGCATATGAAAGCATGGATGTAGATATTATGTTTGTTGGAAATGGTGAACAAACTCTATTAGAAGATCAAACGATAGAGATTAATACCTACTCATCCACTGGGATTAAACTTGAAAAAGTATTAACAGGACTTACTGTCATTGTCTACGCCGAAGATGAAAATAGTTATTATAAGCGAGTGATGATGGATCAAGTATTATACGATCAACTCGTTGAAGACTTTTTACTCGAAGTTGAATTTGAATATATGCTTCCAGAAAGAAATATGCTTTCACTTTCAGTGACAGGTTATTATCAAGGTAATCAGATCATTGAAGAAGTAGATTCAAATATTTATAAGGTTTATTACCCAGCTAATATTTCATCACCTTCTCGTGAGGTTTTAGTCTTTTTATCTGGCTTATTAGCGATTGTTTTATTATCGCTCTTTGGTTTATTCTTATACGCCATTGTGCATGCGGTCACACGAAATGTCATGAATGCAAGAAAGAAAGATTTTGCAATATATCGTTCAATTGGAGCGAATCAAACCTCACTTGCAAAACTTGTTGTTATTGAACAAGTGATGATGGCCGTGATTGGATTTGGACTTACTTTAGTCATTTTAAATGTTTTAAGTTCGAGTATTCCAATGATTGGTCGAACTTTACCCTATATGGAAATTCAAGACTATATCATCTTGATTTTAGCATTTGTCCTCTTTGGTTTATGGTTAGGTTTAAGATTTAATAAGAAAGTGTTTAAACAAACCGTGATTGAGACACTTTCTGCAAGTAAGGGGGAATAAAAGATGATTTCAGTAAAACATATCGATAAGTATTTTAATCGCCGTAAGAAGAATGAAATTCATGTGTTAAATGATATTTCTCTTGATTTCCCATCGAAAGGTTTAGTTGTTTTACTTGGAGCTTCTGGATCAGGTAAAACCACATTACTCAATGTCATTGGTGGATTAGATTCGATTCAATCTGGTAGGATTGTGATTGATGATCAAGAAATCGAAAAATATGATGCACAAACATGGGACAACATTCGAAACGAGCATATTGGATATATTTTTCAAAACTATAATTTATTACCTGAACTATCCGTGTTTGATAATATTGCGTTTGTATTAAAAATGCTAGGCATTAAAGATAAAGTCTACATTGAAAAACGTGTGCATTATGTCCTTCGTGCCGTCAATATGTATCCATTTAGAAAGAAAAAGGCGCTTCAATTATCTGGTGGACAACAACAAAGAGTTGCGATTGCACGCGCACTTGTTAAAAATCCCAAAATTATTATTGCGGATGAACCCACGGGTAACCTAGATAGTAAAAATACTTTAGAAGTGATGAACATCATCAAACAAATTTCGAGTGAAAAACTCGTGATTTTGGTGACGCATGAAAAAGAAATTGCGAACTTTTATGGCAATCGCATCATTGAAATTAAAGATGGTCAAGTGGTGAAAGACTATTTCAATGATGAGATTGAAGATCATAAAATGGGGAAAGATGATACGATCTATTTAAAAGATATGGTTAAAGGAGAAGATCTTTCTTCAGATCATGTCAAACTCGAAGTCTTTTCAGATGAACAGATCCATGAAAATCCGATTGCCATTAAATTGATTGTTAAGAATAAAACACTCTATTTAGATGTTCACTCTGTTTACAATAAAATAAAAATTGTCGATGAAAATTCAGGTGTTGAAATCAAAAATGAACATTACGTGAAAAAAACTAGACAAGAACTCATCCAAACCTCATTTGATTTAGATGAAATTGATCATAGCCAAATTCATAAAGACTCATCTTCAATGATTTCAGTGAAACAAACACTTAGAATGGCTTTAGAAAAAGTTGTTAGAACCGGTCGTAAGGGTAAAATCATGCTCTTTAGTTTCTTCATTGCGGGTATGGTCATTGCGTTTACGATTGCTACTTTATCTTCAGTAGCCATCGTGAGACCTGAACCATATATGCAAATTTCAAAAGGATATATTCGAACTGATTTCAAAGAAGAAATGCCCACTTATGATGAACTTTATACATTAAAAACAGATGATGATTATTATATTAATCCTTACCGTCAAGTCATGATGCGGTTTCTAAATGCAGATAAAAGTGAAGCTTATGTTGGATTCAATGCACAAATTGAAACCAAAGATCACTTAGATTTATTTAAACTAAAAGAAGGAAGATTACCTGAAGAAGACCATGAATTTGTCATCACTTCACGGATTGCTGATCAATTAGTTGAAACAAGAGTTGGCCAAGATTTTGGCATTTGGACTTATGCACATATTTTTAGTGAACGATTTAAGTTTCATGAGGAAGAAGGCCAAATCGTTGGAATTGTTGAATCTGAAATCCCAATGATCTTTATGAGTGAAGTTGCAAGTGTTTATTACACGTATAAAGATTCAAAACAATTATCCATAGACTTATATGATGAATCTGTTGTATTACATGGCGAGTTACCAAATGATAATGAAATCATGATTTCGATGACGGAATATGCCTTGATTGATCCTAATTTAGATGTCACTGGCACTTGGCCAAAAAGCTTTCCTTTATTTGGCATTTCCATTTCTGGGATCCATCAATTGGAAGATTCTGAAATCAAGTTATATACAACACAAGGTTTAAAAGAACTTACCGTAAAAGAAAGTAAGGAAGTATACATTTATTCAAATGATCGTGAAGCATTGATGGAATCACTTCTTAACACGTTTAACATCACATCGAGTTATGTCTATCAAGATGCTTTTGAAACCAGATTACAAAACCAAAGAATCGCATTGATTAGCACACTGACGACATCATTACTCTTAATCGGATTTTCCATGGTAGGATTCTATTTCGTCATTCGATCATCCTTGATATCTCGAATCTATGAAGTTTCTGTTCATCGTGCTTTAGGTGTCAAAAAGAAAGATATCTTCAGATCGTTTGCGATTGAAATATTTACGATTTCAACCATCTCGACCTTAATTGGATATTTAATTGCAACGTATGCTTTAAATAAGTTACAAGATGGTCTTTTGGGAACACTTGATTTCTTCTTAGTCACGCCAATCACGATCATCATGGGCATTGTAATTCTCTATATTTTAAACATGCTTGCTGGATTATTCCCAGTCGTGATGCTGCTTAGAAAAACACCTGCACAAATCTTATCACAATACGATATTTAACAAAAAAAGAGAGCCTGGCTCTCTTTTAAATTATCGTTGTGATTTCTTCAATCGGAAGTCTTGTCGATGGATAGCCATCTTCATCAGCTTTTCCAATGGAGACAATTAATACCGGAACATAACGGTTTTTGTCGATGCCTAATGCATCATTGATCTTTTCATGACGAAATCCACCGATGGGGCATGTATCATATCCATGTTCTCTGGCAATGTGCATCAGTTGCATAGCAACCAATCCAGCATCGATCAACCCCACTTTTTCAATCCCTTCATTTGAAAGTGTTGGAACCATGTTCGTGATGTTTGTAATTTGTTTATTTCTAACTTCAATTGGCATCAAGCCTTTCTCAACGGCTTGATCAAAGATTTTTTCAGCGTATTCAAACTTTTTAAGATCTGTGAAAATGACAATCATTGCAGCTGAAGTTTCAAGTTGGAGTGTGTTGCCATAAAGCGCAGGTCTTAATTTTTCTTTACCTTCATCACTAGTGACTACAACAAATCGCCATGATTGCATATTCATTGAAGAAGGAGCTCTTGTTGCATCTTCTAAAATTTTAAGCATTTCTTCGTGGCTAATTTTTACATTTGGATCATATTTTCGAATCGAACGACGTTCAAGAATTTTTGACATATTATTCACCTCAACAAGCATTATTCTAACATGCAAGATTGAAAAACTTTGGATTTTTGCTTTGCTGGTTTTATGTTATAATGTGTAAGAGTAAAGAGAGGTATTTTATGACAACATTTATATTGATTAGACATGGCGAACCACGCTATGATGAAATCTTATCTCGTGGGTACAAAGGCATGGGATATGAACTCGGCAGATTAACTGATTTAGGGGTATCTCAAGCAGAAGAACGTGCCAATGATGAAAGATTAAAAGACAGTCAAATTATTATCAGTTCGCCCTATACAAGGGCTTTACAAACAGCAGCAATCATTTCAAGAAAAACAGGGATTAAATTAGTCGTTGAAAATGATCTTCATGAATGGATGCCTGATATGACCCATGAATATCATTTAGAACCTCATACATCGTTTGAAGAATACATTAAATTTAGAGGTATTCCTGATGATTCAAGACTTTATCCATGGGAAACTTATACCCATTTACAAACTCGTGTTGGTAATGTTTTAGATCGATATCAAGAATACGATAAAGTAATCGTCGTGTGTCATGGTGTCGTCATATCCTCACAAACACATTTTGATGATATCATCGAACACTGTGGTGTGCGGATTTTAGTTCGATCATGAATATTGAAAAGCTTGAATCATGGTTTTTAAATCATAAAAGAGATCTAAATTTTAGGGGACAAACAAATCCCTATTTTGTATGGATTTCTGAAATTATGCTTCAGCAAACACAAGCGGAAACGGTTGAACCTTATTTTGAAAAGTTTATCCATAAATATCCAACAATTGAAGATCTCGCAACAGCAAATTTAGATGAATTAAAAAAAATTGTTGAAGGCATTGGTTATTATAGAAGATTTAAACTGATGCAAGAAGCAGCAATGATCATCATGCAAGATTATCAAGGGCAATTTCCAACGACTTATGAAGATTTAATAAAGCTACCTGGTATTGGAAAATATACCGTTGGAGCAATCATGTCTATTGCCTATAATAAGCCTTATAGTGCACTTGATGGAAATGTTATTCGTGTGCTTAGTCGCTATTTAGGTGATTTTGGGGATATGCGAAAAGATAAAGAAAAAAAGAAACTTGATCAGTATAATCAACAGATGATTGAAAAAGCAAATCCTAGAATTTATACCGAAGCGATGATTGAACTCGGCGCATTAATCTGCAGACCGAAACAACCAAAATGTGAAATTTGTCCATTAAATGCACATTGTTATGCTTATCAAAATGATCAAATAGATAATTTACCTTTTTTATCAAAGTTAAAAAAACAAAAAGAAATTCACTATACCGTTTTTATTTTAGAAGATGAAAAAAATTACTACCTTAGAAAAAGACAAGAATCTTTACTCGAAGGCATGTATGAATGGCCACAATTTGAAAGTGAGAGTTATTTAGCTTCGTTAGATCAATTAAGTGAGTCTGGCATTGAAGGCGACATCCTAAGTTTTTTGGGACAATATAAGCATATATTTTCTCATCAAATATGGGTGATGGATGCTTATCTTGTTAAAAAGATACACGGAGAATCCACTCATTATATCAAAATTAAAAAAGAACATTTAGAAAAATATCCCATGGCAGTTGCTCATCGAAAAATAAAAATCGCTTGACCGATTGGTCAGGCGATTTAATGATGAAATGTTTCAATGAAAAATGGATGATCTTTTAAAACTTTGTAAATCGGATATCCAAGGGCATATAATACAACTGCCTCTCCTAAAAATATCCAAAGCATGATCGGAATCAGAGGTATTTGGTCTAAAAGACTGATCATTAAGCCAATGATGAAAGCATTGGATAACGCTGGAAAAATGAGTGCGACAAACTTATGCTTTTGAAATATCAACATCAAGATGAGCCCAATCAAGGTTGCAAATGATCCAACAAGTGCATCCAAGATGCCAAATGGACTAAATAGCCAATTCGCGACAAAAGTACCAATCGTTAGTCCAATGATGCTTTTTTTATCGAAAAAAATAAAGATTAGAAGCAGTTCAGCAATTCGAAATTGGATTTGTTCAAAACTTAAAAACTGAAATGCGTAAACCAAAACGACATAGACAGTCGCAAGCATGGCTTGCGTGGTAAAGCTTAAAATAAGACGTTTATTCATGAGTTTCTCCCTGTTTTGTTTTAGCTGGTTTCCTAGGGTACAGCTAATGATTTAATACCTTAACATTGTATCAATATTGTGTTATAATTACAAGATGAAGGTGATGAAATGGCAATCAAATTTGAAGTATTACATGTTTGTAAACAAAGTGGTGCAAGATTGGGGCGTTTAACAACTCCTCATGGTGTTTTTGAAACGCCTTTTTTTATGCCCGTTGGGACACAAGCAACCGTTAAAACATTGACACCTGAAGAAGCTTTTGAAGTTTCAGAAGGTTTAATTTTAGGGAACACATATCATTTATGGCTACAGCCTGGAAATGAATTAGTAAAAGCTCATGGGGGCATTCGTGGTTTTATGAAATGGAAAGGTGCACTATTAACTGATAGTGGTGGATATCAAGTCTTTTCACTCACTGACATGCGGAAAATTACTGAAGAAGGCGTCCATTTTAAACATCATAAAAATGGATCTGCACTCTTTATGTCTCCTGAGGATTCTATTAAAGTTCAAGAGGATTTAGGGGCCGATATTATCATGAGTTTTGATGAATGTCCACCGCCTTATGAAACCGATGAGTATATGAAAACATCAGTTGATCGGACGAT
>JAQVBA010000015.1:11477-20797 GCA_028690555.1 Acholeplasmataceae bacterium
TTATGTCTCCTGAGGATTCTATTAAAGTTCAAGAGGATTTAGGGGCCGATATTATCATGAGTTTTGATGAATGTCCACCGCCTTATGAAACCGATGAGTATATGAAAACATCAGTTGATCGGACGATTAGATGGGCAAAAAGAGGGAAAGATGCACTAAAAACAGATCAAGCACTTTTTGGAATTGTACAAGGTGGATTAAATAAAGATTTAAGAAAATATTGTGCAGAAGAATTAATCAACATGGATTTTCCAGGATACTCTGTGGGTGGTCTTTCAGTAGGTGAGACCAAACATGAAATGTATGAAATCACAAAATTTTTGAACCCGATTTTACCCTTTGATAAACCGAGATATTTAATGGGCGTTGGTGCACCAGATGATCTTATTATGAATGTCATCAATGGGATGGATATGTTTGACTGTGTATTACCCACGCGCATCGCAAGACATGGCACAGCATTAACGACAGTAGGTAAAATTGTCATTAAAAATCAAACCTATGAAAAAGATATGAACCCACTGGATCCACATTTGAAAACACCAGTTTCAAAATATTCAAGAGCATATATCAGACATCTCTTTAAAGCTGAAGAAATGCTAGGAATGCGCTTAGTCACTTATCAGAATTTGGCTTATTTAAAACATTTAATGAAAGAAATCAGAGAAGCGATTAAAGAAGATAGGCTTCTAGACTATCTCGAAGAGATGAAGAAAACAACGAATTACTTTAAATCACGTTAAAAACCTTTATTTATCATCTTTTTTCATGTAAAATAGAATTAAACTTTAGGAGGAGATATCATGGTATTCGGCGAATCAGACAGTTTCAATCAAAAACCTATTATAAAAGTCATCGGTGTTGGTGGAGGCGGAGGAAATGCCGTCAATCGAATGATTGAGAATGACGTAAAAGGCGTCGTTTTTGTCGCGATGAATACGGATGCTCAAGTTCTTAAAGTATCAAAAGCAGATACAAGAATTCAAATCGGTAAATATCTTACACGCGGATTAGGTGCAGGTGCTAAAGCTGAAGTTGGTAAAAAAGCAGCGGAAGAATCCATCGAAGAAATCGAAGATGTGTTGAGAGATGCAGACATGGTGTTCATCACAGCAGGTATGGGTGGTGGAACAGGTACTGGGGCTGCTCCTATTATTGCTAAAAAAGCTAAAGAAATGGGTTGTTTGACGATTGGTATCGTCACAAAACCTTTCGCATTTGAAGGTCCAGCGCGTATGCAAACCGCGATTTACGGACTTGAAGAATTAAAACCTCACGTTGATACATTAATTGTGATTCCAAATGAAAAATTATTAGCAGTTTCTGGACCTACAACACAATTATTAGATGCATTTAGAGAATCTGATAATGTCTTAAGACAAGGTGTACAAGGGATTGCAGAAATCATTGCAGTTCCAGGGCTTATTAATGTTGACTTTGCTGATGTGAGAACTGTCATGGAAAATAAAGGGACTGCACTCATGGGTATTGGGATTGCATCCGGTGAAGATCGTGCAATTGAAGCTGCCAGAAAAGCAATTCATTCTAAATTATTAGAAGTGTCCATTGATGGTGCAACAGATGCAATCGTCAATATTTCTTCGGGTACTAACATTACATTATTTGAAACAGAACAAGCTTTATCTGAAATTAGAAACGCAACAGATCGCGATTTAAATATCATTTATGGTACGACCGTCAATCAAGACTTAAATGATGAGCTGATCGTGAGTGTGATTGCAACTGGATATGAACTTAAGGTTAAAGACAGTTCGATTGAAAGTTTAGAACGCGAAATATTTAATAACCCATCAGATCAACAATTAAAACTCACAAAATCTGGTTTGAAAACACCGGATGAACCCGTCGTTGAAGATGAAACATCTGAAGGAAAAAAACGCAATCTCCCTTCATGGCTCGTCAAAAAGGGAAAATTTTAAAAAGGCGATGAGCCTTTTTTCTTGGAAGGAATAAAAAAATTATGTTAAGAGCTGGAATTATCGGATTACCAAACGTTGGAAAATCCACATTATTTAACGCCATTACCAAAGCTGAAGCACTTGCTGCAAACTATCCGTTTGCAACCATTGAGCCAAATGTTGGTGTGGTTTATGTGCAAGACGCACGCTTAAATGAATTAGAAAGAATATACAAACCTAAAAAAGTGATTCCTACCGCTTATGAATTTATCGATATTGCTGGATTAGTTCGTGGTGCTTCAAAAGGCGAAGGATTAGGGAATCAATTTTTGAGTCATATTCGTGAAGTCGATGCGATTTGTCAAGTCGTTCGTTGTTTCGATAACAACCAAATCACACATGTTGAAGGATCGATTGATCCCATTCGTGATATCGAAACGATTCAAATTGAATTATCACTCGCTGATTTAGATTCTGTTGAAAAAAGATTATCTAGACTTGATAAAAAAATGAAAACAAAAACCAAAGATGCAATCGATGAATTTAATGCTTTAACAAAGATTAAAGAGGCACTCGATCAAAATCTATCGCCTCGTTTAATCGACTTTAGTGAAGAAGAATTAAAAACAATTAAGCATTTTAATCTTTTAACGATGAAACCGATGATCTATATTGCCAATGTGAGTGAAGAAGATCTTCATCACCCCAATGAAAATCACCATTATCAAAAAATAAGCGAATATGCAAAAGAAAAAAATATTGATGTTGTTTTGATTTCAGCACAAGTTGAAATGGAAATCGCATCACTAGAACCAGAAGAACAACTTACCTTTTTAGAAGCGTATGGTTTAAAAAAATCAGGATTAAATGAAGTAATCGAAAAAAGTTATGAACTTTTAGGTTTAAAAACTTATTTTACAGCGGGTGAACCTGAAGTGCGTGCTTGGACATTTACAAATGGGATGAAAGCACCACAGTGTGCAGGTATCATCCATTCTGATTTTGAACGCGGATTTATTAAAGCTGAAACTTTATCTTATGATGATTTGATGAAGTATAAAACGCCTCAAGCAGCTAAAGAAAATGGACGTGTGAGATTAGAGGGAAAGGATTATGTTGTCAAAGATGGCGACATTATGCTTTTTAGGTTTAACGTATGATTACAAACTTTAATGGGACGATTGTCTGTGCCTCAAAATATTTTGATGCAGATGAAATACGAATTTTATATCAAAAAGGTGTCCATGATTTTGGAGAAAATAAAGTACAAGACTTTTTAAAAAAAGTAGAATTGCTAAAAGACTTAGACATCACATGGCATTTTATTGGTCATCTTCAATCAAATAAAGTCAAAGATATGATAAATCATATGTCACTTCTTCACACTTTGGATCGATTTTCAGTTGCTAAAGAAATTCAAAAACATGCAAATCAAAGTGTGAATTGTCTCATTCAAGTAAATTTAACAGAAGAAGATCAAAAAAGTGGGGTAAATCCCGATAATTTAGACCAATTTCTATTAGAAATTAAAAAATATGATAAAATAAACATAGTCGGATTTATGACAATGGGCAAATTAGATGATTTAGAGATGACAGAAATTGCCTTTAAAAAGTTGGATGAATTAACAAACTTATATCATCTTCCTTATCGTTCGATGGGAATGACGGATGATTATGAGATTGCGATTAAACATCATGCAACACATTTAAGAATTGGTCGTAAATTTAAAGAGATGCTTTGATTGGAGGATTCCATGGGTTTATTTAGTAAAAGTAAAAAGGTAGAAGATAGTCCATTCGAAGAGAAAAAGCTACCAAAAGCTGAACAAATCTTCTATGATAGTGTTGAAACTGATGACGATACTTATTTGACATCACTTGCTGATAAAATTAAAAATGGTCAACCGATTATATTAAATCTCGCACCATTAGATATCGATCAAGCAAATAAGATTATTGCATTTCTATCCGGAGTCGTATATGCATTATCTGGAGACATTGTAAACATTAAAGAACATGTGTTCATGTTTGCAGGCAAAGATGTTTATGACGATGGATCGATGGAAGAATTTTTAAAAGGGATCGTTGAATAATTAAATATGCGTTGATAAGGACACACAAGACATATAATGTCAAAAGCGACTGAGGATGGTGAGAGCTCAGGACCACTTAGATTTCTTGGATCACCTTTGAGCAAACATAATTTTAAGTGCTAGGCATCATGCCTAGAACTAAGGTGGTACCGCGGAAAACAATTTTCGTCCTTAGCGATAAGGGCGTTTTATTTTATGAAAAATGAAGGGTGATAAAAATGGATTATAAACAAACATTAAACATGCCAAATACCGAGTTTCAAATGCGCGGTAATTTAGGAGTTAGAGAAGTTGAATTTCAAAAACACTGGGAAGATATCAATCTTTATGAAAAGGTTCTAAAGAAACACGAAGATGAAGTTCCTTTTGTGTTACATGATGGACCTCCTTATGCGAATGGTAACATTCATATTGGACATGCATTAAATAAAATCTTAAAGGATTTTGTTTTGCGTTACAGAACGATGAAAGGCCATTATGTCAGATATATTCCAGGATGGGATACACATGGTCTACCGATTGAAACTGCACTCACAAAAAAAGGTGTGAAGCGTAAAGAGATGACTTTAGCTGAATACCGTGAGTTATGTTATCAATATGCTGAAGATCAAGTAAACAAACAAAAAGACCAGTTTAAACGACTTGGTATTCTTGGAGAATGGGAAAATCCTTATATTACATATACTGGTGATTATGAGGCGCGTCAAATTCGATTATTTGCAAAAATGGTAGAAAGAGGATTAATTTATAAAGGCTTAAAGCCTGTCTTTTGGTCTCCATCTTCAGAATCAGCGCTTGCTGAAGCTGAAATCGAATATGCAGATAAACAATCCATTTCGATTTATGTTAGTTTCCCATCAGTGGATGGAGAAGGTTTATTAAAAGATGCATCGTACATAATTTGGACAACAACACCATGGACGATTCCAGCAAATCTTGCGATTTCTGTTCATCCATTATTTAAGTATGCAATCGTTAAGGTTCATGATAAAAAATATGTCGTTGGTGAAACATTACTCACTCATTTAGCCAAAACATTAAACTGGGAAAATTATGAAGTTTTAGGTTTTATGAAGGGTAGCGAATTAGAACATCAAAAATATATGCATCCAATTTATGAAAGAATTAGCCCTATTATCGTAGGTGAACATGTCACAGATTCTGATGGTACAGGATTAGTTCATACTGCTCCTGGTCATGGTGAAGACGATTATCGAGTTGGTAAACAATATAACTTAGACATTTTATGCCCTGTGGATGATCAAGGGATGATGACTGAAGAAGCAGGACCTTTTAAAGGCTTATTTTATGAGGTTGCCAATGAAAAAGTTGTCGAATCACTTGAGTCTTTAGGCGTTTTACTTAAAAAAGAAAAATTTACGCATTCATATCCGCATGACTGGCGTACTCAAAAACCTGTTATCTTTAGAGCAACCCCTCAGTGGTTTGCCTCTATCGATCAATTGAAAAATGAATTATTAGATGAAGTTAAAAAAATTGATTGGCTTCCTTTATGGGGTGAATTGCGTATTTCAAATATGATTGAAGGCAGAGAAGACTGGTGTATCTCAAGACAACGTGCTTGGGGTGTTCCAATTCCTGTATTTTATGCAGAAAATCATGAAGCAATTTTGGATCAAGATGTCTTAGCTCATGTTGCATCTTTATTTGAGAAACACGGATCAAATATTTGGTATTTGAAAGAAGCGAAAGAATTACTTCCAGAAGGTTATACACACCCTGGAAGTCCAAATGGCATCTTTAAAAAAGAAACTGATATCATGGATGTTTGGTTTGATTCAGGGACTTCGCATAGCGTTTTAGAAGCAAATGGGTTAAATTATCCAGCTGATTTATACTTAGAAGGTTCAGATCAATACCGTGGATGGTTTAATTCATCACTAATCACGGGTGTTGCAGCATTGAATCAATCACCATATAAACAAGTCGTTTCTCATGGATTCGTGTTAGATGGTCAAGGTAGAAAAATGAGTAAATCTCTTGGGAATACAGTCGATCCACTTGCGATTATGAAGCAACAAGGTGCCGATTTACTTAGACTTTGGGTCGCAACCGTTGATTATCAAAGTGATGTGAGAATATCCAATGAGATGATGACACAAATTGCAGAAGGTTACAGAAAGATCAGAAATACATTTAGATTTATGTTAGGTAATTTAAATGGTTTTGATCCAAAAGTGAACTATGTAAGTAAAAACGACCGACTACCACTACATAAAGTCATGACTGAAAAATATGAAGAGATTGAAAATCAAATACTAGACGCTTACGAAAATTATCAGTTTGATCGTGTTTACCGTACTGTAGTTCCATTCATGATCAATGAATTATCTGCTTTTTATCTAGATTTCACAAAAGATATTTTATATATCGAAAAAGAAAATCATCAGGAAAGACGGATGGTTCAATCGGTTATTTATGATATCACGTTAGGCTTATTAAAGCTTTTAACGCCAATAATTCCACATACGACATCAGAAGCTTATGGTATTTTACCATTCACACATGAAGAAGATGTCTATTTAGAATATATGCCAAAAGTACATGAAAATTTTGATCAACCCCTATTAAAAGATTTTGACCTTTTCATGGATATTAGAGAACTGATATTGAAAAAGTTAGAAGATGCAAGAGAACAAAAACTGATTGGTAAATCTTTACAAGCGAAACTTGAATTAAAGCTACTAAAAAAAGATTTAGAAGCAATCAAACATCTTGACATCAAACTCAATCAAGTCTTGATGGTTTCTAGTGTAGATGTTACAGCAAGCAATGAACGTGACGTGAAAGTATTAGTTGCTGAAGGCATTGTTTGTGAACGTTGTTGGAATATTGTACCGCATGTCCATGAAAATGGATTATGTGATCGTTGTCATGATGTCATTGGAGGAGAAAAATGAACATTTTAGTGGTCAATGATGATGGTTATCAAGCAGATGGTTTAGCCTTGCTTGTGAAATCATTACAACCTTTTGGAAATATTTATGTATCTGCACCAAAAGAGCACCAAAGTGCTAAAAGTCATGGAATTACCATCAAAAGTAGAATCGAAACATTTATGGTAGATCCTATACCTGGTTCAGAAGCAACGTTAGTCGTTGATGGCATGCCTGCAGATGCGACTAGACTTGGTTTAAAAGTTTTCAATGTTGATTTTGATTTGGTCGTTTCAGGCATTAATTATGGTCCTAATATTGCAAAGGATATCTTTTATAGCGGAACAGTTTCTGCAGCCTTAGAGGCTAAAATACTGGGTGTTCCAGCCATTGCAATCTCAGCACCACACACCAATTTAAGTTACTTAGTGGATGAAACCATCAAATTGATGGATGAAATCATTGAAGCTAAGTTATATGAAGGTCCTGGAATTTTAAATATCAATTATCCAAAAGCAAGCTACCCAAAACCTCTTGGAGTTAAGATTACAACGATGGGATTGAGATTACAACATGCGGAATTTATCAAAAGTGAACGCGTGGATATTTTTCATATTAAGAGTTCCATTATACATTATCAAGAACAACCTGAAAGTGATGTTATTGCTTATGATGAAGGTTACATTTCCATCACACCACTTAAATTAGATCGCACAGATTATTCTTGGTTGAATGAAATCTTAGGTAACGAATAGTCTTATTTCTTTTAACTATGTTAAACTAATACTAGGGTGGTGAAATCATGGCGCAATTCAATATTCATTTTTTCAAAGAAAAATCGCGGAAAATCGATGTCGATAGTCTCATTAGTTTTTTTGAACGTATCGAAGGTTTTACCGTTGAAATCGATCAAGAAAGTGTTCGGATGAACTATGAACATCCAAGGCTTGAATACAAAGCAAAATTTATCATTACACCAAAATCGTGTGTCCCTGATATTTATCGTTTGAGTCCAAAATTTCTTGATTTGAATTTTCATTTAGAATTATCACTTTTAACACCTTACTATATCGCAAAACAAGTGTTCGATATTGTGAAACGTGTGTGTGATGCCTATGATTTTCATGTATACAATGAAATGCTTGAAGATGTAAAACCCTTTAAAATGGAACTCATCATGAAAGCATTTGAAATGCTAAAAGAAGCCTATATAAAGAAAAATCCTGTGATTTTAGGTGATTATCACCGTTTATCTAAAGAGAAATCAAATGCAATTTTTCGCTATATGGATGATATTTTAGAACTTCAAAAATACTATCAAGAGCTTGATACTTATGTACCAAGATACCATTTATTAACGACTGAAGAGAAATCTCTAGCTTTAGGTATTGAATGGAAGGAACATACACTTACTGTTTTTCCTCCTTATCTTGATTACATCTTTTATCGTGTAAATAATGAGATTAAAGTCATTAGTTATGATGAACTTTATCCCTTGATTGAAAAATTTGTTCAAGATGTTCCAGGATTTATTAAAGGAACTAAAGTGATTTCAAAGAAATTGAGTAAAAAAGTCTTTAAAGTGATGAAAAAGACAAAATTTATGAAGATCAACCATACGTTTGCAAAAGAAAGCATCAAGCGTTTGTTGGACTAGAAGGAGTATGGCTTGACCAAGAAAATAGTGATTCATATCAGCGGCTTTATGTTGGTATCTTTAGGAATTGTGGGTATCATCTATGCCGGATTAGGTGCGTCACCCATTGATGCATTTAATTATTTTATGTATGTGATTACACCTTTATCATTAGGAACGATGGCGATTTTAACTGGGCTAATCGTAGCAATGGTAGGGTTTATATTTGATCGAAAGAAAGATATTATTTTAAGTATTTCATTTTTATTTCTCGTTGGGATTTTTATTGATTTATGGAAACTCATCTTTGATCTCATTCCAGAAACCGTATTATCATCCATTTATGTTCAAATTCCTTTATCAATTATAAGTTTAATTGTGATTGCGATTGGTACTGCGATAACGATTACGACTGGATTATCTGTTTCTCCTTATGAACGCTTAATGCATGTCATCGATAGAAAGATTCATAGCATTAGATATTCAAAGATGATTATTGAAGGTACATTCTTCATTATTGCAATTACCCTAGGGATATTCACTAAATTATTATGGACACAAGTGAATATTATGACACTGATGATGGTGTTATTCAATGGACCACTTGTTCAATATTTTCAACAAAGAATTATAAATCAAAAACGAAAGGAAGGATTTATTCATGCAACTGAATAAAATGATTGACCACACGAAATTAGGTGCTAATGTCACCAATGCACAAATTGATAAACTGATTGAGGAAGCAAAAGCTTATGACTTTAAAAGCGTTTGTG
>JAQVBA010000086.1 GCA_028690555.1 Acholeplasmataceae bacterium
ATCGATGCTGCTGATCTTTCTTCTACTGAAAAATCGGGAAATTCTTCTCTTGCAAGTTCACTTGCTGAGTAAACAGAAGCGCCAGCTTCGTTTACTATCACGTATTGAACCGTCATACTTGTTGTCTTAATGAGATCAGCGACAAAACTCTCAGTTTCTCTACTCGCCGTACCGTTACCGATAGCGATTAATTCAACTTTATATCTTCTAATTAGTCTTAATAAATCTCTTTGACTTTCTTGAACTTGTTTTTCAGTGATTGTTCCACCAAGTTGTTTTTCATGTGGATAAATCACACCTTTTTCTAAGACTTGTCCCGTTTCAGATACCACAGATAATTTACAACCCGTTCTAAATGCGGGGTCAATGCCTAAAATTACTTTACCTTTTAGTGGGGGTTGCAATAATAACTTTTGTAAATTGACACTAAAGATATCAATCGCTTGTTCTTCAGCAACATCATTTAATTCAGATCTAACTTCTCTTTCCAATGAAGGATAGATTAAACGTTTAAGTGAATCATCAATCGCTTCTTTAATATATTTAACTGCGGTTGAATTTTCATCTTTGATCACTTTAAATTCTAAAAAGTTAGTCATGATAGTTTTATCTAAATCGATTTTAACAGTAATCACTTTTTCCTTTTCAGCGCGATTAATTGCTAAAATACGATGTGGTTTAATTTTAGATACTTGTTCATTGTAGTCATAATACATTTCATACACTTTTTTAGGATCTTCTGCATTTTTCTTCACTTGAGTAATCATGATACCACTACGCATCATTTCTTCACGAAGTGCTTTTCGATAGTTTGCATCATCAGAAATCATTTCAGCAATAATGAATTTCGCACCCTCAATGGCTTCCTCAACCGTGAGCACTTGATCATTCAAGAATTTTTCAGCTTCTAATGAAACATCTTCTTTCGGAAATAACAAAAGATAATTAGCAAGCGGTTCAAGACCTTTTGCAATCGCTTCTGTTGCTTTTGTCTTTTTCTTTTCTTTGAATGGACGATATAAATCTTCGACTTCAACCAGTTTTTCAGCCTTCAGAATTTCTGTTTTCAACTCGTCTGTGAGCATACCTTTTTCATCAATTAAACGAATGACTTGTTCTTTTCGATCTAAAAGGTTTTTCCCATATTCCCAAAGCTTAAAGATTTCATTGATTTGCTCTTCATCAAGCCCACCAGTCACTTCTTTACGATAGCGCGCAATAAAAGGGATTGTGTTGCCTTGATCGAGCAATTCTAAGACGGATTTCACTTGATTTTCAGAGATTTTTAGACTCTTTTTAATTTCATAAATGATACTTTCATGCATAGTTCATAACTCCTTTATAAGACAAAAGGGCAATGCCCTTATGTGATTAGTTAAATTCGTTTATCTTTAATTGAATCGATGATGGTTCGTAAATCGTTTCAAATCCTTGATCCACTGTATTAAAGATCACTAACATTTCTGGTTCATCAACTAATAGGTTTAAATGCTCTAGATTTTCATTTTCATATATCGTTGTAAAAACGTCTAAGTCCAGGAAAAAGAACGCCTCGCCTTCAAAATCTATGTCATTAATGATTGTTTCTGTATCTAAATTGACTTCAGATGATTTATAAAAGTAAATGAAAATTTCATCGTTGCTATTAATCATTGTAAGCCATTCTGAATAGTTATCATATTTTGTGAAATAATCACGATCGACCACATATCCAAATGTTGGATCATTGATCATTAAATGCACTAAATCATCTTCGGTAATTTGAAGTTGATCGGTAAATGGTTGTTCTTCAGTTTCTTTATCCATAAAATATGTTACAAGCATAATAATTGCTGCAACCGCTATGGTTAATGTAATTACGATAATGCCGATTCGAAAGAACATAATTTCTTGTTTAGAAGGTTCTTTCTTTTCATTCTTTTTAACCACAGGTTTTGTGGTTTGAGTTTGTTTAATTTCTGCTTTTTTTGGCTGTTGTTTTTTGTTGTTTGCCATGGTCGTCACTTCCTATCATTAGCATTATACCGAAATTATCTATCTTATTCAACAAGATGGAAAATTATGTTAAACCCTTTCACAAATCACGAAAGCAATCGCTTGTTTTTCGGTATGTGAAATCGAGATTATAAACGAGAAATTAGAATCAAATGGGTGTGATTTAAGATATGGTTTTCCATGTGAATCATTTAAAATACAAAGGTCATTAAAATTTGTGTGATTCTCTGTATGACTCATGGCTTTAAATATGGCTTCTTTTGCTGCAAATCTTCCACCTAAATACGTAAGTTTACGTTCAAGTGAATTAATCGATTGAAAAAATTCAATTTCCTCTTTCGATAATATACGAGAAATATACTTATGATCTTCTAGCCAATGTTTAATACGTTCTAAATCCAGAAGATCTGTTCCAATACCATAAATCATAGGTCATTCTCCTCTCTAATCTGATCAGCCATCATTTTAATCTTTTTAAGTCGATGGTTTAAACCTGATTTTGAGATTTGTTCTTGATATGAATCTTCATAATACGTCGTGAGTTCTAAAAGAGAGGCTTCTGGATATTCTTTTCTTAAAGCGATAATTTGTTTTGTTTTTTCATCAATTTGTGTTTCAGGAATATAAGTTTCAATGACTTCGATATCTTTCAATTGATCGTTTGCTGCAACAAATATTTTCTTTTCATTCGCAATTTCACAATTCATTAAACGATTAATCGAATTGTTAAAATCTCTTTTAATGCGAATATCTTCAAATTGGAAAACAGAATTTTGAGCACCCATGACTTGTAAAAAATCACTAATGCCTTCAGCATCTTTTAAATAGACGATAAAACCGTTCCTTCTTTTTGTAATTTTAGCATTGAGATCAAAATGAACCATAAGATTTTGAATGAACACGATTTGATCCGAATCTCTTGAAAAAACTTCTAAATGATATTCCGCAGTCTTTGGGTGATTCACTGATCCATATGCTAAAAAGGCTGCTCTTAAATAGGCTCTTTTAGCTTCGTCTGAACGTGTCATCATCTCTTGGTATTCTAATGGATTTTCTAGTAATCCGTGTTCAGATAGAATGTCTTCAACTTTTGATTGAATACGAATAATAATCGTTTGTCTTTGTTTTAATCGTTGTTGCTTTTGGGTAATCAAACTTGTTTCTGCCTGATATAGCGCTCTTGTTAACTGTAAAAACCGTTTTGCAACGGTTGGATTATTGGTTTTGAAATCAAGCATTTTTTCTCGATTTTCAATATGAAATTCCGCATTTGAATTGATGAAAGCTGAGAATTCAGCGAGTTGTTCTTCAAGTTCTACGGGGATGGTTACCAATTCTTCTTTTACAGTTTTGGCAAAACTCATTTTTTATTCCCAAGTCTCTAAATATCTTAAAGCATTTTGTACTGCAATAGCCCCATCTGCAGTTGCAGTAACAACTTGTCTAATTTGTTTTTGGTTCACATCACCGGCACCATAGATGCCAGGAACTTTAGTTTCCATTTTTTCATTGGTTATGATATAACCATAATCATTTGTGACGCCTAAATCCTTAACCATCGTTGTGACTGGAATTAAACCAACATATTCAAAAACACCATCAGCTTTAATTTCTACTTCTGACTTGTCTTTCTTCGTAATCACTACACCAGTTAATCCTTTTTCGTCTTTTAAAAACTTCTTGACAACTGATCCATAGTGAAAATCAACATTTGGTTGTTTTCTTAAAATATCTTGAGCTTTCATGTCGGCAGTTAAATCATCAAGATTTTGGACAACGGTGACATGTGTCGCTAAAGTCGATAAATAAGCGGCTTCTTCAACTGCTGAATTACCTCCACCAATAACAACAACCTTACGATCTTTGTAAAGTGGGCCATCACAAATAGCACACCAACTAATCCCATTCATCGCAAGTTCATCTTCATTTTCAACACCTAAACGTCTTGGAACATTACCGGTTGCGACGATGACAGCTTTAGCCTCGTAAGTTGCATTCGGTGTTTTCACTATTTTTTTGTTTCCTTCTAATTCAACTTTTGTTACTTCATCATAAATGACTTCAACACCTAAATCATACGCATGATCAATCATCATGGTTGCGAGCTCATATCCTGCAACTTTTTTCGCACCTGTGTAGTTTTCAATCTCATTATATTTAGAGAGTTGTCCACCTGGTGTGTCTTTTTCAAACATGGCAACTTTTAAATTTGCTCTTTTTGC
>JAQVBA010000087.1 GCA_028690555.1 Acholeplasmataceae bacterium
AGAAAATATTCTTCTGTATACTTTTCTTCTGCAAATCCCATTAGATCTTCTCCTTACGCTTTGATTCAAACTGAGATTCAACTTCACGCCAAAGCTCTATCACTTCAGTTTTTAATGCTGATTCTAAATTATTTTCTTCAACATAAGTAATAGCACTATCAAGACTCTTACCTATTTTTTCTCCTCCTAAAATATATGTGGAAGCACCCATCATTTTTTTTAAGTATACAAGGTTATCTCGCACATCATCAATTCCATAATCAAAAACAATCGAAATCGGTGTTGAACGATATGGTCTATTCACAGAATTTTTAGCAACAAGAACTTCTGTCTGTACACCAATAACACGTTCAAGATCATTACCATGGAATGTTTTCTTTAGTTTAATCTTTTTTGGACTACTGCATTTAAGACGAACAGAAGCATAAAACGCCAACGCACGACCTCCAGGACTAATATCTTTTTCTCCATAAGGGCCTGCATCTAAATTTTGTCTAACTTGATTTGAACCCACAACAAGAAATTTCTTTTGGGTGATTACACGACAAACTTTACGCATAGACTCACTAAATTCTTTAGCCCTTCTCATTCCCATTTTATCTGTGCCATCCATTTCCATATCAGTGGATAAGGCGGCCATAGAGTCAATAAAAACACCGTGCATTATATCTGTAGGTTCTGGTTTCCATTTACGAATAGGTTCAAACACTTCTGTAATTGTGTCTGGAGTATCATACGTTATATCTTCTTTTATCATACCAAACATTTTAGCAAACTGAGTGTTTAATCTTGCTTCGGGATCTCGAAACAAAATTTGCCCACCTTGTTTAAACAAGTTGCCGGCTATTTGACAAAGAAGAACAGTTTTTCCTGCTCCAGAAGGACCAAATATTTCAACAAAAATACCTCCAGGTAAACCTCCTTCGTAAAAAGTATCACCGGAAATATTTAAATCAAGAAGTGTAGAACCTGTAGAAACCCTAGGAGAATTTTCGTCATAAACGGGTTGAATTACTTCTTCCTCTAATGCTTCTTTTCGTTGGTCTGCCATTTTAGTTCTCATTTAAACACTCCTTTTATAATTAGAAAAAGGCAGGGTGATAAAAGACCCTGCCCTATAAAGGTTAATTATGCGTCGTTTGCATCGTAGCAGGCTTGCCACACCTTACAGTGATTACAGTCGTCAAATGAGTCTGTGTCCTCTCCGAACGTGTGTTTATATGGACATTTGTTTTCCTTGCCTTTGCTTTTCTTAGGTGTGGGTGTTTCTTCTTCATCATCGTCTTCAATAACAGACTTTTTTGAAGGCACTAGCTTGTACCCTTTCCCCTTACATGGAGAACAAACGCCTCCTTTAGAATTTTTGCCTGTTCCTCCACAAGCGACGCATTTAACCTTAACCATTCCTTTTGGAGGTACTTCTTCTTCTTCTTCTTCTTCGTCGTCGTCTTCGTCTTCGTCGTCTATATCCTCGTCATCGTCATCGTCATCGTCTATATCCTCGTCGTCTTCTTCATCTTCTTCCTCGTCATCTTCATCTTCTTCAACTACTTTTTTAGAAGGTCGACCTTTTTTCTTTGGTGCTGGTTTCACTTCTTCCTCGTCATCATCATCGTCATCTTCGTCTATATCCTCATCTTCGTCGTCTTCGTCAAGTGATTTTATTTCTGTTTTCTTTCGAGGAGTTGACTTTTCCTTTTCTTCTTCTTCATCATCATCCGCTACAACTTCATAAAACTTAGCTTCAAGTTCTTTATAAGTAAGAATTTGTAGCACTTCATCAAGATTAGGAACTGTCTTAAGAAGACTTTCGGGATATTCATCTCTGTCTTCAAAATCAATTCTACTTACATCAGCATATTTGTTTTTCATAAAAGTTTCTTCTGTAAAACGAATTCTTACAGTTTTACCCTCATCAAGTGCTGGGAAACAAGCATTGTCTTCATCTTCCTGTATTTCCTCATTCAACTTATCCTGAAAAAGAAACTGCGAAATTTCCCAAACATGAGGAACTTCATCAAAATCCTTTGCGTCTTTAGGAATAACAATGTACAGATTACGATGTGTCGCATTAAGTGCAGTAAGCTCTTCTTTAGGAGCCCCTTCCTTCTGTCTTTTTGCTCTGTATTCGCATATAGGGCATCTCTTTCCTATAGACGTAGGACAAACAACATATTCATTATTAACACCTATACCTCTGTGGATTCTAAACGGCCTTTTATACCACTGAGAACCTACAACAGCTACGCCATTATCTTCATCTTTATCTGGGTGATTTGGGTCTGTTACTACGTAAGGAAGAAAATCCAATCTTGCTTTACTACCAGGTGTCTCTTTAAACAGCTTAACATTTTTGGGGAGCATAAAGTACCCTAGCTTTGATGCCTGTTTTGTCTGCTTCTCTGTGTTAGAAGCTACCGCCTTTTTCCATACACTTTCTTTCTTACCTTTGTTTTTCTTCATATTGTCTCCTCCTTAGTCTTTTGCTACTCGATTTATGAGATCACGAATTGTTGTGCTTTTCGCGCTTGACTCCAAAAACGATTCAGAAAACGCTTGGAACTTAGCGTTCCAATACATTTTAACCGTTAAAAAGATAATAACAGGAACTATGAAATAAAAAATAAGGAGAACTGTTGCCATCCCTACTAGAGCAATAATTGTATTATATATCATACTAAAAAATCCTTCTTTCAAATTCACCTAATTTACGTAAAAAAGTAGGACGATAACTCTCTTCGTTTGTCATAAGAAAATCCGCTAATGCACGGGCTTCTATTTCTACATCCTTTTGTCTTTTTTCACTTAATTCGTCTGTACAAATAGGAGTTTCATACTCTGAAAAATCGTAACAACTCAAATACTGCATATATGGATGTTTTCCCAGTTCTGACAAAGAAGGAGCATTAAAAGGAATCTGTTCTGATGCAATAAGCTGTAGTTTTTCGTCACAAGATAACCAGCGATGGTTATACTGATTACGAATATCTAGTATTTTTTCCTCTTTAATTTCAACAATACGCTTACGAAAATAAGACTGTTCTTCTCTTGAAAAATGTGTACGCATTATTCTCTCTCCTTTTTCTTCAATTTACCCGCAATTTTATTTGCCGCTTTTGTTTCATTTACTTCAGCCTTACGTTTGCGCATATCAGTTATATCATGAGGTACACGAGGTCCCGCGAAATACTGCATACCATAAAGTTTAACCATATTTTCAAGAGCATCCTTTCTAGCACTTATAGCTTCAGACGCACCTCTAACAATATCGAAATTAAACTTAGCATCAAGATACGCTTGTTGAGCTTCAATAAATTCCTCTTGAAGAATTATTGTGTTCATAACTGCACCTTCTGTAACTTTTTCCATTCCATACTCTTTTGGATCACGTCGTATTTTACTATCAAGTTCTGCACGAACATATTCAACTTTATCCTTAGCTTTATCAAGTGCTTGTTTTGCTTCTGCGGTAAGTTTTGCATATTTGAACATTTGGGTAGGCTGTTCCAACCACTCAATGTCCAACACCGTTTCATCAATACGAATGTCCTCTGTATAATTACTTTCTCGCATTAATAACCCTCCCTCTTAACATTTTGTTACACAATATATAATACGACTCAAACTAGTTTCATTTAAGGCAATAACAACTAATTTTCGCCTTTCACAACATAATAACAAGCGTAAGTTAAACCAGGGAATCCTGTATTATAAAAAGGTTCTAAAAACTGTTCCATAACAAACGCAACATGATCATTCGCATTTTTAAGCAAAATAGCTTGACAGTATCCTAAAATTGCACGACGGATTGTCTCCGCTTGTTCATCCTTTAGTCCCAAAAGTATAGTAGAAACTTTTTTCCAACTAGCGTTTGGATTAGTTATTACCCTACAAAGCTCTATAGCTTTTGATTGTAATTCTGCTGATTTTTTAGCAACAGATAATTGCATTTCAGGTTCCACAGCAAGAACAGAATCAAGTATTTGCAAAGCGTTTCTTGGATGACCTAAACTGTCTTGTATTATTTGATCGTAAACTTCTTTTTCAATAACAGCTTCTTCTTCAATTACAACTTTCCTAAGAAGCTTATACATTTCTTTGTCTGTTAAAATACCCATTTCAAATGTAGCACAACGCCCTTTAATTGTTGCAAGAAGATTCTGAGGATCTGTTGTTGCCAAAATAAGATACACGTGTTTAGGTGGATCCTC
>JAQVBA010000088.1 GCA_028690555.1 Acholeplasmataceae bacterium
AATCAAGAACCTTTAGTTTTTACGGATGAAAATGAAAAACAAACATTGATAAAGTCCTTAGAAACTCCTAAGGAAGAAACTAAATCAGAAGAACCAAAACAAAGATCAAGAATGCATAAATTGATGCAAATGCTTCCATTTATGGATAGTGAAACCATACATGAGCTTCTTGAAAAGATTTTAGCGAATGATGAGAGTTTACATGATATCAATATCATGGCAGTATTACCCTTTTTAGAAAAAGAGCAAGCCACATCTTTATTCAAAAAAGCAATGGCTGGAGGACATCCCAAATTAAATCCAATGGCAATTGCCCCATTTGTCGATGATGAATCACTTTCTTTCATTGTGGATGAGTACATTGCCGGAAATATTACCGAAGATCAAATTGATGGGTTATATCCATTTTTGAGTGAAAAGGATTTGAAGAGACTTTTTAAACATATTATCAATCACGAATAATAAAGTGTTAACAGTTTGGTCAAAACAAGTGATAGATTAAATTTTCATATAAAAAAAGGATTTGAAAATATCAAATCCTTTTTTTATTAAAATATCGAATTTGAACCATAATTTTGATGAAAATGAAAACTCTTTCATAAGCTATGTTATAATTTTTTTAAAGGAGTGAGAAAATTGAAAAAACAATTACCAAAGCGTCATGAACTTGATGTGAAATACACATGGGATATGGCGAATTTATTTAAATCTGAAGCATGTTATCTTGAAGCTTTTGATGTTGTAGAAAAAGATATTAATTTATTTTGTCAAGCTTATGAAAACAAACTTACAACAAAAGAATCAATCAATGATGCACTTTCTGTATATCAAGATATTCAAGCAAGAATGTCTCGAATTGGTGCCTATGGTTCATTACAATCTTCCACGGACTCAATTTCTGAAGATAATCAAATGCGTCAAGGAAAAGCGATGCTACGCTTTCAAAGTATTTCAAAAAAGATGGCTTTTTTTCAAAATGAATTAAAACAAGCCAGTGATGAATTATTATTAGAAGCCGCTAGAGCTAATCAAGATAATTCTTATTATTTAAAAGAGATTTTAGAAGATAAGAAACACACACTTATCCCAGAAGTTGAAAAAACACTGGTTGCTTTATCACCGGTGTTAAACGCATCTTATTCGAACTATAATCGATTTAAACTTGCAGATATGAAATTTGATGATTTTGTTGTTGATGATAAAACATATCCCAACTCATTTACGCTTTTTGAAAATGAATACGAGTATGAAGAAAACACAAAAGTGCGAAGAAAAGCTTATGAAACATTCTACCAAAAGCTTTCTGAATATCAACATGGGTTCGCAAGCAACTATCAAGCACATGTCCAAAAAGAAAAGATCATGTCTGAACTCAGAGGATTTGATAATGTATTTGATTATTTACTCGATAGTCAAAAAGTAACAAAAGACTTTATGGACAGACAAATTGATCAAATCATGAATAGGCTTGCTCCAGCGATGAGAAGATATGCAACATTACTTAAAGAGGTTCATGGACTGGATAAAATGACTTATGCCGATTTAAAAATTGCAGTAGATCCTACATTTGAACCGAAAGTAACGATTGAAGAATCTAAAGCGTCACTCATTGAAGGATTATCCATTTTAGGTAGTGAATATAATCAAATTGTCAATCGTGCATTTGATGAACGATGGATTGATTTTCCACAAAATCAAGGAAAATCAACTGGTGGTTTCTGTTCATCTCCTTATGGTGCCTCATCCTATATCTTAATCAATTGGAATGGGCAAATGGATGAAGTCATGGTTTTAGCACACGAACTTGGTCATGCCGGTCATTTCCAATATGCCAATAAATATCAAAAGATTTTGAATACAAGACCTTCGATGTATTTTATTGAAGCGCCATCAACAACTAATGAATTACTCATGGCTAATCATCTCATTAAAAAAGCTAAGACAAACAGAGAAAAAACATGGATTAAATCCGTGATGATTTCAAGAACGTATTATCATAATTGTGTCACGCATTTACTAGAAGCTGCTTTCCAAAGAGAAGTTTATCAAAGAGTCGACAATAAACAACCGCTCTCAGCTAATATTCTTAATAACCTAAAACTTGGTGTCTTAAGAAAATTCTGGGGTGATGCTGTAGAAATTCCAGATTGGGCGGGTTTAACATGGATGAGACAACCTCATTACTTTATGGGCTTATATCCATATACTTATTCAGCAGGCCTAACACTTGGAACAAAAGTATCTAAGATGATTGAAAATAAAACAATTGAACCTAGAGATTGGATTGAAGTCTTAAAAGCTGGAGGAACCAAAACACCACTTGAACTTGCACAAATGGTTGGTGTAGATTTATCTACAGATCAAACATTGATTGAAGTCATTGATGAAGTCTCAAAAATCATTGATGATATAATTGCTGATAAAAAGCAAGCATAAGTACAATTTAGAGATTATATATTAAGGCTAAGAATTTATTCTTAGTCTTTTGTTTTTTATGCTGGAGTCTATAGTGAATGATATGATATAATTTAAATAATGAAACTTTTCCAGTCGTTATTTATTTAAATAAATACTCCAAAAATTCATCCTACGTTGATAAGAAAGGTAATAAACGATCATGTTTAATGCAGATATTTTAAGATTAGTTGTTTCACATGTATTTGCAGTTTATTTTTTTCTGTTATTAATACCTTTGAAGGATCCTAAAAAAAGAAATACAATCATTATTATTCTTAGTTCGTTACTTTTAATACTAATTAATGCATTCATCATTACATACTTAGGATTATCTTTTTATATTAGATTCTATTTTATAACACTTTCAATCCCACATATTTTATTATTTTATTTTTTATCAAATTATAAGTTCTCGAAGGTTGTTTTCGCTTTATTGACTGTTCAAGTCTTTGGGAATGTCGCGATTATCAATGGACTTTTAGCATCTTATATCTTTTATGGGGAAAATAATGGGTTAATTGATACATTAGCTCGTGTTTTAACTTATGCATTTTTTCTTCCGATATTAATAAAATATATTCGACCAATTTATATTAAAATGGCTGAAATACTGACAAAAGGTTGGTGGATTTTAAACTTTGCACTCTTATTGTCATACGCTTTGGCCTATTTTGTACTATTTGTTCCCAATCCGATTTTTGAACGACCAAATTATTTTATTCATGCTTATTTAGGTCTATTTCTCTCACTAGTTATCTATTCCATCATGTTTTCATTATTTAATGAGATTAAATTAAAAAAAGACACAGAACATGATAAAGAAATTTTATCGATGAAAATGAATACTTTAGTCAAAGAATCTGCAGAAATGACAACGATTGCGCTTAATGATGCATTAACGGGTGTTAAAAATCGCTATTCACTCTTTCGTCAAATCGATTATTACATTGAAAATAAACAAACCTTTCTTGTCATATTTATGGACTTAGATAATCTTAAAGAAATAAATGACAATTACGATCATTCCATAGGGGATATCTATTTAAAAGATTTCGCAAAAGTATTAAAAGAAGTCATCGATAATCAAGGTGAGGTTTATAGATTCGCTGGTGATGAATTTATCGGTCTATTAACAAAAGGCATTGATGACTTTAATAAAGATGAGTTCAAAAGTGATGTAAGACGTAAAATGATTGGAGAAATTCCATATGGCGATATGAGTCTAGGGTATGCCATTTATCCTCTTGATGGAGATAGCGCTGATGAACTCATTAATTTAGCCGATCAAGCGATGTATGCTGAAAAAAAGCTTAAAAAGAATCGAAGATGATCTGAGGGTATCTCTATATCATCATTATCAAAAAGTATGTTCTATGAGGTAAAAATGATGCAATGGTTTTGGTGGTTAATGTTTGGGTTTAGTTTTTTAATTCCTTTATTCATGATTATTTTCGGGTTAGTCTTTTGGTTTCATCCGCCAAAAAAATCAATACATACTATGGATACCGAACAACAAGATCGATGAAAGATGATAAATCATGGTTATTTGCTCATCATTATTTTGGTAAGTTTTGGTTTTATGAAGGCTTGTTAATATTGATTTTGACAATTATCCTCATGAGTTTTCTATATAACCAATCCGTTGAACAAATCACATGGGTAAGTCTATCGTTAGTATTCGGACAAAGCATTTTCATGACAATACCGATTATCTTTACAGAAAATGAACTAAAAAAAAGAAATTAG